>NZ_JABFBC010000002.1:600000-894530 GCF_013093415.1 Halovulum dunhuangense
TCTGGTGGTCGCTGGGCATCGCCATGATCCTGTTCCTGGCCGGGCTTCAGGACATCTCGAGGGATCTCTACGAGGCGGCGGCGCTGGACAACTGCACCGGCGCACGCGCGTTCCGGCACATCACCCTGCCCAATCTCAAGCGGACGATCACGCTGGTGGTGATCCTTCAGATCATCCTGCATTTCCAGGTCTTCGGGCAGTCGCACCTGATGACGCAGGGCGGGCCCAACGACACCACGCAGGTGCTGGTGCGCTACATCTACCAGACCGGGTTCCGCGACAGCGAGCTTGGCCGCGCCTCGGCCATGGCGGTGTTCCTGTTCGTCATCATGGGCAGCTTCTCGGTCATCCAGTTCATCATCGGACGGGAGAAGAAATGATGGCCAGCCGCGGCTACACCCTGCTCGTGATCGCGCTCTCGATCCCCGCCTTTCTCTGGCTCGTGCCGACGCTGTGGATGCTGTCGCTGTCATTCCAGCCCAACGACGTTCTGGCGCGCACCACCTCCAGCACGGCCTTCGGGCTGGTCCCCCTGCCCTTCACGGCGCAGAATTACGCGGATCTCTTCGCCTTCGGCCAGACGCCGTGGTGGTTTCTCAATTCGATCATCGTGGCGGCCGGCATGACGCTGGGCGTGCTGACCGTGTCCACCACCGCCGGATATGCGCTGGCGCGGCTGGAATTCCCCTGCAAGCGCACGATCACCGTCCTGTGCCTGATCGGGCTGATGGTGCCCGAACAGGCGGTGTTCATCCCGCTCTACACGATGTTCGCGGACCTGGGCTGGCACAACAGCTACCACGCGCTGATCCTGCCGCGCATGGCGGTGCCGATCGGCGTCTTCCTGATGATGCAGTTCTTCCGCGCGATCCCCCGCGACATCGAGGAGGCGGCGCGTCTCGACGGGGTCGGCTGGCTCAGGATCTTCTGGTACGTCATGCTGCCGCTCGCGCGGCCCGCGATGATGACGCTGGCGATCCTGACCTTTCTCTACGCCTGGAACGACTATCTCTGGCCGCTCGTCTCGGCGCAGCAGCGGGAATACTTCACCATCACCCTGGGGCTTGCCAGCATCCAGTCGAACTTCGCGCAATCGGAGGGGCTCGGCCGCGTCATGGCCTCGGGCGTGATCGCCTCGCTTCCGGTCGTGATCCTGTTCCTGATCTTCCAGCGCTACGTCGTGCAGGCCATGACCGTGGGCGGAAGCAAGGGATGAGCAACGCCAACTTCAAATCCGCACAAACGGGAGGAAACGCATGAAACGGATCATATTCGGCACCCTTGCCGCCACGCTGCTGGCGACCGGCGCCATGGCGCAGGAGGTCACACTCGGCCGCTTCTTCGGGGCCTGCGAGGATGCGGGAACCGACACCAGGACCAGCGTCGGCGAGGCCTGCATCATCCAGTCGATCATCAACGCAGCCGACGCCGAGATCGAGGGCGTCAGCGTCAACACCCTGCCCACCGACTGGGGCAACTACTACGACCAGATCAAGGCGACCTACGCCTCCGGCACGCCGCCCAGCATCCATGTGCTTCATCGCAGCAGCCTGCCCGAGTTCGCCTCGCTCGGCGCCTTTGCCGACCTGACCGATGACCTGGACGCCGCCGGCATCGATCCCGCCGACTGGGTCGAGACGGCGCGCGAGGCGGTCACGCACGAGGGCCGGATCGTGGCCGTGCCGATGGACCTGCATGCCAATCTCTGGCACCTCAACATGGACATCATGGAAGAGGCCGGGCTGGTCGCTGACGGCAAGCCGATCCTGCCCTCCTCGCCCGAGGAACTGCTCGAACATGCACGGAAGGTGAAGGAGGCGACCGGCAAGGACTACCTCGCCGCCGACTTCGCCCAGTTCCCGATCGGCGTGCGGCTGGTGCTGGCGCTTCTGTGGCAGCAGGGCTCGAACATCTTCGAGGGGGACGAGGCGACGATCGACACCGAGGAGGCGCGCGCCGCCATCACCGCGATCACCCAGCTTTTCGATGCAGGGCTCGCCAATCCGCAGCTGAACTACGCCGACAGCCAGCAGGCCTTCCTGAACGGAGAGGCGGCGGTGCTGGTGAACGGTACCTGGGTCGTCGATTTCTACGACGCCGAGGCGGCAAAGGAAGAAACCGCGCTCGACAGCTACTACGCGGCCGATTTCCCGACGCTGTTCAGCGAGGGGGCGACCTGGGCCGACAGCCACATGTGGGCCATCCCCGCCTCCGTGAAGGCGAACGACCCCGAGACCTATCAGGCCGCGCTGAAGGTTCTGGCCTTCATCAACGACCACAACATCGACTGGGCCCGCACCGGCCACATGGCGGTGCGCAACTCGGTGCTGGAGGGCGAGGAATACGCCAACCTGCCGCACCGGTCCGAATACACCGCGACCGCCGACATCGCGCGCGACACGCCCGCATCGCAGCGGTATGGCGCCATCCAGGACGTGCTGAACCGCGAATTGCAGGCGATCTGGCTGACCGGCAAGCCGGTGGCGGACGCGCTGCTGGATGCACAGTACGAGGTCCAGGACCTGCTCGACCGCTGAGCCCCGAGCGCCCCGCCGCCCGACGCGGCGGGGCCACTTCACGACAGATGCCCGAAAGCGAACCCGATGGAACGATGGAGCGAAGAGGACGCAAAGGCCTGGTGGGCCTCCACCCCCTGGATCTGCGGCTTCAACTTCCTGCCCTCGACGGCGGTGAACTTCCTCGAGATGTGGCACCGCGACAGCTTTGATCGTGCCACGATCGAACGCGAACTCGGCTGGGCCGCAGAAATCGGCTACAACGCCTGCCGGGTGAACCTGCATTTCCTGGTCTGGAAGCACGACCGCGACGGCCTGATCGGGCGGCTGGACTGGTTTCTCGACACCGCCACGCGGCTGGGCATCCGGACCGTGCCCTGCCTTTTCGACGATTGCGGTTTCGGCGGCGCGGAACCGGTCTATGGCCCGCAGCCCGACCCCCTGCCCGGCGTCCACAACGGCCGCGCGGTGGCAAGCCCCGGCCGCGCCACGGTGATGGACCGCAACAGCTGGCCCGCGCTCGAAGCCTATGCCCGCGACATCGTGCGCAGCTTCGGCCATGACCGCCGGGTGCTGTTCTGGGACATCTACAACGAACCCGGCAACCGCATGCAGTTCTCGGGCGGGGGATTCTCGCTCTATACCGATGCGCTGGTCCCGCATTCCAGGGATCTGATGGAGGCGAGCTTCGCCTGGGTCCGGGCAGAGGCACCGATCCATCCGCTGACGGTGGGCGCCTGGACCACGCCGCTGCCCGGCGAGAACGTCCACCCCTACCAGACCGAGATCGACCGCAGCGCGCTGCTGCATTCCGACATCATCACCTTTCACGCCTACTGGCGCGCGGGCCAGGTCGCGAAGTTCATCGACTATCTCGAGGTGCTCGACCGCCCGATGCTGTGCACCGAATGGATGGCGCGCGCGGTGGACAGCCGCATCTCGGATCAGTTGCGCATGTTCCACGATCGCGGCGTCGGCTGCTTCCAGTGGGGGCTGGTGCGCGGCCGAACCCAGACCGACGCCCCCTGGCCCGAGGCGCTGGTGCGCACCCATGGCGGCAGGGCCGACCGGGGCCTGTGGTTTCACGATGTGCTGCACGCCGATGGCAGCCCCTATGATCCGGCGGAAATCGAGACGATCCGCGGCCTGATGCGGCCGGACAGGACCGTACGGCAGGAAGGAGCCTGACATGACGGGAGTGACCCTGGAAAAGGTCGTCAAGCGCTACGGCGAGACGCAGGTGATCCACGGTGTGGACCTGACGATCGCGGATGGCGAATTCTGCGTATTCGTGGGCCCGTCGGGCTGCGGCAAGTCCACCCTCCTGCGCATGGTCGCGGGGCTGGAGGAAACGACAGGCGGCGCCATCCGGATCGGGGCGCGCGATGTTACCCGGCTCGACCCGGCCCAGCGCGGGGTGTCGATGGTGTTCCAGACCTACGCGCTCTATCCGCACATGACGGTGGCCGAGAACATGGGCTTCGGGCTGAAGATGAACGGTCACGCCGTGGACGTGATCCGCGACAAGTTGCCGCCGCGTCAAAGATCCTGAAGCTCGACGCCTATCTCGACCGCAAGCCGGCGGCGCTGTCGGGCGGCCAGCGCCAGCGCGTCGCCATCGGCCGGGCCATCGTTCGCGGGCCCGAGGTGTTCCTCTTCGACGAACCGCTCTCGAACCTCGATGCGGAATTGCGCGTCGAGATGCGGGTAGAAATCGCTCGCCTCCACAAGGAAATCGGCGCGACGATGATCTACGTCACCCACGACCAGGTAGAGGCGATGACGCTGGCGGACAAGATCGTCGTGCTGCGCGCGGGCCGGATCGAACAGGTGGGCGCGCCGCTCGATCTCTACCGCGATCCGGACAACCGCTTCGTCGCGGGGTTCATCGGCTCTCCGGCCATGAATTTCCTCGACGGCACCGTGCAGGGCGACAGCGTCGCGGTGCCGGGCCTGAGATCGGACGTGGCGCTTCCCCTCGGCCTGCCCTCGGACGGGACGCGGGTGCAGATCGGCCTGCGCCCCGAGCATCTGACCATTGCCGATGGCGACACCCACCGCGTGGAACTGACCGAGGCGCTGGGCGGCGTGTCCTACGCCTATCTCACCGCGCCCACCGGCGAGCGGCTGATCGTCGAGGAACGCGGCGACACCCGCGCCCGCGCGGGCCAGACCGTCGCCCTGCGCTTCGATCCCGCCCGCGCCTTCCTGTTCGACGCCGAAACCGAGGCACGGATCCGATGAGCGCGACACGGCAACCGCGCATCCTGGTCTGCGGCGGCGCGGGCTATATCGGCTCGCACATGGTGCGGATGCTGTTGCGGCACGGGCACGAGGTCGTGGTGTTCGACAACTTCTCGCAGGGGCACCGCGCGGCCCTGCCGTCCGGCATCCAGGTGATCGAGGGCGACCTGCTCGACCCCGCAACCCTCGCCAGGGCCTTTGCCGGGCGCGGCTTCGACGCGGTCTATCACTTCGCGGCCCTGATCTCGGTGGGCGAGTCCGTCACGGCGCCCGATCTCTACTACCGCAACAACGTGGTGGGCGCGCTGAACCTGCTCGACGCCATGCGCGCCGCAGACTGCGACCGGCTGGTGTTTTCCTCGACCGCCGCCGTCTATGGCAACCCGGTCAGCGACCTGATCGCCGAGACGCATCCGCAGAACCCGATCAACCCCTATGGCCGCTCCAAGCTGATGATGGAACAGGTGCTGGAGGACCACGCCCGCGCCCATGGCATCCGATCGGTCAGCTTCCGCTACTTCAACGCCGCAGGCGCGGACCCCTCGGGCGGCCTGGGCGAGGCGCACGACCCCGAGACGCACCTGGTCCCGAACGTGCTGCTTGCAGCGCTTGGCGAGCGACCCGCGCTCGACATCTTCGGCACCGACTACGACACGCGCGACGGCACCTGCATCCGCGACTATGTCCATGTGAACGACATCGCCCGCGCCCATCTTGCCGCCCTCGACTGGATGGCGGGCAACGACGGCGCCCATGTCTTCAACCTTGGCAACGGCACCGGCTTCACCATCCGCGAGGTGCTTGAGGCGGCCGAGGCGGTGACCGGCCGCAAGATCCCCGTCCGCACCGCCCCACGCCGGGCGGGCGATGCGGGCATCCTGGTGGCCGACAGCCGCAAGGCGCGGGATCTGCTGGGCTGGCAGCCGCGGATCCCCGACATCGCCGGGATCATCGAAAGCGCATGGGCCTGGCACCGCGCGCCGCAATACGGCCCCTTCGCCCGGGCAGAGGCACGGCGCGCATGAACGATCTGTTCGAGGAATGGCCGCACCGCCGCTACAACCCGCTCAAGGACGAGTGGGTTCTGGTCTCGCCCCATCGCAACAAGCGCCCCTGGCAGGGCAGGACCGAGGAAATCGCACCCTCGAGCCGCCCGGCTCACGACCCAGAGTGCTATCTCTGCGCGGGCAACCGCCGGGTCACGGGTGCGGTCAACCCCGACTATCGCGGGCCCCATGTCTTCGCGAACGACTTTCCCGCCCTGCTCGGGGACGCGCCGTCCTTCGCCAGCGACGACCCGCTGTTCCGTGCCGAAACCGTGCGCGGCGCCGCGCGGGTGATCTGCTTCTCCGAGCGCCATGACCTGACCCTGCCCGAACTTCCGGTGCAGGCGATCCGGGGCATCGTCGATCTCTGGGCCGCGCAGATCGAACAGCTTGGCCGCACCCACTCCTGGGTGGCGGTCTTCGAGAACAAGGGCGCGCTGATGGGCTGCTCGAACCCGCATCCGCACGGGCAGATCTGGGCGACCGGCTTCCTGCCCGACGAGGTGCGGCGCGAGGATGCGGCGCAGGCGGCCTATCTCGCGCGCCACGGCACGCCGCTCCTGCTCGACTATGCCGGGCGCGAGGCCGCGGACGGCAGCCGCGTCGTGGTCGCGAACGATCACTGGCTGGCGGTCGTGCCCTACTGGGCGGTCTGGCCCTTCGAGACGCTGGTCCTGCCGCGCCGCCACGTCCTGCGCCTGCCCGACCTGGCCCCGCCAGAGCGGGACGCGCTGGCCGACATCCTCAAGCGGCTCTGCACCCGCTACGACAACCTGTTCGGGATCGAGTTCCCCTACACGATGGGCTGGCACGGCGCCCCGATGACACCGGGCGCGCAGGACCACTGGCAGTTGCACGCGCATTTCTACCCGCCGCTTCTGCGGTCGGCCACGGTGCGGAAGTTCATGGTCGGCTTCGAGATGCTGGCAGAGGCGCAGCGCGACCTGACGGCGGAAACCGCCGCCGCACGGCTGCGCGACCTGCCCGACCTGCATTACAAGTTCAAGGGGGAAGACGGATGAGCGCGGCCCTTGAACGGCGGGCGGCCGAGGCCTTCGAGCGCCGCTTCGGCACCCCACCCGCAGCCGTCGCCTTCGCGCCCGGCCGGGTGAACCTGATGGGCGAGCATACCGACTACAATGGCGGCTGCGTGCTGCCCGTGGCGCTGGAACTTGGCACCGCCGTGGCCCTTGGCCGGGGCGATGCGCCCGGCCGCCTCGATATCGCAAGCGACGGCTTCGCCGACGCCCGCCGCCGCCACATCGCAGAGACGGCCAGCGGCGACTGGAGCGACTATGCACTCGGCAGCCTCGTGGTCGCGGCGCGGCAGACCCTTGAACGCGACGGGCTGCGCGCAACCGTCGCAAGCGACCTGCCGGTTGGGGCGGGGCTCTCCAGCTCCGCCGCGATCGAGGTCGCCGCGATCCGCGCGGCGGACGCGCTGCAAGGGGTGGCACGCGACCCGGTCGCCCGCGCGACCCTTGCCCGCAGCGTGGAAAACGATTTCGTGGGCCTGCCCTGCGGGGTGATGGACCAGTTCGCCTCTTCGGTGGGGCGCCCCGGCACCGCCCTGTTCCTCGATACCGTCAGCCTGTCGCACCGGATGCTGCCCCTCCTGCCCGGTTACAGCTTCCTCGTGATCCACTCGGGCGTCGGCCACAAGCTGACCGATGACGGCTATGCGCGCCGCGTCGAGGAGTGCCGCGCCGCCTGCGCAAGCCTGGGCGTCGGCCAGCTTTGCGATCTGGACGAAAGGGCGATGGACCGGATCGCCGCCCTGCCCGCGCCGCTGTCGGCCCGCGCGCGCCATGTCGTGACCGAGAATGCCCGCGTGGCGCACGCCATCGCCGCGCTGGAGACAGGAGACGCGGACGCCTTCGGTGCGCTGATGGTCGCAAGCCACGCCTCCCAGCGCGACGACTATGCCGTGTCGGTGCCCGAGGTGGACGCCCTCGTCGCGGCCGCGCTTCAGGCCGGCGCCACCGGCGCGCGGCTGACGGGCGGCGGGTTCGGCGGCTCGGTCGTGGTGCTGGCCCGCGACGACCTGGCCGGCGCCATGACGGCCAACCTGATCCACAGCCTGCCCGACGCGCGTCTCATGGCGACCGTCCGGCCGATCCCTCAGGTCTTGAACACCCGGTAGATCGCCGGGATCACCAGCACCGTCAGCGCGGTCGAGGACAGAAGCCCGAACAGAAGCGATATGGCGAGGCCCTGGAAGATCGGGTCCGCCAGGATCACGGCGGCCCCGATCATCGCCGCGATGGCGGTCAGCAGGATCGGCTTGAACCGGGTCGCCCCCGCCTCGATCAGGATCTCCACGCTCACCTTTCCCTCGGGGTCGGCATGTCGGATGAAATCCACCAGCAGGATCGAGTTGCGCACGATGATGCCCGCCAGCGCGATGAAACCGATCATCGAGGTGGCCGAGAAGGGGGCGCCGAACAGCCAGTGCCCGCCCATGATGCCCAGGAATGTCAGCGGCACCGGGGTCAGGATCACCAGCGGCAGGCGGAAGGATCCGAACTGCGCCACCACCAGGATGTAGATGCCCAGCAGCGCCACGCCAAAGGCCGCCCCCATGTCGCGGAAGGTGATCCATGTCACCTCCCACTCGCCATCCCACAGGAGGACCGGCGTCTCGGCGCTGTCGGGCTGGCCGTTCAGTCGGATTTCGGGCTTGGGCAGGTCGCTCCAGCCCATCGCGTCCAGCCGGTCCGACACCGCCAGCATCCCGTAGAGCGGCGCCTCGAAGTCGCCCGCAAGCTCGCCCGTGACCATCACCACGTCATGCCCGTTGTGCCGGAACAGCGGATACGATGTCCGCTCCTCGGCCACCGTCACGATGTCGCCCAGCTCCACCACGCCGCGCGCGCCGGGCAGCGCATTGGCCGGCACCGGGGTGGACAGGCTGCGCTCGTCCAGCATGCGGTCGGCCCGGTCGCGGGCGATCACGATGGGGATGGGGGGGCGCCCCTCGCCACGGTGGGAATAGCCGATCGTCGTCTCGCCGTTCAGCAGGCGCAGCGTGTCGAGCGCGTCGCGTTCCTGCACGCGGAAGAAATCCATGTCGCCGGGCGACAGCCCAACCCGCAGGCGCGGCGCCTGTTCGCCGTAGCTGTCGTCCACGTCGACGATGAAGGGCACCTCTTCGAACGCGCTGCGCACCCGCGCCGCAACCGCATGCCGCGTCGCCTGGTCGGGGCCATAGATCTCGGCCAGCAGGGTCGCGATGACCGGCGGGCCGGGGGGCGGTTCGACCACCTTCAGCACCGTGCCTTCGGGGATCTCAAGCGCCGTCAGCCGCGCGCGCAGGTCGAGCGCGATCTGATGGCTGGTGCGATCCCGGTGATCCTTGGCATCCAGGTTCAGCTGCACCTCGCCCATCCCGGGCGACTGGCGCAGGTAGTAGTGGCGCACCAGCCCGTTGAAGTTGAAGGGCGCCGCCGTCCCGGCATGGGTCTGCGCCGAGATCACCTCGGGCAGGTCCAGCGCCACGCGGGCCACCGCCTGCGCGACGGCGTCCGTCGCCTCGACCGAGGCGCCCTCGGGCAGGTCGATCACCACCGCGAGTTCGGACTTGTTGTCGAAGGGCAGCAGCTTGACCGTCACGTCGCGTGTGTAAAGCAGCACGAGCGACCCGAAGGACAGCGCCGCCACGACCAGAAGGAACATCAGGCTTCGGCCCTTGCTGCGCAGCACCGGCCGGGCAACGGCGGCATAAAGCCGGCCCAGCCCGCCGCCCGCCGCATGGGCGCCCTCCTCGCCATGTCCTTCGACCATCGCGCGGCCTGCAATTTTCAGCATCAGCCAGGGCGTGATCATCACCGCCACGAAGAAGGAAAAGATCATCGCCGCCGAGGCATTGGCCGGGATCGGGCTCATGTAGGGTCCCATCAGGCCCGACACGAACAGCATCGGCAGCAGCGCCACCACCACGGTCAGGGTCGCGACGATGGTCGGATTGCCCACCTCTGCCACCGCCTCGACCGCGGCCTGAAGCCGGCTGCGGCCCGGGCGTTTCATCGCCCAGTGGCGGGCGATGTTCTCGATCACAACGATGGCGTCGTCCACCAGGATCCCGATGGAAAAGATCAGCGCGAACAGCGACACCCGGTTCAGCGTGTAGCCCATGATCCAGGCGGCAAACAGCGTCAGCAGGATCGTGACCGGGATCACCACGGCGACCACCACCGCCTCGCGCCAGCCGATCGACACCAGCACCAGCGCCACGATGGAAACCGTGGCCAGCGCCAGGTGGAACAGCAGCTCGTTGGCCTTCTCGTCGGCGGTCTCGCCGTAGTTGCGCGTCACCTCGATATCCACGCTGTCGGGGATCAGGCGGCCCTGCATCGCCTCGACCCGGTGCAGGACCTCCTCGGCCACGGTCACGGCATTGGCCCCGGCGCGCTTGGCCAGCGCCAGCGTCACCGCGGGCCGGCGTTCCGCCACCCCCTCGGCGTCACGGACCAGGGTCGCCACATGCGCCTCGTCCAGATCCTGCACGAAGGCCACGTCGGCCACGTCACGCACATAGACCGTGCGCCCGTCGCGGGTCGTCAGCTCCAGGTTGCCGATTTCCTCGGGGGTGGCGAGCGTGCGCCCGATCACCAGCCCCACCTGCTGCCCCCGGTCGCGCAGAAGCCCCGCCGGTGCGGCAGCATTCGCCCCCTCGACCTTGGCCGCAAGCTGCTGAAGCGTGACGCCGTAAAGCGCCAGCCGCTCGGGGTCGGGCGCGATGCGCAGCGCCTCATCCGTCGCGCCGACCAGGTAGGTCAGGCCGATATCCGGGATCCGCGCCAGTTCCGTCTCGACCTCGCGGGCGAGCCGGGTCAGGTCGGCGGCGGTCAGCATGTCCTGCCCGGTCCCGGGCGAGAAGGTCAGCGCGACGATGGCCACGTCGTCGATCCCGCGCCCCACCACCATCGGCTCGGGGATACCCACCGGGATCCGGTCGAGATTGGCCAGGATCTTGTCCCGCACCCGCAGGATCGCGGTATCCGACGAGACGCCCACCACGAAGCGGGCGGTGACCATGACCTGGTCGTCGCGGGTGTCGGAATAGACATGCTCGACCTGGTCGATGCCCTTGACGATCCCTTCCAGCGGCTCGGTCACCAGCTTCAGCGCATCCTCGGCCCTCAGCCCGTCGGCGCTGACATGGATGTCCACCAGCGGCACGGAGATCTGCGGCTCTTCCTCGCGCGGAAGGCTCATCAGCGCGATCAGCCCCACCGCCAGCGAGGCCAGCAGGATGAGCGGCGTCAGCGGCGAGGCGATGAAGGCGCGCGTCAGCCGCCCGGCCAGCCCCAGGCCCGGTCCCTCGCCCTCACTCATCGGACAGCACCACCATGTCGCCGGGGACAAGCCCTGTCAGGATCTCGCGCCAGGGCTCGCCGTCGCGCAAGATCTCGGCCCCGGGCACCACGGTGCGGCGGACTTCGCCGCCCGCGGCTTCCACGGTGACGAAATCCAGCCCCCCGGCCCGGCTCAGCGCGGCCTGCGGCACCAGGATCGCGCTGCGGGTGGCCACGGGCAGGCGTACCGGCAGACGGCGGCCGACGTAACGGGCGTCCAGCCCCTCGACCTCGACATCGGCCTCGACCCGGCCCTCGAAGATCTGCGGATAAAGCCGCGCCAGCGTTCCGCGCTGCCCGCCGCTGCCAAGTTCGATCACGTCGCCCTCGGACAGGCTGGCGGCGTGGCGTTCGGGCACGGCAAGGCGCAGGAACACCCCGCCGCCACCGATCACCGCGACCGCCTCGCCGGGTGTCACGAAAGAGCCGCGCGCCACCGGCACGTCCAGCACGACCCCCGCTTCGGGGGAAATCACCGCGCCCTCGGTCACCTGCTGCTCGACGCCCAGCCGCTGGCTTTGCAGCGCCCGCATCTCGCCCGCGATCACGTCCACCGCCGATTGCAGCTGTTCCAGCCTCTGGTTCGAAATGACGCCACGCTCCAGCAACTCGCGCCCCCGCTCCAGATCGGCGGTCGCGGTCTGCATCTGCGCCGCCAGCGCCTCGCGCTGCGCGTCGATGGCGGCAAGCTGGAACTCCAGCTTGTCGTCCCGCACCAGGGCGATCTGCTGGCCGGCCTCGACCCGGTCGCCCTCGGTCACGGTCAGCTCGACGATACTGCCGCCGATGCGCACCCGCGCAGGCACCCGGTCGCGCGTCTCGACCTGGCCATGCACGGCCTTCCACTCGGTGATGTCCTGCGGAACCACCTCGAGCGTCTGTGCCGCCAACGGGCTTGCGATGGCTGTGACGAGCAGGGCCGACAGCAGGCTGCGCATGGGGATCCTCCGGTTCCGTTCCGTACGGCATGGCGTAACGCACACCATCAGCGCAGGAATAATCCCGCCTGCACAATGACATGGATCAAACCGCGGCAGTCGGGCGGCAGTCGGGCGGCAGGCCCCCGCGGAAACGCCGGCTTGAGCGGCCCCGGCACCTGGGCTAGATGTGGCAGCATGACGCAGTCCGGAGAGACTGGATGGGGAGCAAGCGCGAAGACCTGCTGGGCGAGCATCGGCGCGGCCTTTACGGCTATGCGCTGAGCCTGTCGCGCGATCCGGACCGCGCCGCAGATCTGCTTCAGGACTGCGCCCTGCGCGCCATGTCCACCCGCCACTGGCCGGACAAGCCGACCGCCGTGCGCGCCTGGCTCTTCACCATCCTGCGCAACCTGTGGATCGACGATATCCGCGCCCGCACCCGCCGCGACCGCGCGGAACAGGACGCAGCCGAGGACGAGAGCGGGCCGCCGCGCGACTTTCCCGACGGGGTGATCGTGACCCGGATCGCCGTGCGGCAGGCCTTTTTCCGGCTGGCCAAGGATCACCGCGACGTTCTTGCATTGGTGGATCTGGGCGGGTTCAGCTATCAGGATGTCGCGGATATCCTGGGGGTACCGCGCGGAACGGTGATGAGCCGCATCTCGCGGGCGCGCCTGGCGCTGGCGGAACTGCTTGCGGAAGGCGGGGTCGTGGACCTCGAGGCGGAAAGACGAAGGAGAGCGCAGCGTGGCGCGCGATAGGATCTCGCTCGAACTCCTGAATGCCTATGCCGACGGCGAACTGGACAGCGCGTCCGCCGCGCGCGTGGCGCGGGCCGTCGCGGCCGATCCGGCGCTGGCGGCGCGGCTTGCCAGCTTGCAGGATCTCCGCGCCGCGGTGGCCGGGCTTGCCCCGGAACCCGACCAGGTGCCGGAACCCGCACCGGCAGCGCCGCGCGGGCGCAGGCTTGCCCGCCTTGGCGCGGTGGCCGCGGTCGCGGCGCTGGTTCTCGGCGCCGGGCTGCTGCTGGCGCCCGATGCCGCGACCGACCACGCCGCAGGCGACCCGGTGGCGGCGCTTGTCGCCCGCCATGACGGCGGCCTGGCGCAGGACATGGCGGGCCGCGCGCCGTCGGACTGGTCGGCGCGGATCGTGCCCCTGATGGCGGCGACCGGCCTGACCCTGGTACAGGAACAGGAACTGGAGGACGGCACCCGCCACGCCGTGTTCACCGGGCGCAACGGCTGCCGGCTGAGCCTGTTCGCCCAGCCCCGTCCGGCGGACCCCACCGCGGACGGGCTGGCGCTGGAAACCCGCGACGGCGTGCTCAGCGCGACCTGGCAGGCCGGCCCGGCCGAGTATGTGCTGATCGCCCGAGCGATGGACCAGGTCCGCTTTGCCACCATCGCCAGTTCGTTGAAGGCGGCGACCCGCGCGGAACGCGGCGACCGGACCGATCTGCTGGCAGCCCTCGATGGCGCGCGCCAACGCTGCCTGGCCTGATTCTTTCGCTGCCTCGGGAATATTCGCGCCCTCCCGTTCGTCTTGAGTGGACTGGGGCGCGTGCCTTGCTCCCCGGTCGTTCAAGGACTTTGGGAGGAAGACGCATGCAAGAGACCATAGATCTCAAGCGACGCTACCTGCTGGCCGGCACCGCGATGAGCGCGGGCCTGCTGGCTGCGGGCGTCCGCACAAGCGCGCAGGAGGCGGCGACAGCGCTGCCGGACTATGTCAGCTTCAAGGTGCCGGACGCGATGATCCTGCACTCGAACAACACCATCGAGACGCAGCGTGGCGCCATCGGCACCTCGCTCATCACGCCGGAAAGCAAGCTCTACATCCGCAACAACGTCACCCCGCCCTCGGCGTCGGTGGTCGAGGACCGGGACGCCTGGGAAGTCGAGATCGCGGGCGTCGCCAATCCGCGCAGCATGACGGTGGGCGAGCTGAAGACGCTGGGGATCGAGTCGGTCGCCATGGTGCTGCAATGCTCGGGCAATGGCCGCGGCCTTTATCCCGAGGAAATCAGCGGCACCCAGTGGATGACCGGGGCCGCCGGCAACGTGATCTGGACCGGCGTGCCGCTTGGCCGCGTGGTCGAGGCGCTGGGCGGCGTCGCGCCGGGCGCGGTCTATGTCACCGGCACCGGCGGCGAGGAGATCCCCGAGGGAATCGACCCGCTGAGCGTGCTCGTGGAGCGGTCGGTTCCGGTCGAGGAACTCGACAACATCCTGCTTGCCTGGGACATCAACGGCGAGCCGATCAGCCTGGCTCATGGCGGTCCGCTGCGGATGATCGTGCCGGGCTACACCGGGGTGAACAACGTCAAGTACCTGAAAAAGCTTGCCTTCACCACCGAACAATCACCCGCGCGGATCCAGCAGACCCGCTATCGGCTGGCGCCCTATGGCACGTCGTCCACGCCGGAGCATCCGTCGGTTTGGAAGATGGAGGTGAAGTCCTGGATCACCGGTCCGCTGGAAAGCGCGGGGGCGGGGCCGGTGGTGATCACCGGTGTCGCCTTTGGCGGCTACAACGCGGTCAGCGGAGTCGAGGTGTCCGCCGATGGCGGCGCGACCTGGCAGGCGGCGGAGTTCGTCGGCCCCGACCTGGGCCGCTTCGGCTGGCGCGTCTTCGCCGCGATGGTGGAGCTTGCCCCCGGCGAGCACCAGCTGATGTCGCGGGCGACCGACAGCGAGGGCAATGCCCAGCCGGAGGTCACCGAGACCAACAATTCAGGCTACAACAACAACGGCTGGCGCGTCCACGGCGTGACCGTGACCGTCGCCTGACCCAAGGGCCCCGCCCCCTAGGGGTGGGGCCATCCCCGCATGAATGGACGTGGAAATATCAAGATGTTGACCACCATTGGCCGCGCGGCGGGCCTTGCCATGGCCGCTACCCTGTTCGCCCTTCCGGCGCTGGCGGACGAGAAGTTCGCGCTGGGCAGGACCGTGTTCCTGGAGCGCGCGGAGCCCGCCTGCGGCATCTGCCACACGCTGGCGGATGCGGGCACCAGCGGAGAGATCGGGCCGACCTTTGCCTCGCTCAGGCCCAGTTACGACGTGGTCTACCGGGCGATCACGGAAGGGATCGGGCCGATGCTGCCCTATACCGACCACCTGTCGGAGGAGGAGCTGGACGCGCTGGCGCATTACGTCTCGACGGCGGCGGCGCAGGAATGAGAACCGGGGCGGGGCGCGTCTAACGGCTTGCCCCGCAACGAAAAAACGCATCGGAAAAGCGTATGGCACGCGTATGGCAAGCGTATGGCAGTTTGCCCGACATCCGCCCCCCCTGCCGACGCCGGATCGCCGCTATCGCCGGGCGCGGCACGCGGCGGATCCGGGGGGATGCCGCAAGGTCCGCAAGGCTGCCTGCATCGCCGCGCGCACGCATCGCGATGCGCGAACGAACGGAAGCGGCAGGAAAGGCGCCAACGCCAGTCCGTATCGCCGTCGCGCGCCGGATCCGCGTCATCCTGAACGCGATGATCCGCAACCGGCGGCCCGTCCGCCGTTCGGCGGGACCGCAGTTCCCCCCCCGGGATCCTGCGCAATCGCCACCACGGGCCGCTTGCCCGTGCTAGGATTGGCACCGATCCGGGGACAGTTGCGGGGCCGCCATGACCGACCTCATCCTGCGTTTCGCGGTCGCGCTTGCCATCGGACTGCTGACCGGGCTCGAACGTGGCTGGCGCGAGCGCGACCAGCCGGCGGGCAGCCGCGCGGCCGGGATCCGCACCTATGCCATCGCGGGACTTCTGGGCGGGATCTGCGCAGCACTCTCGCAGGCGATGGGATCGGCGATCATCCTTGCGACCGGCTTCGCGATATTCGCCGCCGCCTTCGTCTGGTTCGAGGCGCGGGAGGCGGCGCGGCACGAGAGCTATAGCGTCACCGCCTCGGTCGCGGGGCTCTGCGTCTTTGCGCTGGGGGCGCTGGCGGTGGCGGGCGACACCCGGGCGGCCGCGGCGGGGGGTGCGGCGCTGGCGGGGATGCTGGCCAGCCGCGAGGTGCTGCACGAGGGGCTGAAGCGGCTGACCTGGCCCGAACTGCGCTCGGCGCTGCTGCTGGCGGCGATGACCACGATCGTGCTGCCGATCCTGCCCGACCGGAGCCTGGATCCCTGGGGCGGGTTCAACCCGCACGAGATCTGGCTGTTCACGGTGGTGGTCGCGACCATCTCTTACCTGGGCTATATCGCGGTGCGCATCCTGGGTCCGCGCCGGGGGCTGCTGACCAGCGGGCTTGCGGGGGCGGTGGCGTCGTCCACCGCCGTGACGGTGGCCTTCGGGCGGCTGGCGCGGCAGGCGGCAGAGGTGCGCCCGCTTGCGGGGGCGGCGGCGCTGGCGGCGATGGTGTCGGTGCTGCGGGTCTGCGTGGTGGCGGTCCTGCTGGGCGGGACCGGGATCCTGGGCGTGCTGCTGCCGCCCGCGCTGGCGGCGGCGCTGGCCTTCGGGGCGGCGGGGCTGGTGCTGCTGCGCGGCGGCGAGGCCGGGGAGACGCCCGCGGCAGAGGTGCAGCGCAATCCGTTCGACCTGATCCCGCTGCTGGTCTTTGCCACCGCCTTTGCCGCGATATCGACGCTGAGCGCCGCGCTGGTCGCGCGTTTCGGCGCGGCGAGCCTGCTGACGAGCAGCGCGCTGTCGGGCGCCTTTGACGTGGATGTGGCGGTGCTGAGCGCGCTGAGGCTGGGGGGCGAGACGCTGCCGGCGGCGCTGATCGCGCGGGCGGTGCTGGTGGCGCTGGCCGCGAACGCGGTGGGGCGGCTGTCGCTGGCGATCGCGGCCGGGCCGCGCGCCTACTGGCTGCCGCTGGCGCTTGCGACCGCCGCGGCCCTGGCGGCGGGCGCGGCGGCGCATGTGCTGCTGCCGGGAGCGTGAGCCCTCAGGCCCCCGCGCCGCTGCCCTTGAGCGCGTCGTCGAGTTCGCGCACCAGGCGCCGCTCTTCCTCGGCCTTGGGCTGGGAGAAGCGGGCGAGCAGGAGATAGGCCACCGGGGTCAGGTAGAGCGTCGAGAGCGTCGCAAGCCCGAGCCCGCCGACGATGACCCAGCCCAGCGCCTCGCGCGCCTCGGCGCCGGCGCCGGCGGACAGGATCAGCGGCACGCCGCCCAGCACGGTCGAGATCATCGTCATCATCACCGGGCGCAGCCGGATGGTGGAGGCGTCGAGGATCGCCTTGTGGATCGGATCGCCGCGGTCGCGCAGCTGGTTGGCGAATTCCACGATCAGGATGCCGTTCTTGGCCATGATCCCTATGAGCATCACCAGCCCGATCTGGCTGTAGAGGTTCAGGCTGAGCCCGGTCAGCACCAGCGCGAAGATCGCGCAGGCGATGCCCAGCGGCACGGTGGCCATGACCACGATCGCCGAGATGAAGCTTTCGAACTGCGCCGAGAGCACGAGGAACACCACGAGGATGGCAAAGCCGAAGGTCAGGAACAGCCCCGAGGAGGTCTGATCGAGGGTCGCCGCCTCGGCCAGCGGCACGACGATGTTCTGGGGCGCAAGCACCTCGTCCGCGATCTGCTGCACTTCCGCGAGCGCGGCGCCAAGCGACATGGCGGGGGTGAGGCCGGCGGAGATTTCCACCGAGCGGTTCTGCCCCTCGCGTTCCAGTTCGGGGGCGACGGCGCGTTCTTCCAGCCGGACGAAGGTGGACATCGGGATCATCTGCCCGTCGCCCGCCTGCACGAAGACGTTTTCCAGGTCGCCCGGATCGTTCACCGGGTTCGAGGTGGACAGCATCTGGATGTCGTAGCTGGTGTCGTCCACGAAGACGGTGCCGACGCTGCGCCCGTCGAGCACGGCGCGCAGCGCGTCGCCCAGCCCGGTGATGTCGATGCCGAGGTCCGAGGCGCGGGTGCGGTCGATCTCGATGAAGAGTTGCGGCTGGGTGGTTTCGTATTCCAGCCGGACCTGGCCGAAATCGGGGTTCTGCTGCATCCGCTCGACCAGGCGTTCGGACACCTCGGCCAACTGGGCGTAATCGTTGCCGGTGACGGCGAAGGTCAGGCCGCGGCCGGCGCCGCGGATGCCCAGCGAGTTGGGCTGGATCGCGAAGGCGCGGACGCCCACGACGCTGCGCAGCTTGCCGTTGATCTCTGCGACGATCTGTTGCTGGCTGCGGGCGCGTTCGTTCCAGGGCGCAAGGGTCATCACCATGAAGCCGCGGCTGTTCGAGCCGGTGCCGGTGATGGAGAAGAGGTTGGTGATCTCTCCGCTTTCGCGGAGCGGCTGCACCAGCGACTCGATCTCGCGCATCTTGGAGGCGGTGTATTCGAGCGACACGCCCTGCGGGGCCGAGACGCTGAGGAGCGCCACGGCGCGGTCCTCGGGCGGGGTGAGTTCCTGGCGGATGCCGCCCGCCATCATCGCGGCGGTGGCGGCGAAGAGGCCCGCGACCAGCACGATGACGAGGGGGTAGTTCAGCGCCACCCGCAGCGTGGAGGCGTAGAGCGCGGCAAGCCGGTCGCCGATCCAGCCGAAGAAGCCCCCGCCCGAGGACTGGTCGGCGCCCTTCAGCAGCTTGCTGGCCAGGACCGGGCAGAGGGTGAGCGCCACGACCGAGGACAGGCCCACGGCGATGGCGAGGGTGAAGCCGAATTCGCGGAAGAGCCCGCCGGCCTGGCCGGGCAGGAAGGAGAGCGGCACGAAGACGGCGGCCAGCGTCGCGGTGGTGGTGACGACGGCGAAGAACACCTGCCGGGTGCCAAGGACGGCGGCGGCGCGGGGGCCCATTCCTTCCGCGCGGCGGCGGACGATGTTTTCCAGCACGACGATGGCGTCGTCCACCACCATGCCGGTGGCCAGCACGAGGGCGAGCAGGGTCAGGATGTTGACCGAGAAGCCCACCAGGTAGATGGCGGCCAGCGTGCCGATCAGCGCGACCGGCATGGTCAGCGCGGGGATCATGGTGGCGCGGATGTCGCGCAGGAACACGAAGATCACCACGACGACGATGGCCACGGCAAGGAGCAGGGTCTTGAGCACCTCGTCGATGGAGCCGCTGATGAACACCGCGTCGTCGGAGGTGATGAAGATGTTGACGTCCCCGGGCAGGGTGCGGCGCAGATCCTCGACCGTGGCGCGCACCCCCTCGGAGATGGAGAGGGTGTTGCTGGTCGCCTGGCGCACGATGCCGAGGCCGAGGCCCGTCTCGCCGTTGGCGCGCAGGATCGACTCGTTCGGCTCTGGTCCCAGGGTGACGCGGGCGACGTCGCCGACGCGGACATCGTCGCGGATCACCAGGTCCTCGAAGGCGGCGGGAGAGGCGACGGTGGCGGTGGTGCGCACGTTGATCGACTGGCGGTCGCCGGTCAGGTCGCCTGCGGGCGCGTCATAGGCCACGTCGGAGAGCGCGTTGCGCAGGTCCGCGAGCGTCAGGCCGCGGCTGGCCAGTTCAAGCTGGTCGATGTCCACCCGGAAGATCGGCGTGCGGTCGCCATAGATCTGGAGATCGGCCACCCCCTCGATGGAGATGAGGCGGTCCTCCACCTCGTCCTGGACCAGCCGGGTGAGATCCTGCGCGCTGCGGGTGGCAGAGGTGACGGCGATGCGCACCACGGGCTGCGCGTCGGCGTCGGCCTTGACGATGCGGGGGGTCTCGGCGTCGTCGGGCAGGCTGTTGGCGATGCGGGCCACGGCGTCGCGGGTGTCGGTGGCGGCCACGTCGATATCGGCGCCTTCGGCGAATTCGAGCGTGACGCGACTGCGGCCGAAGCGGGAATTCGAGGAGATCGAGCGCACGCCCGCGACGCGGCCGACGGCGCCCTCGATCCGGCTGGTGACTTCCTGATCCACGGTTTCCGGCGAGGCGCCGGGGAAGTCGGTGGTGACGGAGATCACCGGGCGGTCCACGTTCGGAAGCTCGCGCACCTCGACGCCGAACAGGCTGGCGAGGCCGGCGATGACGATGAGCGCGCTCAGCACGAAGGCGAGGATCGGGCGCCGCACGAAGAGCGCGGTGCCGGAGCGGCCTGCGAGTTCCGCGTCGGGGGTCTGCTGCATGGTCTGCCCCTTTCCTGCCGGGATCAGATGTCGCGCGGCGCCGGGGCGGCGGCCTGCGGAGCGAGCGTGGCGGAAGCGCCGGTCACGATGGCGATGTCGGCGCCGGGGCGCAGGGTCTGCACGCCCTCGATGATGACCTGGTCGCCGGGGGCGATGGGCGCCTCGACCAGCACGCTGTCGCTGTTGCGCTGGCGGATCACCACCGGCACGCGCTCTGCCTTGCCGTCGCGGGCGACCCAGACGAAGGAGCCGTCGCCCGACCACTGGATCGCCAGCGGATCGACCGAAGGCAGGCTTTCGCCGGGGAAGCTGAGCGCCACGGAAAACGCCTGCCCGGCGCGGAGCGTATCCTGGGCATTGTCGAGCCGGCCCTGCACCCGCAGCGTGCGGCTGGCGCGGTCCACCACGTTGTCGAGGGCGACGATTTCCCCCACCAGCACGTCGTCGGGGCGGGCGAGCGGCGTCACCTCGATCGGCATGCCGATGGAAAGCTGGCCGATGAAGCGTTCGGGCACGCGGAAGTCGATCTGGATGCGCGAGCGGTCGGTGATCACGCCGATGGCGTCCTGCGCGCCGATGCGGTCGCCCTGCTCTACTTCCAGCAGGCCGAACCAGCCGGCGATGGGGGCGGTGATGCGGCGCTGCTCAAGGTCGAATTCCGCCTGCTCGACTTCCAGTTCGGCGGTGCGCAGCGCCAGTTCCGCCTCGCGGATCTGGATTGCCGGAACCGAGCCGGAGGCGCGCAGCTGGCGCAGGCGTTCGACATCCTCGGATGCGTCGGCGACCATCAGGCGCGCGCGTTCCAGCGCGATGCGTTCGGCGTCGTCGTTCAGCCGGGCGATCAGCGCGCCCGCCTCGACGTAGCGGCCGGGGGCGACGGCGAGTTCCTGGATCAGGCCTGTCGCCTCGGAGCGGACGGTGACGGAGCGTTCGGCGCGCCCGTCGCCGATGGCCGAGACGCGGGCGTTGACGCGGCCTTCCTGGGCCAGGGCGACGGTGACCTGGGTCGCGCCGCCGCCGCCGAAGCCGCGCCCGCCGGCCGCCTGGGCATCGCCCGCGGGGGGGTCCATGCCGAGAAGGTCGTAGATCCCGGCGCGTTCGAGATACGGCGCGGCCGCGGGGACGTAGACGGCCCAGATCGCCACGGCGGCAACGACGGCCACGAGGCCCAGCAGGATCTGTTTCATCAGGTTCATGTCGTTCCCCTTGTGCAGCGCCTGTCGCTGCGCGCCACGACTTCGGGGCAACACATAGTATCAAGCCGCGGGAACCCACACGAAAAAAAACGTGAGGGGGCATGAACGCCGGAAAACCGGGGGCCGCGCGTAGGGCCGCATCGGCGCGGTGTTTGCGCTTGCGGCGGGCATCGGCCGATCCTACTCAAGGGGGCATGACCAATGCCGCCACCACCCCCGCCACCCCCGCCGCCGCACCGCAGATCGACAATCTGCGCGGCATCGGCTGGGCGCTGATATCTGTCGTGGGGGCAAGCGCCATGTCGATCGCGGTGCGAGAGATGTCGCTGACCATCGACAGCCGGATGATCGTGACCCTGCGCGCGGCGGCCACGGTGGCCTGTTTCCTGCCGATGCTTCTGTTCATGCCGTCGATGCGGCGGCTGCGCTTCTCGCGGCCGTGGCTGCATCTGCTGCGGGGCGTGCTGATCGGGGGCGCGACGCATCTGGGGTTCTACACGCTGGCGGAAATCCCGCTGGCCACCGCGACGGTGCTGTTCTTCACGGCGCCCATCTTCGCCACGCTGATCGGCGCGCTGTTCCTGGGCGAGCGGGTCGGCCCGCGGCGCTGGGCGGCGGTGCTGGTGGGGTTCATGGGCGCGGTGGTGATCCTGCGGCCCGGCGCGGGCGCGCTGGAGCCGGCGATGCTGGCGGCGCTGGCATCGTCCGCGATGTTCGCGGTGGCGCTGTCGCTCAGCCGGGCGGTGGCGCAGGCGGACGGGACGCAGGCGGCCTTCGTCTCGGCCACGGTGGTGATGCTGGTGACGTCGCTGCCGCTGTCGGCGGGGGTGATGGAGCTGCCCGGCAGCCCCTGGGTCTGGGGCATGCTGCTGGTGGTGATCCTGGGCGGGGCGGTGCGCAGCCTTGCGGATATCCAGTCCTATCGCATTGCGGATGCGTCGGTCGTGGGGCCGGTATCCTATCTGCGGCTGGTGCTGATGGGGGGCGCGGGTTTCCTGTTCTTCGCGGAAGTGCCCGACGGCTATACCATCCTGGGCGCGGCCATCGTGATCGCGGCGACGCTGTATCTTGCGCGGCGGGAGGCGGCTTTGCGGCGCGAGGCGCGGGCCGCGCGGGCGGCAAGCGCCGCGGGCTAGCTCAGAGCCGCTTGCGCGCCCTGAGCGCGGCGGAAATCGTGCCATCGTCGAGATAGTCCAACTCGCCCCCGACCGGCACGCCCTGCGCGAGCGAGGTCAGTTCCACCGGCAGGGATTCGAGCTGGTCGGCGATGTAGTGGGCAGTGGTCTGGCCATCGACGGTGGCGTTGAGCGCAAGGATCACCTCGGCGATGGCGCCCTCTTCCACGCGGGCGATCAGGCGGGGGATGCGCAGTTCGTCAGGGCCGACGCCATCCAGCGCGGAGAGCACGCCGCCCAGGACGTGATAGCGGCCGCGGAAGCTGCGGCCGCGTTCCATCGCCCAGAGATCGGCCACGTCCTCGACCACGCAGAGTTCGGTGTCGGAGCGTTTGGGATCGAGGCAGATGGCGCAGCGCGGGCCGGTGCCGATATTGCCGCAGATCTCGCATTCGCGCACGGTCGCGGCCACCTCGGCCAGCGCGCGGGCGAGCGGGTCCATCAGCATCTCGCGCTTCTTGATCAGCGCGAGGACGGCCCGGCGGGCCGAGCGGGGGCCAAGGCCCGGAAGCCTCGCCATCAGCTCGATCAGGCGTTCGATTTCCTTGCCGCCCTCGGTCATGTCCGCCTGCCGGGTCCGCGGATCAGAAGGGCAGCTTCATGCCCGGCGGCAGGTCGAGCCCCTCGGTGACCTTGGCCATCTCGCGGTTGGCGGCTTCGGAGGCGCGCATCTGCGCGTCCTTGATCGCGGCGAGGATCAGGTCCTCGGCCACTTCCTTGTCGTCGGGGTTGAAGATCGACGGGTCGATCGACAGCCCGGTGAGTTCCCCCTTGGCGGTGCAGCTTGCGGTGACGAGACCGGCGCCGGCCTGCCCCTCGACCACGATGCGGCCCAGCGATTCCTGCGCCTCGGCCATCTTCGCCTGCATTTCCTGCGCCTGCTTCATCAGCTTGGCCATGTCGCCCAGCTGGCCCAGTCCCTTGAGCATCGTTCTCTCCCCGGTGACGGTATGCGTGCTGTTCCAGATACGCGCTCGGGCCCGGCCAGACAAGCGCGGCGGCCCCGGTCGTGCTCAGTCGAAGGCGTCGAGCGGGTCCCAGTCCTCGCCGAATTCCTCGGCCGGATCCTCGATCGGGGCCTGGGTCGCGCCCGGATCGGCCTGCACCGGCTCGTGCACACTGACATGGGCGTCGGTCACGCCCGGAAAGGACGCGAGCACCGCCTGCATCATCGGGTGGCGCATGGCCTGGCCGACCATGTCGGTGCGCCGCGCGGCGCGGGTCTCGGCGATGGTCTCGCCGCCGCCGTCCGAGACGACCGACACGCCCCAGCGCATGTCGGTCCAGGCCTGAAGCTGGCGCGACAGACGCGCGGCAAGGTCGGATGGCGCATCGCCGGTGGGCTGGAACTCGATCCGGCCGGGGGCGTAGTGGACGAGGCGGAGATGGTTCTCCACCTCCACCAGAAGGCGCATGTCGCGGCGGGCGCGGATCAGGTCCACCACCGCGTCGAAATCAGGGTAGGTCGCCGAGGCGGCGACGGGCGCGGGCTGCGCCACGGCCGCGCCACCGGGGACAGCCGGGGCATGGGTGGCGCGCGGCGGGGCAGCCTGTCGGGCGCGCGGGCCTGCGCCGGGGGCGGAGGCTTGCGGTGCGTGCGCCTGCGGCAGGGGCGGCGCGTCCTGGAGCTTGCGGACCAGGTCGCCCGGCGTGGGCAGTTCCGAGACATGGGTCATGCGGATGATCGCCATTTCCGCCGCCATCATCGGGCTGGGCGCGGTGGACACTTCCTCCAGCGCCTTCAGGCACATCTGCCACATGCGGGTCAGCCCGCGCAGCGACAGGTCCGCGGCCATCGCGCGGCCGCGATCCCGCTCGGCCGGGCTGACGGTGGGATCCTCGGCCGCCTCGGGGGTGATCTTGACCAGCGAGACCCAGTGCGTGACCTCGGCCAGGTCGCGCAGGACCGACACGGGGTCGGCGCCCTCGGCATACTGGGCCGAGAGTTCCTGAAGCGCGCCGGCGGCGTCGCCGCGCATCACCATGTCGAACAGGTCCATCACCCGGCCACGATCGGCCAGGCCCAGCATCGCGCGCACCTGGGTGGCATCGACCCGGCCCTGCCCGTGGGCGATGGCCTGGTCGAGCAGGCTGAGCGCGTCGCGCACCGAGCCTTCGGCGGCGCGGGCGATCATGGCAAGCGCCGCCTCCTCGATCTCCACCCCTTCCTTGCCGGCGATGCCCGCGAGATGCGCGATCATCACCTCGGGCTCGATCCGGCGCAGGTCGAACCGCTGGCAGCGCGACAGCACGGTGACGGGCACCTTGCGGATCTCGGTGGTGGCGAAGAGGAACTTCACATGTTCGGGCGGTTCCTCGAGCGTCTTGAGCAGCGCGTTGAAGGCCGAGGTGCTGAGCATGTGCACCTCGTCGATGATGTAGACCTTGTAGCGGGCGGACGTCGCCCGGTAGCGCACCGAATCGATGATCTCGCGGATGTCGCCCACCCCGGTGCGGGAGGCGGCGTCCATTTCCAGCACGTCGACATGGCGCCCCTCGGCGATCGACACGCAGGCCTCGCACTGGCCGCAGGGCGCGATGGTGGGGCCGCCCTGGCCGTCGGCGCCGGTGCAGTTCAGCCCCTTGGCGACGATCCGGGCGGTGGTGGTCTTGCCCACCCCGCGCACGCCGGTGAGGATGAAGGCATGGGCGATCCGGTTGGTCGCGAAGGCGTTCGACAGGGTGCGGACCATCGCCTCCTGTCCGATCAGGTCGGAAAAGCTTGCCGGCCGGTATTTGCGGGCAAGCACCTGATACTGGCGGGGCGCGGTGTCGGGTTCGCTCATGGCATCGTGCTAGCAGGATTCCCGGGGCCGGAAAACCGCAACTTGCGCCGGGCCGCGCGCGGGCGCGATGAGGGCCTGGTTAACACATTGCGGCCAAACAGGGATCGGGACGCGCCGCAATTCGGCGCGAATCGCAGCGCACGGTTCACATCGCGGGGATGCAATTCATGGTCCGGTTTCTTGCAGCGCATCCGTCCGCGCGGGCGCAGTGCCCGCTTGTAACGAGTGTCGGAGCGTTCATGTCCCACCGATCCCATGCCCCCGCGGCCTGCCGCGCCGTCGTATTGCCGTTCGCGCAGCAGCCCCCCGCGCTTGCCGCGGGCACGCGGGTGCTGGCCCAGGACGGTCCCGTTCCGGTCGAGGCGCTGGTGCCCGGCGACATGATCCGCACGATGGACAGCGGCGTGCAGCCGCTGCGCTGGATCGGTCGGCTACCGGTCGGGCGGATGGTGCAGCTTGCCTGCGGCGAGGCGGGCGTGCTGCGCGTCTCGCCCGCGCTGGGGATGCTGACGCGCCTGGGGCCCATGGGAATGCGCGACGAGGTGCTGGTGCCGGCGCGCAGCGTGACGCCGGGCCGGCGCGTGCTGGCGGCGCCGGAGGGGCTGGGCTGGTACGCCCTGGTGTTCGAGAAGCACGAGATCGTCTGGTGCGGCGGCCTGCCCTGCGAAAGCCTGCACCTGCCGCGGCTGGCGCAGGATGGCGGGCATGCCGCGCTGCTGACGGAGATCCTGGCCGCGCTGCCGGAACTGGAGGGCGATGTCGCAGCCTATGGTCCCCCGGCCCGGCGCGTGGCGCCACGCGCCACAAGGGCGCGCGCGACGGCGGCGGAATAGCCTGTGGGGGGGAGAGAGAGGTGAGAGGCTGGAACACGACCCGAACGGGACTCGTTACGGCTGCTTCCTTCCGGACCTGACCGGATTGGCGAGGCGTCCGCCCGCGCCAACCTCTCGCGCCTCATATACGCATCCCGCCCGCCAGTGACAAGCCGCACCCATTCCCCTCGGGCTGCCGAGGCGCTAGATGCTGCCCAAAGGGAAGAGGACGGGCATGCAGGGACAGGGCGGGATACTATTCGGCGGCGGGCGGATCGACCGGGCGGCGCATCTGCGCGAGGGCGCGGCGGGGCTGATGGCGGCGCCGGGGGCGCGCAGCTGCGTGTTCTGGCGCGGCAAGCCGCTGTTCACGGGCGAGGCGGCGCCGCGCCTGGCGTGGCTGGCGATGGAGGCGCCGATCCTCCAGGAGGCGGCGGAGGCGCCGATCTTCCTGGGGCTGGAGGATGGCGCGCCGCGATTCGCGCATGACATCTCGGCCTGGGCGGATCCGGCGGCGGACGAGGCGGCGATGGCGCGGTTCATCGACACCAGCGCGAACCGGCACCCGGCGATGGCGGCCGACCAGGCGTTCCTGGACCTGCGGGCCACCATGGCGCTGCTGGATCCCGACGATGCGGGCGACGCGGCGGTGGCGAAGGGCATCTTCGCCTGGCACGACACCCACCGGCACTGCGCGCGCTGCGGGGCGCCGTCCACGGTCAGTCTTGCGGGGTGGCGGCGAAGCTGCGGCACCTGCGGCGCGCATCATTTCCCGCGCACGGATCCGGTGGTCATCATGCTGATCACGCATGGCGAGAGGGTGCTGCTGGGCCGCTCGCCGGCCTGGCCCGAGGGAATGTATTCGCTGCTGGCGGGCTTCATGGAGCCGGGCGAGAGCATCGAGGCGGCGGTGCGCCGCGAGGTGCAGGAGGAAACCGGCATCCGGGTGGGCGCGGTCGGCTACATCGCAAGCCAGCCCTGGCCGTTCCCGGCCTCGCTGATGATCGGGTGCTGGGGCGTGGCGCTGGAGGAGCGGATCACGCTGGACCCGGCGGAGCTGGAGGATGCGATGTGGCTGACGCGCGAGGAGATCATGGCCGAGCGGATCAGCCCCACCCCGCGGATCCGGCCCGCGCGCAGGGGCGCGATCGCGCATCACCTGATCGAGGAGTGGCTCGCGGGGCGGATCCGGGTTCCGGGCTGAGGCGGCTCAGATGCCCTGCTTGCGCTCCAGCGCCGCCGGATAGGTGCCGAGCACCTTCAGGTAGGAGGTGAAGTAGCGCAGCTCTTCCATGGCGCGGGCGACGGCGGGATCGTCGGGATGACCCTCGATGTCGGCGTAGAACTGCGTCGCGGTGAACGAGCCGTTCAGCATGTAGCTTTCGAGCTTGACCATGTTGACGCCGTTGGTCGCGAACCCGCCCATCGCCTTGTAGAGCGCGGCCGGGATGTTGCGGACGCGGAACAGGAACGTGGTGATCGAGGGCACGTCCGAGGGGATCGTGGTCGGCTGGGGCGCCATCAGCAGGAAGCGGGTGGTGTTGGACTTGTTGTCCTCGATCCCGGAGGAAAGCGTCTCGAGGCCGTAGATCCGCCCTGCCAGCGGCGAGGCCAGCGCCGCAAGCGTGGGGTCGCCCGCCTCGCGCACATGCTTGGCGGCGCCGGCGGTGTCGTAGCCCGCGATGCGGGCGATGCCGTGTTCCTTCAGGAAGCCGCGGCACTGGCCCAGCAGGACCGGGTGGGATTCGGCGCGCGTCACCTGGCCGAGCGTGGCGCCCGGCACGCCCAGCAGGTTGATGTGCACGCGGACGAAATGCTCGCCCACGATGTGCAGGCCGGATTCGGGCAGCAGCTGGTGGACGTCGGCGACCCGGCCATAGGTGGAGTTCTCGACCGGGATCATCGCCATGCGGGCGGTGCCGTCGCGGACCAGGTCGATGGCGCCCTCGAAGGTGGTGGCGGCCATCGGCTCCATGTCGGGGACCGCCTCGAGGCAGGCCTGGTGCGAATAGGCCCCCGGTTCGCCCTGATAGGAAATGATGCCGCCGGTATTCGTTTCCGCCATATTCCGCCCCTGTCGTTTGGTCGCGCCTTCTATACCTTGCGAAGGGGCGGGGGAAGCGGATAGATACCCCGCAACGCGGCGGAAAGGCCGACGCGACCAGACCAGATGCGGGACGAACCAGCATGAACACGATGGAAATCACCAAGATCGTCGGCGGGCTCTGCGGCAGCCTGCTCGTGTTTCTTCTGATCAAGACCGGCGCGGAGTCGATCATCCATTCGGGCGGCCACGGCGAGGAGCACGCCAACGCCTATGTGATCGAGGTCGCGGAAGCGGAGCCGGCGGAAGCGACCGATGAGCCGGTCGAGGAAGTCGATTTCGCCAGCCTCTACGCCGAGGCGGATGCCGGCGCGGGCGAGCGTCTGTTCCGGGCCTGCGCGGCGTGCCACCGGCTTGAGGATGGCGCCAACGCGGTCGGCCCGCATCTTTACAACGTGGTCGGCCGGGATATCGGCGCGGTCGGCGACTATGCCTATTCGGACGCGATGGCGGGCCATGGCGACGCATGGACGCCCGAGAACCTGAACGCGTTCCTGCTGGCGCCGAGCGACTATGTGCCGGGCACCAAGATGGCCTATCGCGGCATGGCGGACATCGAGGATCGCGCCAACCTGATCGCCTATCTCGAGTCCGTCGGCGGCTGAGACGCCCCGGAACCCGATGCCTGAGAGGCCGCCTTCGGGCGGCCTTTCGCATTTCGGAGCGGCGGTTCGCCCGGGGGGCGATCAAACTCCCGCGAAGTCCTGCGGATGCGGGCCACGCCGCGGGCTTTCGCCTTTACCACGGGGCAAATGACATTACTCTGACACCCGAACCGGTCGCAGAGAGAGGTCCCCGATGAGCCGTCCCCGTGCCGAAACCCGAGCCAAGGCCCAGGCCGACGCGGCCCCCGGTCCCCTGCCCCGCGCGCTGTGGCTTCTGCCCGCGCTGGGGCTGCTGGCGCTGGGCCTGACGCTGCGGCCCGCCTGGGGCAGCGAGCACGAGGGCGCGGAGACGATCACCTCGCACGGGATATCGGTGTTCGGGGATCTGAAATACGGCCCCGACTTTCCGCATTTCGATTACGTCAACCCGGACGCGCCGCTGGGCGGCACCATGCGATTCGTGGGCACCGGGGCGTCGACCACCTTCGACAGCCTCAACCCGTTCATCCTGAAGGGCGTTCCGGCGCAGGGGCTGGGGCTGCTGCATGACAGCCTGCTGGTGGGATCCGCGGACGAGCCCGCCAGCGCCTACGGGCTGATCGCGCAAAGCATGGAATACCCCGAGGACCGGAGCTGGGTGATCTTCAACATGAACCCCGACGCCCGCTTTTCGGACGGCGAGCCGATCGAGGCGTCGGACGTGGTGTTCACCTACAACGTGTTGCAGGAGAAGGGGCATCCCGCCTATCGCATCAGCTTCCAGGATTTCGAGAGCGTCGAGGCGCTGGACACGCACCGGGTGAAGTTCGCCTTCCGCGAGGGCGCGTCCACGCGGGAACTGATCCAGCAGGCGGGCGGCATCTCGATCCTGCCGGAGCATTATTACGCGGATGTGGACTTCGCGGAGTCGACGATGACGCCGCCGGTCAGTTCGGGCGGCTATGTGGTGCGCGATGCGCAGCCCGGGCAGTCGATCACCTATTGCCGCAACCCCGACTACTGGGGCTGGGAGCATCCGGTGAACGTGGGCGCCAACAATTTCGAGTGCATCGTCTACGAGTATTTCGCCGACCGCACCGCCGGCTTCGAGGCGTTCAAGGCCGGGCAGTACTACCTGCACGAGGAATTCACCTCGAAGACCTGGGCGGTGGATTACAACTTCCCCGCGATCGAGCGCGGCTGGGTGAAGCAGGAGGCGATCCCGGACAACCGCCCCTCGGGGACGCAGGGCTTCTGGATCAACCTGCGCCGCGACAAGTTCCAGGACCCGCGCGTGCGCCAGGCGATCGGGCTGATGTTCAACTTCGAATGGTCGAACGAGACGCTGTTCTACGGGCTTTACGAGCGCACCGACAGCTTCTGGGAGAACTCGCCCATGCAGGCCGAGGGGCTGCCCGAAGGGGCGGAGCTTGCGCTGCTGGAGGAGTATCGCGACCAGCTGCCCGAGCGCATCTTCACCGAGCCCGCCTTCACCCCTGCGGTCAACCGGCCCGAGCGGACCGACCGGGCCGCGATCCGGCAGGCGTCGAACCTGCTTGAGGACGCCGGCTGGACCATCGTGGACGGCATCCGCAAGAACGCCGCCGGAGAGACGCTGACCGTCGAGGTCATGGACGACAGCGCCGCCTTCGAGCGGATCATCAACCCGTTCGTCGAGAACCTGAAGCGCATCGGCATCGACGCGCGGCTGACGCTGGTCGATCCCTCGCAGGGGCAGCAGCGGCTGAAGGACCGGGATTACGACCTGGTGCCGGGCCGGCTGGTGATGTCGCTGACGCCGGGGCTGGAACTGCGCCAGATCTTCGGCTCGCAATCGGCGATGGAGCCCGACACCGCGAACTACGCCGGCGTCTCGGACCCGGTGGTGGACGCGCTGATCCAGAAGGTGATCCAGGCGGAAAGCCGCGACGAGATGGAGGTGGCGGTGCGCGCGCTCGACCGGGTGCTGCGCGACATGCACATCTGGGTGCCCAACTGGTACAAGGCCAGCCACAACGTCGCCTACTGGGACATCTTCGGCCGGCCCGAGGTCAAGCCGCCCTATGCCCGCGGCGATGCCTACTGGTGGTTCGACCAGGAAAAATACGACGCGCTGAAGGCCGCCGGCGCACCGCTGCGCTGATAGACCCATGGGCGCCTATATCCTTCGACGGCTGCTGCTGATCGTCCCGACGCTGTTCGGGATCATGCTGATCAACTTCGCGCTGGTGCAGTTCGTGCCGGGCGGCCCGATCGAGCAGGTCATAGCGCAGATCGAACAATCCGGTTCCGCCACCGACCGCATCTCGGGCGGCGGGGCCGAAGTGTCGGGCGGCGGGGGCGACAGCGAATACATCGGCGCGCGCGGCCTGCCGCCGGACTTCATCGAGGACCTGGAACGCCAGTTCGGCTTCGACAAGCCGGCCTGGGAACGCTTTGCCATCATGCTGTGGAACTACATCCAGTTCGACTTCGGCGAGAGCTATTTCCGCTCGATCTCGGTGGTGGACCTGGTGCTGGAAAAGCTGCCGGTGTCGATCACGCTGGGGCTGTGGTCCACGCTGATCGCGTACCTGGTGTCGATCCCGCTGGGCATCCGCAAGGCGGTGCGCGACGGCTCTCGCTTCGACACCTGGACCAGCGGGCTGATCATCGCGGCCTATGCGATCCCGGGCTTCCTGTTCGCGATCATGCTGCTGGTGCTGTTCGCGGGCGGGTCGTATTTCCAGTGGTTTCCGCTGCGCGGCCTGACTTCGGACGGGTGGGAGAACTTCACCCTCTGGGGCAAGATCACCGACTACCTGTGGCACATCGCGCTGCCGGTGACGGCGGCCACGATCGGGGCCTTTGCGACGCTGACGCTGCTGACCAAGAACTCGTTCCTGGACGAGATCAAGAAGCAGTATGTCGTGACCGCCCGCGCCAAGGGCCTTTCCGAGTCCCGGGTGCTTTACGGCCATGTGTTCCGCAACGCCATGCTCATCATCATCGCGGGCTTTCCGGGGCTGTTCCTGTCGGTGCTGTTCGGCGCCTCGCTGATCATCGAGGTGGTGTTCTCGCTCGACGGGCTGGGGCGGCTCGGCTTCGAGAGCGTGCTCAACCGCGACTACCCGGTGGTGTTCGGCACGCTTTACTTCTTCGGGCTGATCGGGCTTCTGATCGGCATCCTGTCCGACCTGATGTATGTCTGGGTCGACCCCCGCATAGACTTCGAGACACGGGAGACCTGATGCTCCGCCTCGACCCGCTGAACCAGCGCCGCTGGCGGAACTTCCGCAACAACCGCCGCGCCTACTGGTCGCTGATCATATTCTCGGTGCTGTTCGTGCTCTGCCTGTTCGCGGAACTCATCGCGAACGACAAGCCGCTCCTGGTGTCCTATCGCGGCGATCTCTACACGCCGGTCTTCACCTTCTATCCCGAGACCACCTTCGGCGGGGATTTCGCGACCGCGCCCGACTACCTGGACCCGGTGATCGGCTGCCTGATCGAGACCGGGGGGCTGGAGGCCTGCTTCGACGACCCCGAGGGCGTGCGCATGGAGGCCGCCTCGGGCAGCTTCGAGGGGCAGGCGGTGGAGTCGGGCTGGATGCTCTGGCCGCCGATCCCCTATTCCTTCAACACGATCAACTACGACGTGGAACGCGCGCCCTCGCCGCCCGACGCGAACCACTGGCTGGGCACCGACGACCAGACCCGCGACGTGCTGGCCCGGGTGATCTACGGCTTCCGCATCTCGGTGATCTTCGCGCTGGTGGTGACCTTCTGCTCGTCGGTGATGGGGGTCGCGGCGGGCGCGGTGCAGGGCTATTTCGGCGGCTGGCTGGATCTCATCTTCCAGCGGCTGATCGAGATCTGGGCCGCGACGCCCGCGCTTTACGTCATCATCATCATGGGCGCGATCTTTACCATGAACTTCACGCTGCTGACGGTGCTGATCGTGCTCTTTTCCTGGACGGCCCTGGTGGGGGTGGTGCGCGCGGAATTCCTGCGCGCGCGCAACTTCGAGTATGTCCGCGCCGCGCGCGCGCTGGGCGTGTCGGACGGCACGATCATGTTCCGCCATGTCCTGCCCAACGCGATGGTGGCGACCGTGACGCTGCTGCCGTTCCTGATCACGGCGGCGCTCGGCACGCTGACGGGGCTGGATTTCCTGGGCTTCGGGCTGCCCCCCTCCTACCCGTCGCTGGGAGAGCTGGCGCTTCAGGGCAAGAACAACCTGACCAGCCCGCACCTGGCGATCTCGGCCTTCGTCACGCTGACGCTGCTGCTGTCGCTGATGGTGTTCATCTTCGAGGGGGTGCGCGACGCCTTCGACCCCAGAAAGACCTTCGCATGAGCGCGCTTCTCGAGGTCCGCGACCTGACCGTCACCTTCGCCCAGGACGGCAAGACGGTGCCGGCGGTGCGCGGCATCAGCTTCGAGGTGCGCACCGGCGAGACGGTGGCGCTGGTGGGCGAGTCGGGTTCCGGCAAGTCGGTCTCGGCGCTCTCGACCGTGCGGCTGCTGCCCGACAGCGCGACATTGGGCGGCAGCGTCACCTATGACGGGCAGGAGATGCTGACAGCATCGGACGCCACCCTGCGCAAGGTGCGCGGCAACGACGTCAGCTTCATCTTCCAGGAGCCCATGACTTCGCTCAACCCGCTTCACACGCTTGAGCGGCAACTGGGCGAGGCGCTGGCGCTGCACCAGGGCCTGCGCAAGGAGGCGGCGCGCGCCCGCTCGGTCGAGCTGCTGGCGCGCGTCGGCATCGACGATCCGGAAACCCGCCTCACCGCCTATCCGCACCAGTTGTCGGGCGGGCAGCGGCAGCGGGTGATGATCGCCATGGCGCTGGCGAACGGCCCGAAGCTGCTGATCGCGGACGAGCCCACCACCGCGCTCGACGTGACGATCGAGGCGCAGATCCTCGAGCTGATCGCCGAGGTGCAGCGCGCCGAGGGGATGGCGATGCTGTTCATCACCCATGACCTGGGCATCGTGCGCAAGATCGCAGACCGGGTCTGCGTGATGCAGGACGGGCAGATCGTGGAACAGGGCCCCACCGCCGAGATCTTTGCCAACCCCCAGCACCCCTACACGATCAAGCTGCTGAGCGCCGAGCCGAAGGGCGCGCCCGAGCCGGTCGCCGGCGACCCGCCCGAGGTGGTGCGCACCGAGGATCTGCGCGTATGGTTCCCGATCCGGCGCGGCCTTCTGCGCAGGACGGTGGGCCACATCAAGGCGGTGAACGCGGCCAGCATCAGCGTGCGCGCCGGCGAGACGCTGGGCATCGTGGGCGAGTCGGGCTCGGGCAAGACGACGCTCGCGCTGGCCATCATGCGGCTGATCTCGTCCGAGGGGCCGATCGTGTTCATGGGCCGCAACGTGGACGGGCTCAGGAACCGCGAGTTGCGCCCGCTGCGCGCCGACATCCAGATGGTGTTCCAGGATCCCTTCGGGTCGCTCAGCCCGCGCATGACCGTGGGCCAGATCATCGCCGAGGGGCTGACGGTGCACGAACGCCCCGGCAAGCCGCGCGAGCTGGTGGCCGCGATCATGGCCGAGGTGGGGCTCGACCCGGCCGCGATGGACCGCTACCCGCACGAATTCTCCGGCGGGCAGCGTCAGCGCATCGCCATCGCGCGGGCGATGATCCTGCAACCGAAGCTGGTGGTGCTGGACGAACCGACCTCGGCGCTCGACATGACGGTGCAGGTGCAGATCGTGGAATTGCTGCGCAGCCTGCAACGCCGGCACGGGCTGGCCTATATCTTCATCAGCCACGACCTGCGGGTGGTGCGCGCGCTCAGCCACCGGGTCGTCGTGATGAAGCAGGGCGACGTGGTGGAACAGGGCAGCGGGGCCGAGATCTTCGAAACCCCCCGCAACCCCTACACGCGCACCCTGCTGGAGGCGGCCTTCGGCAAGGGCGTCTCGCGCAGCGCCTGAGGCGGGCGCCCCGCCCCCGCCTTCCACTTTCCTCAAATATCCCCGCCGGAGGCATCCGGCGACGGCCAGGCGCGCATGCCTCGGGTCAGTGCCCGTCCGACGGGGTGAACCCCCCGCCCGAGGGCGTGTCGAGCCAGTAGACATCGCCGGGCCCCACTTCCGTCCGGTCGGCCGAGCGCAGGTCCTCAACCCGTCCGTCCGCGCGCACCACGCGCGAGCGGCCCGGGGCGCCCGGCCCGCCGTCTTCCAGCCCCGGCGGCGGCACCACCCGGTGGCCGCCCAACAGTGCCAGCGTCATCGGTTCCAGAAACCGGGTGCGCCGCCGCGTCCCGTCGCCGCCGCGCCAGCGCCCCGCCCCGCCGGAACCCTTGCGGATGGAAAACTCCTCCAGCACCACCGGGAAGCGCCATTCCAGCACCTCCGGGTCGGTCAGGCGCGAGTTGGTCATGTGGGTATGCACCCCCGAGGTGCCGGGATGGCCAGCGCCATCGGCCAGCCGCCCCGCGCCCGAGCCGCCGCAGATCGTCTCGTAATACTGGTGGCGGGCATTGCCCCAGGTGGTGTTGTTCATCGAGGACTGCGCCGCCGCCTGCACGCCCAGCGCCAGCAGCAGCGCCGAGGTGACGGCCTGGCTCGTCTCGACATTGCCGGCGATCACCGCGGCCGGGTATTCGGGGCTGAGCATGGTGCCCCCGGGCAGGATCACCCTGAGCGGTTTCATCACCCCTTCGTTCATCGGGATGTCGTCATCGACGAGCAGCCGGAAGACATAGAGCACGGCCGCCATGGTGACGGGCTCGGGCGCGTTGTAGTTGGTGGCAAGCTGGGGCGTCGTGCCGGTGAAGTCGATCACGGCCGAGCGGTCGGCGGGGTCGACGGTGATGCGGACCCGCACCTCGCGGGGCGTGCCGTCGAAATCCGGGTCCATGGGATAGACGTATTCCGCGTCGCGCAGGGTGGCTATGGCGCGGCGCACGCATTCCTCGGCGTTGTCCTGGACGTGGCGCATGTAGGCCTCGACCACGGGCAGGCCGAACTGGGCCACCATGCGCCGCAATTCCTGCGCCCCCTTCTCGCACGAGGCGACCTGCGCTTTCAGGTCCGCGATGTTGATGTCCACCGCGCGTACCGGCCAGCGGCCGGAGGTCAGCAGGTCGCGGGTCTCGGCCTCGCGGAAGCGGCCGCGATCGACCAGTTTCCAGTTGTCGATATAGGCGCCTTCGTCATGGATGGTGCGGCTGTCGGGCGGCATGGATCCGGGGGTCAGCCCGCCCACGTCGGTGTGATGCCCGCGGGCGGCGTTGAAGAACAGCACGCGCTTGCCCGCGTCGTCCCAGACCGGTGTGACCACGGTGATGTCGGGCAGATGGGTGCCGCCGTTGTAGGGCGCGTTCAGGCAATAGACGTCGCCCGGAACCATGTCGGGGTTCTGGGCGATGATGGCCTTCACGCTGGCCCCCATGGACCCCAGGTGCACCGGCATGTGGGGCGCGTTGGCGATCAGGTCGCCCGCGGCGTCGAAGACCGCGCAGGAGAAATCCAGCCGTTCCTTGATGGTGACGCTGGCGGCGGTGTTTTCCAGCACCGCGCCCATCTGCTCGGCGATCGACATGTAGAGGTTGTTGAACACCTCGAGCATGATCGGGTCGGCCTCGGTCCCCACGGCAATCCGCTTCGGCCGCGTCTCGATGCGCACCAGCGAGACGTGGTCATGCGCCGTGATCCGCGCCTGCCAGCCGGGTTCGACCAGGATCGAGGTGTGCGGCTCGACCAGCACCGCGGGTCCGGTCAGGCGGTCGCCGGGGCGCATCGCCTCGCGGCGGACGAAACGGCAGTCGCGCCAGTCGCCCGCGATGAAGACGGGGGCTGTGAGTGCGGTGTCAAAGGCATCCTCGGGGCGTTCCTCGGTCGGGTTTTCCATCTCGGCCATGTCGCCGGCGGCACCCACCGCTTCGGCGGTGACGGCCTCGATGACCAGCGGGACATCGCCCGGATCGAAGCCGAAGCGGGCGCGGTGGGCCGTGGCAAAGGCCGCGCGCATCTCGTCCAGGTCGCCGAAGGGGATCGGCAGCGCGGTGTCGGTTCCCTTCACCTTCAGGTGCAGCGTCATGGCAAGAGCGATCCGCGCCTCGGGCACGCCCTGCCCCTCCACCTCGGTCAGAACGGCCGAGCCCAGCCCGTCGAGCCGCGCCGCCGCAGCAAGCCGGCCGGTCGCGTCGAGCGGCGCCTCCACCGCCTCGGAGCGGGTGGCGCGGATGTCGGCCAGCCCCATGCCATAGGCCGAAAGGAGCGAGGCGAGCGGATGCACCAGGCAGCGCGTCATGCCCAGCGTGTCGGCGATGGCGCAGGCATGCTGCGCGCCGGCCCCGCCGAACACCGTCAGGCAGTAGCCGCTGACATCGTGGCCGCGCTGGACGGAGATCTTCTTCACGGCGTTGGCCATGTTCTCGACGGCGATGGTCAGGAAGCCCTCGGCCGCGGCCTCGGGGCTCATGCCGATTTCAGCGGCCAGCGTCTCGAACTTCGCCCGCGTGGCCGCCACGTCGAGCGGCCGGTCCGCCTCGGGGCCGAAGATGGCCGGGAAGAACTCGGGGAGCAGCCGCCCGGTCAGCACGTTCGCGTCCGTCACGGCAAGCGGCCCGCCGCGCCCGTAGCAGGCGGGGCCGGGATTGGCGCCGGCGCTTTCGGGGCCGACCCGCATGCGCGTGCCGTCGAAGGTCAGGAGTGATCCGCCGCCCGCCGCGACCGTGTGGATGTGCATCATCGGCGCGGTGATGCGCACGCCGGCGACTTCTGTGTTCAGCACCCGCTCGTAGTCGCCCGCGTAATGGCACACGTCGGTCGAGGTGCCGCCCATGTCGAAGCCGATGATCCGCTTCTCGCCGGCTATGGCGGAACTGCGCACGGCGCCGACGACGCCGCCCGCGGGGCCAGACAGGATCGCGTCCTTGCCCTGGAAGAGCTGCGCGTCCGTCAGCCCGCCCGAGGATTGCATGAACATCAGCCGCCCGCCCGGATCGCCGTCGAAGGCGGCGGCGACGCGGTCGACGTAGCGGCGCAGGATGGGGGTGAGGTAGGCGTCCACCACGGTGGTGTCGCCGCGGCTGACCATCTTCATCAGCGGGCTGACCTCGTGGCTGACCGAGACCTGCGCAAAGCCCAGATCGCGCGCGATGCGCCCGGCGGCGGCCTCGTGCGCGCGGTGGCGATAGCCGTGCACGAAGACGATCGCGCAGGCATCGAGGCCTGTGGCGCGCGCCTCCGACAGGGAAGCGCGCAGGTGCCCCTCGTCCAGCGGCACCTCGACGGTGCCGTCGGCGCGGACGCGCTCGCGCGCCTCGATCACGCGGGAATAGAGCATTTCCGGCAGGTGGATATGGCGCTCGAACAGCTTGGGGCGATGCTGGTAGCCCAGCCGCAGCTGCTGGCCCAGGCCCTGCGTGGTGACCAGAACCAGCGGCTCTCCCTTGCGTTCCAGCAGGGCGTTGGTGGCGACGGTGGTGCCCATCTTGACCGACCCGATGCGGGCGAGCGGGATCCTGTCCCGCGGCCCGAGGCCGAGGAAGCGGCGGATGCCGTGCAGCGCCGCGTCGTCATAGACCTCGGGGTTTTCCGAGAGATACTTGGCGGTGGACAGTCGGCCCTCGGGATCCTTCGCCACGATGTCGGTAAAGGTGCCGCCCCGGTCGATCCAGAAATCCCACGCGCCCATGCAATCCTCCGCTCAGCCCATCCCAAGGGATAGGCGCTTGCGGCCGGTATCGCAATCTGATCCAGATGCGCGAAAAACCGGTGACACCATGCCCCTTATCCGCCCTGCCCGCCCCGAGGATGCCGCGCCCATCGCGGCGATCTGGAACCCGGTGATCCGCGAGACGACCATCACCTTTACCACCGACGAAAAGTCTGAGGCCGGGCTTGCGGCCGCGATCAACCCCGAGGCCTGGCGCGTGGTCGAGGAGGATCGAAAGGTTGCCGGTTTCGGCTGCGTGTTCCAGTTCCGCAACGGGCCCGGCTATCGCCACGCGGGCGAGTTCACGCTGATCCTTGCGCCGGCGCAGCGCGGCAGGGGCACCGGGGCGGCCCTGATGGCGGCGCTGGAAGGGGCGGCGCGGGACTGCGGCCATCATGCGCTGGTCGCGGGCGTTTCGGCCGAGAATGGCGCCGGCCTGCGCTTTTTCGGGCGGCAGGGCTACCGCGAGGTCGGGCGGCTGCCGGAAGTCGGGCGCAAGTTCGACCGCTGGCTGGACCTGGTCCTGTTGCAGAAACTGCTCTGATCCGTCTGGCCGCTGTCGCAGCCGCCGATTACACTTGGGCCCATGTCGATCTGGCAACGCATCGCGGAACTTCTGAAGGCACTCGCCAGCGGCGAGAGCCTGGCCAGCGTGTTCGAGCGGCTGCGCACGCCGCCCGAACGCTCGGTCGCCTTCACCATCGCGGTGATCTCGCTTGCGGCCAAGATGGCCAAGGCGGACGGGCATGTGACGCCCAACGAGGTGCGCGCCTTCCGCGAGGTGTTCCACATCCCGCCCGGCGACGAGGCGGCGGCGGCGCGGGTCTTCAACCTGGCGCGGCAGGACGTGGCGGGTTTCGACATCTATGCCGCGCGGATCGGCGCGATGTTCGGCGAGGACAAGACCATCCTGGAGAACCTGCTCGAGGGGCTGTTCCACATCGCCACCGCCGACGGGCACTTCCACGATGCCGAGGACGCTTTCCTGGCCGAGGTGACGCGCGCCTTCGGGCTGGAGGAGCGGGTGCTGCGCTCGGTCCGGGCGCGCTATGTGCCGGGGGCGGCGCCCGATCCCTATGCGGTGCTGGGCGTCGATCCGGACACGCCGGTGACGGAAATCCGCGCGCGCTGGCGGCAGCTGGTGCGCGAGAGCCATCCCGACCACCTGCTGGCGCGCGGCGTGCCGGAAGAGGCGATGGTTCTGGCCAACCGCAAGCTGGCGGCGCTGAACGACGCCTGGCGCGAGATACAGGCCGAGGCGCGGGTGCAGTGATGCGGATCGCGACCTGGAACGTCGAATGGTTCGCCGAGCTGTTCGACGCCCGGGACAACCTGCTGGCCGATGACGGGCCGGGCGGGCGCGAGGGCGTCAGCCGCAAGGTGCAGGCGGATGCGATCGCGCAGGTGCTGGCGCGGATCGACGCGGACCTGACCGTCATCATCGAGGCGCCGAACACCGGTCACACCCAGCGCACCGAACGGGCGCTGGGCCGCTTTGCCGCCGCCTATGGCCTGCGCCAGAGCGCGGCGCTGATCGGTTTCGCCAACACCACCCACCAGGAGATCGCGGCGCTTTACGACCCCTCGCGGCTGTCGCTCAGGCATGATCCGCTGGAGAGCCCGCGCGCGCCCCGCTTCGATCAGAGCTTCGAGGTGGACACGGATGTGGACGACCATGCCGAGGCGCATGTCTTTTCGAAGCCGCCGCTGGAACTGGAGCTGACAGCGCCGGGGATCGCCCCGCCCCTGCGGCTGATCGGGGTGCATGCGAAGTCCAAGGCGCCGCACAACGCGAACGGCATGGCCAGGGCGGACGAGGTGTCGATCCTGAACCGCCGCAAGCAGCTGGCGCAGTGCATCTGGATCCGCCGCCGGGTGGAGGCGATGATCGCGGCCGGCATGCCGGTGATCGTGCTGGGCGACCTGAACGACGGCCCGGGGCTGGATCACTACGAGCACCTGTTCGGTCATTCCTCGGTCGAGGTGGTGATGGGCGACCCGGCGCATCCCGAGACCGAGCTTTACGACCCCCATGCCAACGCCTGGCGCAACCCGCGGCAGGGCTTCACCATGGGGACCGCGCGGTTCTATCACCGCGACTTCCAGCGCTATGTCCATGCCTTGCTGGATTACGTCATGGTCAGCCGGGACATACTGGAGCGCCATCGCCCGCGCTGGCGGATCTGGCATCCCTTCGACGATCCGCGGATCCATGCGGATGCGCCGTTCCGGGACGCGCTGATCGCCGCATCGGATCATTACCCGGTTTCCGTCGATCTGGCGTGACATTCGCGCGAGGTGGCCCCATATCTGGGGCATGAGACAGATGCTTTTCGCCCTGCCCCTTGCATGTCTTGCCGCCCTGCCGCTGGCCGCGCAGGAGCCGGCGGAACCGCCGCGGGAAAGCCCGCAGGGCACGCCGGTCATCCCCTTCCTGGAAGAGTGGTCCCTGCGCACCGAGGAGATGATGCGCGAGTTGATGGAGGAAGTCGGCCCCGACATGCAGCGCATGATGGCCGAGATCATGCCCAGGTTGCAGGAGTTGGCCGAAACGCTTGGCGGGCTTTCGAATTACGAGATGCCCGAAGTGCTGCCCAATGGCGACATCATCATCCGGCGCAAGTCCGACGCGCCCCCCCTGCCCGAGGATCTGCCGCGCGACGAAGGCGGCGTGATCGATCTCTGACACCCAATTCCCGAAATACCGGAGCCCGCATGAAACAAGCGACCGCCCATCCCGTACCCGTGTTCGACGCGAAGGATCCCGCCGCCGCGCTGGCTGCACTTGGGGTCCTGCCCGAATGGGATCTGACCGATCTCTATGCCTCCGACGAGGCGCCGGAACTCGAGCGCGACCTGGACTGGCTGGATGACGAGTGCGCGGCCTTTGCCCAGGCCTACGAGGGCAAGATCGACGGGCTGACCGCGGCGGGGCTTCTGACCTGCATCCACCGCTATGAAAGGATCCGGCAGGTGACCGGGCGGATCATGTCCTATGCCGGGCTGCGCTATGCGCAGGACACCACCGATGCGGGGCGGTCGAAGTTCTATTCCGACATGCAGGGCAGGGTGAACGACGCGACGACGGCGCTGGTGTTCTTCTCGCTTGAGCTGAACCGCCTGCCCGAGGAGACGCTTGCAGCCCATCTGGATGCGGATGCCGATCTGGCGCGCTACCGCCCGGTGCTCGACCGGATCCGGGCGATGAAGCCCTACCAGCTGTCCGACGAGCTGGAGAAGTTCCTGCACGACCAGGGCGTGGTGGGTGCGTCGGCCTGGGTGCGGCTTTTCGACGAGACGATGGCCGGGCTGACCTTCGAGGTGGATGGCGAGACGCTGCCGCTGGAGGCGACGCTCGACCTGCTGACCGACCATGACCGCGCCCGGCGCGAGACCGGCGCCCGCGCGCTGGCAGAGGTGTTCGCGGCGAACGTGAAGCTGTTCGCCCGGATCACCAACACGCTGGCCAAGGAAAAGGAGATCGAGGACCGCTGGCGCAAGCTGCCCAGCCCGCAGATGGCGCGCCACCTGTCGAACGACGTGGAGCCGGAAGTGGTGGAGGCGCTGCGCGACGCGGTGGTCGCCGCCTATCCGCGCCTGTCGCATCGGTATTACGCGCTCAAGGCGAAGTGGCTGGGGCTCGACAAGCTGGAGGTCTGGGACCGCAACGCACCCCTGCCCTTGAAGGAGCCGCAGACGATCGGCTGGCAGGCCGCGAAGGACACCGTGATGGAGGCCTATGCCGGCTTCGATCCGCGCATGGCCGACCTGGCCGCGCCCTTCTTCGAGAAGGGCTGGATCGACGCGCCCGCCAAGCCCGGCAAGTCGCCCGGCGCCTTTGCGCACCCGACGGTGACGGACGCGCATCCCTATGTGCTGCTGAACTATCTGGGCAAGCCGCGGGACGTGATGACGCTGGCCCATGAGCTGGGCCACGGCGTGCACCAGCGGCTGGCGGCGGCGCAGGGCGAGCTTCTGTCCGACACGCCGCTGACGCTGGCGGAAACCGCAAGCGTGTTCGGCGAGATGCTGACCTTCCGCAAGATGCTGGCGGAAGCCCCCGACCAGGCCACGCGCAAGACGCTGCTGGCGGGCAAGGTCGAGGACATGATCAACACGGTCGTGCGCCAGATCGCTTTCTACGATTTCGAGTGCCGCCTGCACGAAGCCCGGTCAGAGGGCGAACTGACGCCGGACCAGATCAACGCGATCTGGATGGCGGTGAGCCATGAAAGCCTGGGGCCGGTCTTCAACTTCATGGAGGGATACGAGACCTTCTGGTCCTATATCCCGCATTTCATCCACTCGCCCTTCTACGTCTATGCCTACGCCTTCGGCGACGGGCTGGTGAACGCGCTCTATGCCGTCTACGCCGAGGGCGATGCCGGCTTCCAGGACAAGTATTTCGAGATGCTGAAGGCGGGCGGATCCAAGCACCACAAGGCGCTGCTCGCCCCCTTCGGGCTGGACGCGTCGGACCCGTGCTTCTGGGACAAGGGCCTGTCGATGATCGAGGGCTTCATCGACGAGCTGGAGGCGATGGAAGCCTGAGCCGCCCCCAGCCCCGCGCCTCAGGGCGCGGGGTTGGCCGCCTCGTAGATCATGTCGATCAGCCGCTGGTTGCCCAGCGAGTATTCCAGCGGGCAGGCAAAGGGCACGCCGTCCAGCACGCTGGCGTTGAAGGCGTCGATCTGGTGGCGGTACTGCTCCGCGCCGGGGAAACGCTCGAGCGTGATGCCGTTGCCCTGGCGCAGGCTGATGACCGCATCGCCGTAAAGCTGCGCGTTGAAGGGCGTCTCGACGGTGAGCACGCCCTGCGTCCCGTGAAACGCCATCTGCTGGCGGTTCGCCATCCGCATCGAGACGTAGAAATCCAGCATGAAGCCGGGGAACTCGGCCTGCACCCAGGCGGTCGCGTCGATGCCGTTCTGCCAGTCGATCCGCGCCTGCGTCACCGAAAGCGGCTCTTCGCCGGTGGCAAGCCTTGTGGTGATGCAGGGATAGACGCCGATGTCGCGCAGCGCGCCGCCGCCCTGTTCGGGACGGTTGCGGATGTTCTGCGGATCGTCGTTGTAGAAGGAAAACGCCCCCTGCACCTGCACCAGCCGGCCGATGGCGCCGCCCTCGATCAGGCTGCGGACGCGGGCCCATTGGGGGTGGTGGGCGACCATGAAGGCCTCGGCCGCGACAAGGCCGGTGGCGTCGCGCGTCTCGATCAGGCCGGTGATCTCTTCGGCCTCGAGCGCGATGGGCTTCTCACAGAGCACATGCTTGCCCGCGGCGAGGGCTGCGCGGGTCCAGGGAACGTGGTCGCTGTTGGGAAGCGGGATGTAGACGGCATCGACGGCGGGATCGGCCAGCAGATCCTCGTAATCCTCGTGGATGGTGACATCGCCATAGGGCGCCGCCAGCGCCTCGGCCTTGCCGGGGGTAAGGCTGGCAATGGCGGCGACGCGGCCGCGCGCGCTTTGATGGATTGCCGGCGCCACCCATTCGCGCGCGATCTTCGCCGCGCCCAGAATGCCCCAGTTGACCATATCCGCCATCGTTCTGCTCCTTCCCGCCGGTTACGGGAAGGAGCCTAGCGCAAAGGGCGGCGCGGCGGAAAGGGCGCGCGGCACTTCAGGGCGTCAGGTCCAGCGCCTCGACCACCCGGCTGTAGGGGATCCCGGCGCGATCGTTGAGATTGCGCACGACATCGGCGCTGTCGCCCTCGAAAAGGCACATGCAGCGCCCGTCGCCGGGGGCAAAGGTCGAGCGGATGTAGCGCACGTCCCGCCCCTCGCCCCGCATCGTTTCCGCCATGCCGATGGCCGCGCGCTGCGCCGCGGCCAGATCCTTCATCGCGATGCCCTTCAGCTCGCGTTCGACCATGTACACCGTCATCTGATCCTCCCGTCGCGGTGGTTCGTCCGATGACGCAAGGGGACCACGGGATGGGCGCCGGGGGAACGACCGTCCCTTCATCGATCCATAACCGCCGGTTATGCGAGAATCGTGTAGCATCGTCCCACGGGCGATGGAGAGAGGGCGCGCCGATGGAAATGGCGCAGATCAGATACGCGCTGGCCGCCGCGCGGCGGCTCAACTTCACCCTGGCCGCGCAGGACTGCAACGTGTCGCAACCGGCGTTGACCAAGGCCGTGAAGGCGCTGGAGGAGGAACTGGGCGCGCCCCTTTTTCACCGCGAGGGGCGGCGGGTGCTGCTCAGCGATTTCGGCCGCTCGATGCTGCCCACGCTTCAACGCATCATGGACAGCACCGACGCGGCGCGAAGTCTTGCGGAAAGCTACCGGCTGCTGAATCACGCGCCGATCCGGCTGGGGGTCAACGCGACGCTGGGTCATGTCCGTCTTGCACGATTCGTCGCGCGTTTCGAGGCCGAGCATCCCGGCGTGGAACTCGCCATAGTAGAGCGGCCCAACGCCGTGCTTGCGGGCGAGCTTGCGGAAGACAGGCTGGACGCGGTCATCGCGAACCCGCTGGAGGGGTTCGGCGACCGGTTCAGTCTGCGCGATCTCTACCTCGAACGCTATGTCGTCGTGCTGCCGCCCGGCCATCCGCTCGAACGCACCAACGCGGTGACGCTCGCCGATCTTGACGGGGCGGCCTATGTCGACCGCCTGTCCTGCGAGATGCGCGAGATGGTGATGGGGGTCTGTGCGGAACGGGGCGTATCGCTCTATGCGCGCTTCCGCTCCGAACGCGAGGACTGGGTGCAGGCGATGGTGCTGGCCGGCATCGGCTTTGCCTTCATGCCGGAATACTCGGTCAGCCTGCCCGGGCTGATCCAGCGCCCGCTGGTCGAACCCGAGGTAACGCGGCGCATCGCCATCGCGACCATGCCCGGCCGCCGCCATACGCCCGCGCTGGCGGCGTTCCTGACGGCGGCGCGGCACATGGCCTGGCCGGGCTGATCGCGCACAAGAAAACGCCCGGACCCTGCGGTCCGGGCGCTGGCTGGCCCCTGTCGGTCAGGCGGCCTCGAAATCGACGCCCTTTTCGAGTGCCGCCGCCTTCATCGCCTTTTGCAGCTTCTCGAAGGCGCGCACCTCGATCTGGCGGATGCGTTCGCGGCTGACGTCGTAGACCTGGCTCAACTCTTCCAGCGTCATCGGCTCGTCCTTGAGCCGACGCTCGGTCAGGACGTGGCGCTCGCGTTCGTTCAGCGTCTCCATCGCCTTTTCCAGAAGGGCGCGGCGGCTTTGCAGCTCGTCGGCCTCGGCATAGGCGGTGGCCTGGTCGGCATCCTCGTCCTCGAGCCAGTCCATCCACTCGGCCGAGCCCTCGCCATCGGTCTTGATCTGCGCATTGAGCGAGGCATCGCCGCCCGATAGACGGCGGTTCATCGAAACCACCTCATCCTCGGTGACGTTCAGCTCGTTGGCGATCCGGGCCACGTTCTCGGGCCGCAGGTCGCCCTCTTCCAGCGCGCCGATCTTGGACTTGGCCTTGCGCAGGTTGAAGAACAGCTTCTTCTGGGCCGCGGTGGTGCCCATCTTCACCAGGCTCCACGAGCGCAGGATGTATTCCTGGATCGCGGCGCGGATCCACCACATGGCATAGGTCGCCAGCCGGAAGCCCTTTTCCGGGTCGAACCGCTTGACCGCCTGCATCAGGCCGACATTGGCCTCGGACACCACCTCGGCGGTGGGCAGGCCATAGCCGCGATAGCCCATCGCGATCTTGGCCGCGAGACGCAGGTGGGACGTGACCAGCCGGTGCGCGGCATCGGTGTCCTGATGGTCCACCCACGCCTTCGCCAGCATGTATTCCTCGTCCGGATGCAGCATGGGGAACTTGCGGATCTCCTGCATGTAGCGCGAGAGACCCTGCTCGGGCGAGGGGGCGGGAAGTGTCGTGTAGCTCATGACCTCTGTTTCTCCCTGAATTCGACATCATTGTAAGCAATGCTCACATGACATTCAAGAGCCTCGCGGGATCAGGTAGCTATGGGCGGTCCCCGCGCAATGCGGATGACAGATTGGTGAAAGCCGCAGGCGGCGGGGCGCTGAGGCGGATGGGCTCTCCGGTGACCGGGTGATCGAAGCCGAGGGTGGCCGCGTGCAGCGCCTGGCCCGGAAGCGCGGCAAGGGCCGATGCGATGGCGTCCAGCCGGTCCGGCCCGAAGGCCGATGCCGGCAGGCTGCGCTTGCCGCCATAGACCGGGTCGCCCATCAGCGGATGGCCGACATGGGCGCAATGCACGCGAATCTGGTGCGTGCGCCCGGTTTCCAGCCGGCAGGTCAGCCGCGCGGCGGCGGGGCGCGGGCCGGTGCCGAAACGTTCCTCGACCCACAGCCGCGTCACCGCGTGGCGCGCGCCGGGATCGCGGCGGACGGCCATCTTCTTGCGGTCGGTCTTGTGGCGGCCCAGCGCCGCCTCGATCCGGATGGCGGCGCCCGGCTCGAAACTGACGCCGGGCAGTCCGGCCAGACGCGGATCGGCCGGGTCGGGACACCCCCAGCAAAGCGCATCATAACTGCGCTCGACCGAATGGGCCGCGAATTGCGCGGCAAGGCCGTGGTGGGCACGGTCGGACTTCGCCACCACCAGCAGGCCCGAGGTGTCCTTGTCGATGCGGTGCACGATGCCCGGGCGTTCCTCGCCGCCGATGCCCGACAGGCTGGCGCCGCAATGGTGAAGGAGCGCGTTCACCAGGGTGCCGCTTTCGGCGCCCGGCGCGGGGTGGACCACCATGCCCGCGGGCTTGTCGATCACGATGAGATCGGCGTCCTCCCAGACCACGACAAGGGCGATGGCCTCGGCCTCGGCCCTTGCAGGCGCGGGGGGCGGCAGGGTCAGGACCAGCGTCTCGCCGGGGGCGACGCGGGCCTTGGCGTCGGTCAGGACCGTGCCGTCGCGCGACACCGCGCCGTCGGCGATCAGCGCCTGGAGCCTCGAGCGGCTGAGCGCGCGCGAGGCTGGCACCGCCTCGGCCAATGCTTTATCGAGACGCGCAGGCGCGCCCGGGCCGAGGGTGATGCTGATTGTGCGATCGGAGAGGTCCATGGGCGACACAGATATCCCCGACGATGCGCCGGAGCCACCCCGGATCCGCATGCTGCGCCGGCTGGTGACGCTGCTGACACTGACCCTGACGCTGGGGATGATCGTGGTGGTGGGCCTGCTGGTCTGGCGGCTCACGGCCAGTGCGCCGGTGCCCGCCCTGCCCGAGACGGTGGCGCTGCCCCGGGGCGAGCGGCTGACCGGCTATGCCCGTAACCCCGACTGGACGGTGCTGATCACCCAGGACGCGGACGGCACCCAGCGCCTGCATATCGTGGCGCCGGGGGAAACGGCCCCGCACCAGAGCGTGACGATCATGCCGCTGGCCGAGTGACGGACCGCCCCCGCGGCCCGTGACGGACCCGCGGCCAGAGGATAAGATGCGCCATGTCTCTGCCTTCCGGTTTCCTTGACGAGATTCGCAGCCGCGTATCGATCTCCCAGGTCGTTGCGCGCAAGGTCGGCTGGGATGCGCGCAAGTCGAACCCCGGCAAGGGCGACTACTGGGCGCCCTGCCCGTTCCACCAGGAAAAGACCGCGTCCTTCCATGTCGATGACCGCAAGGGATTCTACTATTGCTTCGGCTGCCACGCGAAGGGCGACGCGCTGAGTTTCGTGCGCGAGACCGAGAATGTCGGCTTCATGGAGGCGGTCGAGATCCTGGCGCGCGAGGCCGGCATGCAGATGCCCGCCCGCGACCCCGAGGCGGCGAAAAGAGCCGAGGCACGCAAGGGGCTGGCCGAGGTGATGGAACTTGCCGTCCGCTTCTGCCGGATGCAGCTTTCCTCGGCAGCCGCGGCGCCGGCGCGGGCCTATCTGGACCGGCGCGGGATGACCGCCGAGACGCGCGAGCGGTTCGAGATCGGCTTTGCCCCCGACAGCCGCGTGGCGATGCTGTCCTTCCTGCGGGAAAAGGGCGTGCCGGATGCCGACATCGTGGCGGCGGGGCTTGCCATCAGGCCCGATGACGGCGGGCAGCCCTTTGACCGGTTCCGCGGCCGGATCATGTTCCCGATCCGCGATGCGCGCGGGCAGGCCATCGCCTTTGGCGGCCGCGCGATGGACCCCAACGCGCCGGCGAAATACCTGAACTCGCCCGAGACGCCGCTCTTCGACAAGGGGCGCGCGCTTTATAATGTCGGGCCCGCGCGCGAGGCGTCGGGCAAGTCCGGCGCGCTGGTGGTGGCCGAGGGCTACATGGACGTGATCGCGCTGGCGCAGGCCGGGATCGGGCACGCGGTGGCGCCGCTGGGCACCGCGGTGACCGAAGAGCAGTTGCGCCTGATGTGGCGGATCGCGGACGAGCCGGTGATCGCGCTGGATGGCGACCGGGCCGGCCTTGCCGCCGCGCTGCGGGTGATCGACCTGGCGTTGCCGATGCTCGAGGCGGGCAAGGCACTGCGGTTCTGCCTGATGCCGCAGGGGCTGGATCCGGACGACCTGATCCGGGACCAGGGCGCCGACGCGATGCGCAACCTGCTGGATGCGGCCGTGCCGATGGTGGACCTTCTGTGGCAGCGGGAGACCGAGGGCCGCGTCTTCGACAGCCCGGAGCGGCGGGCGGCGCTGGATGTGCGGCTGCGCCAGGCGATCGCGAAGATCCCCGATCCGGGCGTGCAGGCGCATTACCGCGAGGCGATCCGCGAGTTGCGCGCGCAGCTTTTCCGCCCCGTCCGGCCCGAACGGGCGCAGGCCCCGTTCGCGCGGGGCAAGGGGGGCTGGCGCGGCGGCAAGCCAGCGCTGCCCGTGATGCCCACGCCGGCCGCGATGCAATCGCTTCTGGGCCAGGCCCAGCACAACGACGATGGCGCGGCCCGCATCCGCGAAAGCGCGATCCTTCTGGCCTGCCTCAACCATCCCGGCGTGGCCGAGACGGTGGAGGGAGATCTCGATACCGTCAGCTTCATCTGTCCCGATCTTGACGGGCTGCGCCGCGCCCTCTTGCAGGCGCTGGCGCTGCACCTAGATACGGAAGGGTATGGAAGTCCGGACCGGACCCTTGCCGAGATCGTCCGCGAAAGGACCGGCGAGGATCCGCTGGAGCGGCTGTCGCGGATCGGACAGGTGCGGGACAACCCCCATATCGCCGCGGGCGCGCCGGCGGAGTCCGCGCTGGCGGTGGTGCGGGAAGAGTTGGCGAAGCACCGGGCCGTGACCGGGATCAGGACTGAACTGGCGGAGGCCGAGGAAGAGATCGGTGGCGTGGCGGACGAGGGTCTGACATGGCGACTGCAGCAGGCAAGCGCGGCGCGCGATCGCTCGCTTCGCGCGGCACTCGAAAGGGGCCGGGACGAGGGGCAGGACGAAAACGCATTGAAAGCCCGTCTGCAGCAGATGATCGACGGACAGATCTGGTTAAGAAGAAAGAAATAGAATCACGTTGCGAATCGTTGATTCGCACGAAAGAGTCACCCCCATCGCCGGAACCACCCGCGGGATTGCTTGGCCCGAGGTCCGCGAAAGGAGCATCACATGGCAGCAAAAGACACCGATCAGCCGAAAGGTGACGAGGGCCAGGACATCTCTGCCGCCCTGCTCGACATGAGCCAGGCCGCGGTCAAGAAGATGATCGCGCAGGCGAAGGCGCGCGGCTACATCACCTATGACGAGCTGAACGAGGTGCTGCCACCGGAGCAGGTCGGCTCCGAACAGATCGAAGACATCATGGCGATGCTCTCGGAGATGGGCATCAACGTGATCGAGGCCGAAGAGGCGGACGAGGACGGCGGAAGCAGCAGCAGCGACGACAGCAGCAGTTCCGGTTCGCGGGAACTGATCACCACCACCGCGGGGGGCGAGTCGCTCGACCGGACCGACGATCCGGTCCGCATGTACCTGCGCGAGATGGGCTCGGTCGAGCTGCTCAGCCGCGAGGGCGAGATCGCCATCGCCAAGCGGATCGAGGCCGGCCGGAACACGATGATCGCAGGGCTGTGCGAGAGCCCGCTGTCGTTTCAGGCCATCACGATCTGGCGCGACGAGCTTCTCGAGGAAGCGATCATGCTGCGCGACGTGATCGACCTGGAAACCACCTTCGGCGCCGCGATGGAGGATGACGAGGCGCAGGAGCCCGTGGTCGCCGGGGCCGAGAAGCCGTCGAACGACACCGCCGCACCGCGCAAGCCCGAGCGCGCCGAGGCCGGCGACGACGAGGAGGACGAAGAGCGCAGCGCACCCGTCGAGGACGACGTCGACGAGGAGGAAGAGCAGGCCAACCTGTCGCTTGCCGCGATGGAGGCGCAGCTCAAGCCGCAGGTCCTGGAAACGCTGGATCGCATCGCCGCGGATTACAGCCGGCTGGCCGAGATGCAGGAAAGCCGCATGTCGGCGGCGATGAACGCGCGCGAGAGCTTCTCGACCAACCAGGAACTGGAGTACCAGCGCCTGCGGTCGGAGATCGTGACGCTGGTCAATTCGCTTCACCTGCACAACAACCGGATCGAGGCGCTGGTCGATCAGCTGTACGGCATCAACCGCAAGATCATGTCGCTCGACTCGACAATGGTGAAGCTGGCGGACCAGGCGCGGATCAACCGGCGCGAATTCATCGACGAGTATCGCGGCTACGAACTCGAGCCGGGCTGGCTTGAACGCGTTGCCCGGCTGCCCGGACGTGGCTGGGACACGCTGGCCGAGAAATATGGCCGCGAGGTCGAGGACGTGCGCGCCGAGATGGCCGAGGTGGGCCAGTATGTCGGCGTCGACATCTCGGAATTCCGCCGCATCGTATCGCAGGTCCAGAAGGGCGAGAAGGAAGCCCGGCTCGCCAAGAAGGAAATGGTCGAGGCCAACCTGCGGCTCGTGATCTCGATCGCCAAGAAATACACCAACCGCGGATTGCAGTTCCTGGACCTGATCCAGGAGGGCAACATCGGCCTGATGAAGGCGGTCGACAAGTTCGAGTATCGCCGTGGCTACAAGTTCTCGACCTATGCCACCTGGTGGATCCGGCAGGCGATCACCCGCTCGATCGCCGACCAGGCGCGCACCATCCGCATCCCGGTGCACATGATCGAGACGATCAACAAGCTGGTGCGCACGGGCCGCCAGATGCTGCACGAGATCGGCCGCGAGCCCACGCCAGAGGAACTGGCCGAGAAGCTGCAGATGCCGCTGGAGAAGGTTCGCAAGGTGATGAAGATCGCCAAGGAGCCGATCAGCCTCGAGACGCCGATCGGCGACGAGGAGGACAGCCAGCTCGGCGATTTCATCGAGGACAAGAACGCGATCCTGCCGCTCGACAGCGCCATCCAGGGCAACCTGAAAGAGACGACGACACGGGTTCTGGCATCGCTCACCCCGCGAGAGGAGCGTGTCCTGCGCATGCGCTTCGGCATCGGCATGAACACCGACCACACGCTGGAGGAGGTGGGCCAGCAGTTCAGCGTGACCCGCGAGCGGATCCGCCAGATCGAGGCGAAGGCGCTGCGCAAGCTCAAGCACCCGAGCCGGAGCCGGAAACTGCGAAGCTTCCTGGACCAGTGATCCAGACTGACGAAAGGGCGCCCCGATGGGCGCCCTTTCCGCATCCGGGACCTGCCCGCGAGCGAATTGACGTCGCGCAACTTCTCGCCATGCAAGGCGGGCGATACTGCGAAGCGCACGCAGCGTCGCGTGCGAGTCAAGGAGGCCCCGATGTCGAAACCCGTTATTGGCGCGGCTTGCCTGGTCCTGTTGCTGACCGCCGCCTGCGAGAACATGACCACCGACGAGCAGATGATCTTCGGCGGCCTTGCGGGCGCCACCGTGGGCGTTGTCGGCGCCGAGGCGCTGGACGCGAACACCAACTGGACAATCCTTGCGGCGCTTGCCGGCGCGGCGGTCGGCACGCTGGTCGCGCGGAACAACCGGACCCAGCAATGCGCCTATGCCCGCGGCGACGGCACCTATTACGTCCGTCCCTGCCCCTGAGCGCGGCCCGCGGGGCGCTTCGATATTTCCCGCCGGACATAACGTTCCGCTGGCAGGCACGTTGCGGGCGTGATAATTAAGCGATGTGCCATATCCCGAATGGTGCGTGATCCGTAACATGCCACGGTCCCCGACCGTGGCGCATGCGATCGCGCCGGGATGGGCCGTGCCCCTTCGCGGCGCGAAGGGAGATGACCATGTCGAACCATGCAGACGATCCGCGCGACCGTATTTTCGGGCGCGACGACCTTCTGGCACAGCTAAAGAGGCGCCAACGGGAGATCCTCGACATCGTGGAGGAAACCGCTGGAGCGGAAGCGAGGTCCGCGCTGAAGATCGGGCTTCCCGTGTCAGGCGTCCCGCTCGAGATGACGGACTTGCTGAGGGAGTATCGCACCCTTGGAAAAGAGATCTCGCGCCGCAATTCCATGCGCGCCAGCCGGCAAATGAGCCGCTTCCTGTCGGGCATCAACGAGGACGGCTCGGAACTGTCGGAAGAAGCCAGGCAATGGTGGCTGAACCGCTACTGAACGACCCTTGGCGGCGGCGGGCGATGGTGCTAGCCGGGGCGCATGACACGACCCCGCTTCACCCTTCTTGTCGTCGCCTCGGAAGACGGCTTCATCGCCCGACATCCCGCAGACAATCCGGCCGGTTGGGCCAGCGCCGAGGAACAGGCGCTGTTCCTTGCGGCCGTCGATGCAGCCGACTGGTCGGTGATGGGCCGCCACACCCACGAGGCGGCGGACCGGCCCGAACGGCGGCGGATCGTCTTTTCCTCGCGGGGCGGGGGCTGGAAGCGGCCGACGCAGCTGTGGCTGAACCCCGAGGGGATCACACCGGCGGCATTGCCGGGCCTGGTGGGCCATGTCCATCCGATGCGCGAGGGCCTGATCCTTGGGGGGACCGCGGTGCATGACTGGTTCCACAGGCACGGCGCCATAGACGAGGTGCGCCTGACGATCGAGCCGGTGCGCTTCGGCACGGGGCTTGCGATCTTTTCCGGCGATGGTCCGCAGGATCCGGAACGCGCCTTCACGTCGCGCGGCCATGTCCGGTCTGACGAGGAGGTGCTCAACGCCGCGGGCACAAGGCTTCTGACGTTGCGGCCTTCAGGGGCGTGATCCGTGGCCGCGCAACGGGGCGCGGCCACGCATGATACGCGATCAGCGGTTGCGCAAGCCCTGGCTCAGGCGGGGGCGGGAACCTCTATCCGGACGCCGGCCCTGTCGGCGATGGCAACAAGTGCGGGGATGTCCGGTGCGCCCTTGGGGGCCGGGAAGTCGGTCGCGCCCTCGGGCAGGGGCTCTCCTGCCTCGGTGAAGAAACGGTCATGGACCGTGCCCGGCGCATTGATGATCAGCATGCGTCCGGGCGTTTCCGAGACGCAGGTGAAGGCATGCAGCGCCCCATCCGGCACGCGAACGTAATCGCCCGCACGCGCCCGGCGCATGTCGCCGTCCACCATGAAGGCATATTCGCCCTCGAGGATGTAGAACGCCTCGTCCTCGCCCGCATGGCGGTTCGGGGGCGCCCCCGCACCCGGGGCGCTCAGCGCTTCGACAAGCGCATAACGCCCGCCGGTCTCGGCGCTGAAGGCGTGAAATTTCAGGATGTTGCCCAGCAGATGCCAGGTGCGGTGCCGCGTGGCGGTCATGTCCCTTGTTCCTTCCCTTGCAGGAAATGAGTCCGTATAATGGGTCTGATGTATCATAATGAGACAATTGTCTCAATAAGATTCGGGCAGACATGGCACCAAGAACGAGACAGAAACAGCGGACACGCGCGGCCCTGCTGAAGGGGGCCCGCGATGTGCTGGATCGCGGCGAGGCGCTGACCGTTCAGGCGGCGGCGGATGCGGCGGGGATTTCAAAGGCGACGGCGTATCGCTATTTCCCCGATCCCGGCAGCCTTGCGGCCGAGGCGATGCTCGACATCGACATGCCGACCGCCGACCGGATCCTGGAAGGGATCGCCGGCACCCGCGCGCGGGCGCAGCGGGTGCGGGGCTTCTATCTCGACTTCACCTTCGAGCACGAGGCGCAGTTCCGGGCCTATCTTGCCCAGACCATGCGCGACTGGGCGGCCCGGTCCCAGGAGGCGCGGCGCGGGATGCGCGGCGCGCGGCGCGTTGCGGCCTTCGAGCTGGCGTTGACATCGGAACGCCCGCGGCTTGGCCCCGAGGGGCTGCGCGAGCTTGTGCAATGCCTGTCCACCGCCACCGGGATCGAGCAGCTGATCGCGCTGTCAGATGTCTGCGGGCTCGACCGCGCGGCGGCGGACCGGGTCTCGGCGCGGGTGGTGGACGCGCTTCTCGACAGCTATGGCGTTTCCTGAGCGCCGGCCGGGTTGGGCATCAGCGTCACCTCGCCCACGGCCATGCCGGGCGGCTGTTCCAGCGCATAGAGCACGGCGCGCGCCACGTCCTCGGCCCGCAACCCCTCGGGCCTGGGGCTGTCGAAGAAGGGCGTGTCGACCATGCCCGGCGCGATCACCGTGCAGCGCCCACCCCATTCGCGCATCTCTTCGGCCAGGTTTGCGGCCCAGCCGTGGACGAACCACTTGGTCGCGCCATAGACCGATCCCTTCAGCGAGACGCGGCCGGCGCGGCTGCCGGTGACAAGGAAATGACCCCTTCTGCCGCGCAGCGCGGGAAGCGCCACCTTTGCCGTCAGCAGCGCACCCCAGATGTTCACGTCGATCATCTGCCGCCAGTTTTCCGGATCGCCCGCCTCGGTCCCGGGCACGCTTGCGCCAAGCCCCGCATTGGCGAAGGCGGCATCCAGCCGCCCGAAACGCTCGATCCCCGCCTCGACCGCGCGGGCCTGGTCCGCCTGCGCCGCCACGTCGCCGGCCACGGCGAGAAACGCGTCGCCCAGTTCATCGGCCAGCGCGCCAAGCCGGGCCTTGCTGCGCGCAAGCCCCACGACGGCCCAGCCCTGTGCTACCGCCGCGCGTGCCGTGGCCGCCCCGATCCCGGTCGAGGCGCCGGTGATGTATATCGTCCGTCTGCTGTCCATCCCGCTCTCCGTCGTGTGGGTTTCCCTTCACATGGGGCCCGCGGAAGGCCTGGCAAAGGGCAGGAAAGTCACATCACGGGCCCGCCCATCATGTTGTGGCTTTACGCCAACACCGCCCCAAGGCTAGATGATGCAAAGGCGCGTTTAACCAGGGGGCGCAAGGGATGCGGTGTCCGTTCTGCGGCAATGTCGATACTCAGGTAAAGGATTCCCGTCCTGCCGAGGACCATGTCGCCATCCGGCGGCGGCGCTTCTGCCCGGCCTGCGCGGGGCGCTTCACCACCTATGAGCGGGTTCAGCTGCGCGACCTGGTGGTGATCAAGAAACAGGGCAAGCGCGAGCCCTTCGACCGCGACAAGCTGGAACGCTCGATCCGTATCGCGATGCAGAAGCGCCCCGTCGACCCCGAGCGGATCGACCAGATGATCTCTGGCATCGTGCGGCGACTGGAAAGCCTGGGCGACAGCGACGTGCCGTCGGACAAGATCGGCGAGATCGTGATGGAAACCCTCGCCCGCATCGATACCGTCGCCTATGTGCGCTTTGCCAGCGTCTACAAGAATTTCCAGGCCGCGGACGATTTCGAGGAGTTCGTCTCGGAACTGCGCCCCACGGCCCCCGAAGAAAAGGGCTGATCCGTGCACCCCAAGCCGGAGGATGCGAGCCACATGGCGCGCGCGCTGGCGCTTGCTGCCCGTGCCCTTGGCAATTCGTGGCCGAACCCGGCCGTCGGCTGCGTGATCGTCAGGGACGGCGCGGTGGTCGGCGAGGGCTGGACCGCGCCCGGCGGACGGCCCCACGCCGAGACGCAGGCGCTGGATGCCGCGGGCGCGAAGGCAAGCGGCGCCACGGCATATGTCTCGCTGGAGCCCTGCGCCCATCACGGGCTGACACCGCCTTGCGCCGATGCGATGGAACGCGCCGGCATCGCGCGCTGCGTGATCGCGACCGGCGATCCGGACCCGCGCGTGGCGGGCCGCGGCATCGCGCGGCTGCGCGATGCGGGCATCGCGGTAGAGGTCGGGCTGATGGCAGACGAGGCCAGCGCGCTGAACGAGGGCTTCTTCACCCGCATCGCGCGGGGCCGGCCATGGCTGACCCTGAAGCTTGCCAGCAGCCTTGATGGGCGAATCGCGCTTGGATCGGGTGTCAGCCGCTGGATCACCGGGCCAGAGGCGCGGGGGTTCGTCCACGGCCTTCGCGCACGCCACGATGCGGTGATGATCGGCGCCGGCACGGCACGCGCCGACGACCCGACGCTGGATGTGCGCGAAGGGCACCAGACCCCGCGCCAGCCGGTGCGGATCGTGGCCGACAGCACGCTGTCGCTGCCCCTGACCGGACGGCTTGCCGCGACCGCGCGGCACCAACCGCTGTGGCTGCTGCACGGTCCGGGCGTGGCGCGGGACCGCGCACAGGTATTTGGCGACATCGGGGTCGAACTGCTTGGCGTGCCGACCGGAGAGGGCGGCGTTCTCGATCTCGTGGCGGCCATGGGTGCGCTTGGCGCGCGCGGCCTGACCCGGGTGCTCTGCGAGGGCGGCGGTCAGCTTGCCGCGGGGCTGATCCGCAGCGGGCTGGTTGACGAGCTGATCCTCATGACTTCGGGCAAGGTGATCGGCGGGGACGGCATTCCGGCGGTGGCCGCGATGGGTGCCACGGACCTTGGCGCGGTGCCCCGCTTCGTGCCGATCGAACATCGCCAGCTGGGACCGGACCTGATGAGCCGCTGGCGCCCGGCGACCTGATGCGTCAGCGCCGCCAGAGCGGCGCCAGCCCCCGCAGCCGATATTGCAGCGCCGCCACGATCCTGTGCCGGCGCGTGGCCTGCCGGGAGACAGCCCCCTGCCCCGCGGAAAGCCGCTCGAGGATCACCTCGGGCGCGCAGGCCAGCCCGGTTTCGGCATCGAAATAGCGCGGATAGGCGATAAGCGCCGCGTGGACCAGCGCAGCGAGATCGGGCCGTGCGCTGCGGCGGGGATGGGTCTGCCCGTGATCCTCGGTCAGGCCCCAGCCGGCATAGAAGGGCATGCCGAGGCAATGCACCTCGCGTCCGCGCAGCAGCGCCTCGAATCCCATGAGCGACGTCATGGTCCAGATCACGTCGGCCTGCGCCATCGCCTCTGCGGCAGAGGCGTCGCGCGCGACGTGGTCGGCCAGCCGGGCAAGATCCGCCTCGGCCACAGCGCCCTTGCGCAGGCCGATCTCGACATCCGGGTGCGGCTTGAAGACGATGCAGGCGTCGGGAAAATGCGCCCGCGCGCGGCGGAGAAGTTCCAGATTGGTCGCCACGTCCGTCGTGCCGGTGCGGATCGAGGCGTCGTCCTCTACCTGCCCCGGCACCAGCACGACGCGACGGCCGGGGGCCGCGGGGATGGGGGCGCCTCGCCCGACATTGTACTTGGTGATGCGGGCCGCGACGATCGCCTCGGCCAGGGCCAGCGCGCGGCGCCGCTCGGGCGCGCTCAGGCCGGTCGCCGCCTTGGCGATCAGCCGTTCCAGCCGGCTTTCGCGGTTGGGGTCGAAATAGATCCCCAGATCGTCCAGTACCAGCGATGCGGCGGGCAGCAGCTGCGCACCCAGACCTACGGATCGCAGGAACCCGTCCTCGACGCGCCAATGCCGGACGCCGGACGCCTCGGCGGCGGCGCGCAACTCGGGGGTTTCCCTTCCTGCCCAGATCAGCAGGTCGCGCCCCGCCCGCGCCGCCAGCGCCACCGCCCTGGCGGGATCGTTCTCGAAGCGTGGACGGCCGCCCGCCCCGGCCAGGAAATCCGACACCGGCTTGTGCTTCCACGGTTTCATGCCGGTGCAGACGAAGCTGCGCCGGTTCTCGCGCCAGGCCCGCGCCTGCGCGGCCAGCGCCTGCGCCACGGTCTCGAAATCGGTCAGGCGGTCGCGATGCGGGTCATACCAGACGGGGTATTCCAGCATCGCGCCCCCAAACAGCGCCTCCCTGCTCAGGCTTTTGCCGCGGCGCGCTACGGGCTTGCGGTCGTCGCTGAGGCCCCAGCCGGCGTAGAATGGCTGGCCGAACAGCACCGGCCGATGGCCCGCGAGGATCGCCTCGAACCCAAGCTGGGAGGATACGGCATGGACGGCGATGGCGCCCTCCAGCAGCGCCCAGGGGTTGACGGGATCGGCACAGATCGTGGTGCGCGCGTCGCAGTCCTGGGGGCCGAAATGGCCGCGCCGATGCCCCGATGCGGTGACGGGATGGGTCCGCAGGACGATGCGTGCGCCGGGATACGCGGACCTTGCGGCGTCAAGCATCGCGGCGAAGTCCGCAGCGCTGGCGCCGGCGTGGCTGATGGCTGCATCGCCGCGCGTCTGGTCGATGACCAGGACGTAACCGGGGTCGGGCGCCTGCGCGTCCGGATCCCAGTCGGAATATTTCGAGATGCCGTGACGACGCAGGAAGTCGATCCCGTCCCGCGCGCGGTCGAGCAGGTCCGCCCGCTCCAGGTCTGCCGTCGCGAGCAGGGTCTCCAGGTCCGAGGGCTGTCCCGCATCGTAGTGCATGGCGGCCCCGTCCAGCAGGAGCCCCAAGGGCCGGTCGCCGGACGGGCCCGGGCGGACCGAGCGCAGGAACGCATCCTCGACGTTGAGAAGCGGCAGACCGAAGCGGCGCGCAGCCCACAGGCCCCGCCGCGCGACGGGGCGACGGCCCCAGACGCCGACCGCGTCCGCCCTGGACGGACGCAGGCCGGGCACGATGTCCCAGCCTGCCAGGTGCAGGATGCGGCGGATCCGCCGGTCGAACAGGAAACCTCCGCTGTAGACGGCCAGCCTGCGGCGGCTGGCCATCAGTTCGTGGCGTTCTCGGCCAGCCGGGTCAGCGTGGTCGCGAAATTCAGCGATTGCGCGGTCGCTTCCAGAACCCTGCTCCATGCCACGAAAGGTGCCTCGGTGATGTAGATGGTGTCATCATCCCGGATCTGGAAATCCTTCGCAACGAAGATGCCCCCGGGGTTCGTCAGGTCGATCACATAGGCAAAGGGCTCTCCGTCGACCGCGTTCGCGTCTCCGGTCACGGTCCGGGCCACGTCCGCGGCCTCGCGGCGGAAGATGAAGATGCCGGTCGGATCCGACAGGCTGGCGTTCAGGCCGCCGACCTCGGCCAGCGCCTCGATCACGTTGATGTCGCCGCGCGGGAACGGCACCCGGGCCTGCGCGCCGGTCGCGCCCAGCGCGGTGAAGGCGCGGCGATCCTCCTCGACGATGATGGTGTCGTCCGGCCTGAGCGCGATGTCGAGCGAGGGATCGTCGTAGAGATCCTGCAGATAGATCCGGCCCGACCGCCCGTTGCGGCGCAGGGTGATGATGGCGATTTCGGGATCTATGGTCACGCCACCGGCCTGCGCCAGCATCGCGGCGAGTGTTCCCGTCGAGGGCAGGATCGGATAGACGCCCTGCCCGCCGATCCCGCCGATCAGGTTCACGCTGGCACCGTCCCCCGCGGCGCGGCGCACTTCCACCTGCGGATCGGGGGTCTGGCTGCCCAGCGCCTCGGTGATGTCGTCGCGCAACTCGCCCGGCGTCTTGCCCGAGGCGCGCAACTCGCCGGCATAGGGGACGAAGATGATGCCCTTCTGATCGACCTGCACATCCGACAGGTTGGCCAGCTTCTGCCCGGTTCCGACCAGCAGGCCGTTCTCGACATTCTCCCACACGGTGATCGACAGCCGGTCGCCGGGGTTGATGATGTCCGAGCGAAGCGCGGGCATGGTGCGCAGCTCGGTCGAGAAGCCGAGTTCCTGTTCGACCCGCGCGCGCCGCGCGATCTCGGCGTTGACCAGAACGACGTTCAGATCCCCGCCGGCACGTTTGGACGCGGCGACGATCTCTTCGGCATTCGGTCCAGGGCGCGGCAGGGCACAGGCCGCAACGGCGCCCGAAAGGGCCACCAGCGCGGCGCCGCGCAGGGCCTTCGCTACAATCCGGTTCACGCTCTCTGCCTCAAGACGTTCTTGCTTTTGTGCCGGTACCTTACAGCGCGAGGTTGAAATCCCAACAGCGCAGGTGGCGGCTATCCGATCTTGGCGGTCAACTGTGGCTTCGGTGCCGCGGCGGGACGACCCACCTCGGCATAGGGATCGCGGTTCTGCAACAGCACGTCGACGATCTGGCGCAACGCCTCGGCTCGGCCTTCCGCGGTGTAGAAGCCGCCGGGGAACTGCGAGGTTTCCAGCAGGAACTGGCGATAGACCATGTAGGCGTCGCGGTCCGGCCGCTGCGGGTCCGCGAAGAATTCGGCGATGGGCTGCTGCGAGACGAATTCGGGCTTGGAGTAGACCGACCGCCCGAAGGCCTTGAGCGGCAGGCCCCGCCAGAGCACCTGCTGCCCGGCGGTGGAATTGACCGTCACCGCGCTGGTGGCATGGTCGAGCATTTCCCCAAGCCGTCCGCCGCGGATCATCTGGACCCGGTCGGGAATCCCGTGCCGGCGTGCGGCCGCCCGGATCAGCTGCGGGATCGGCTCGCGGCCATCCTCGAGCGGATGGGTCTTGAACACCAGCCTGTGATGCCGCGGCGCGCCGGTGGCGAAACCCTCGATGCAGAGGTCGATGAACTCGCCGATGGATTTGAAGTCGCTGTGATCGCGGAAGGACGCGTCATGGGCCAGTTGCAGAAGCACCAGATGGTAGTTCGCGCCGCTCTCCTGCAGCTTGCGCGTCTCGCGCTTCCGCTCCCGGACATGGAACGGGAACAGCGCCAGCCGCCGCAGGTAGAGCATCAGTTCGCGCCGCACGGGGATGGTCCGGTGCGGGCGGAAACGCCGGTAGCGCCGGCTGCCGATCAGCATGTTGGCGTGGTAGCGCGCCCCGTTGAAGATGTGATGCCAGAGCGCGCCCCATTGCGCCGGCGCCTCGGGCACGTCGCGGGTGACACCGCCCAGCCGGTCGCGCATTTCCTGCACGGACATGTGCATGAGGGGCGAATTGCCGTTCACGCCGTCGCGTTCATAGGTGATCCAGTAGGGCCGAAGATACCCTTCCTCGAAGCAGTGGATCGCGATGCCGCGTTCGCGCGCAAGCCTGCGGGCCACCGCATGGATATCGCGCGTATCCGCGTAGAGCACCAGATCGGTGACCGGGTTCGCGGCGAGAAAGGCGTAGATGAACCCCTCCCATTCGGACTTGTCCTGCCGAAACGCGGTATAGGCATCGCGGTGGGCCCAGCTCTTCTCGTCGCCGGCATTGAAGCCGATCCTGTGCACCGTCGCCCCCGCTTCCCGCAGGCGAAGGGCGAGATCGCTGAAGAACGGCCCATGAGGGCCCTGGAGAAACAGGAAGAATCGCGCGCTCAACAAGTCCGTCTCCGCATCATCGGTCGCCTCCGGCCTTGCATTCCGGCCATTGCGCCGCAAGCGAGAAGCCTTGCCCAGCACGGGCCGCTCTAGTATCCCGCCCCCGACGACTGCACGAGGATGCTTAGCGAATGTTCACCGGCATAATCACCGACATCGGCCAAATTGCGGCCACGGAAAGACGCGGCGACCTTCGGGCACGGCTGCTAACCGCCTATGACGCCGGGCAGATCGATCTTGGCGCCTCGATCGCGTGCGACGGCGTCTGCCTGACGGTGGTGGATCGCGGCACCGACGGCGGGTCCGGCTGGTTCGACGTGGACATCTCGGCCGAGACGCTGTCCAAGACGACGCTGGGTGCATGGACCACGGGGCAGCGAGTCAACCTGGAACGGGCGCTCAAGGTCGGGGACGAACTGGGCGGCCATATCGTGTCGGGCCATGTGGATGGCGTGGCAAAGGTGGTGGACCTGAGCGAGGACGGCGACAGCACCCGCGTCACCTTCGAGGCGCCGGCGCATCTGGCGCGCTATATCGCGCCGAAGGGCTCTGTCGCACTGAACGGCACCTCTCTGACGGTGAACGATGTGGACGGCGCCCGCTTCACCATCAACTTCATCCCCCACACCAAGACCCACACCACCTGGGGCAAGGTCGCGGTGGGAGATGCGATCAACCTGGAGATCGACACGCTGGCACGCTATGTCGCGCGGCTCGAGGACATGCGCCTCGCAGCGGGAGAGAAGGCATGAGCAGCACAGAGACCTATGCGGACGCGATCTCCAGCATAGAGGACATCATCGAGGACGCGCGCAACGGGCGCATGTTCATCCTGGTGGACCACGAGGACCGCGAGAACGAGGGCGACCTGGTGATCCCGGCCCAGATGGCGACGCCCAGCGCGATCAACTTCATGGCGACCCATGGCCGCGGGCTTATCTGCCTGTCGCTGACCAGCAAACGCCTCGATGCCCTGGGGCTGCCCCTGATGGCGTCGTCGAACTCGTCGCGGCACGAGACCGCCTTTACCGTCTCGATCGAGGCGCGCGAAGGCGTGACGACCGGCATTTCCGCCCATGACCGTGCGCGCACGATATCCGTCGCGATCGACCCGACCTCGGGTCCGCAGGACATCGCGACCCCCGGCCACGTCTTTCCGCTGCGCGCCCGCGACGGCGGCGTGCTGGTGCGCGCCGGCCATACCGAGGCGGCGGTGGACATCGCGCGACTTGCCGGACTGAACCCCTCGGGCGTGATCTGCGAGATCATGAAGGATGACGGGACCATGGCCCGTCTGCCCGACCTGATCGCATTCGCCCAGACCCACGGGCTGAAGATCGGGACGATCTCAGACCTGATCGCCTATCGCCGGCGCCATGACAACCTGGTGCGGGAAACCGCCGTGCGGCATGTGACGTCGGAATATGGCGGCGAGTGGATGCTGCGCATCTTCACCGACGAGACCGGCGGCGCCGAGCATGTGGTGCTGACCAAGGGCGATCTCTCGACCCCCGAACCGGTTCTGGTCCGGATGCACGCCGCAAACCCGCTGGAGGACAGTCTCGGGCTGAAGCCGAACCGCTCGCACCAGTTGCAGGACGCGATGGTGACCATCGCCGAGGCGGGACGCGGCGTGGTGGTCCTGCTGCGCGACATGTCCATGAAACTTGCCTTCGACGGCGAAGCGTCGCCCCAGACGTTGCGGCAATACGGGCTGGGCGCCCAGATCCTGGGCGCGCTGGGCGTGCATGAAATGGTGCTGCTGACCAACTCGCCCAAGCCGAACGTCGTCGGCCTGGAAGGCTATGGCCTGTCCATTGCGGGCACCCGGCCGATCGAAAGGAAATCCTGACATGGCCACGGCCGTGACCCATTACAGCCTGCCCGCGCCGGTGTTCGACACACCGACGCGCGTGCTGATCGTCGTATCCCCCTATTACCGCGAGATCGCGGCCGAGCTTCTGGCCGGCGCCAAGGCCGCCTGCGAGGCGGCGCGCGCGATGTATGACGTGGTCGAGGTGCCCGGAGCACTCGAAATCCCGCAGGCCGTGGCGCTGGCGGCGGCCGAAGGCGAGTATGACGGCTTCGTCGCCCTCGGCTGCGTGATCCGCGGCGAGACAACGCATTACGACACCGTCTGCAACGACAGCTCGCGAGGGTTGATGGAACTGGGGCTCGAGGGGCTTTGCATAGGCAATGGCATCCTGACGGTGGAGAACGTCGAACAGGCCGTCGTCCGGGCCGAGGCGGCTGGCCAGAACAAGGGCGGCGGCGCGGCCGAGGCGGCGCTGCACCTGATCGCCCTGGGCCGCCGCTTCGCGGCGCAGGCCGCAGCCGGAGCAGAGTGACATGGCTGGCAAGAGCGAGAGCGAACGCGCAGCCGCCCGGCAGGCGCGATCGGCGGCCCGGCTTTATGCCGTGCAGGCCCTGTTCCAGATGGAAGCCTCGGATGCCTCGCTGGACGAGGTGCAGCAGGAATTCGAAACCCATCGCTTCGGCGCCGAGATCGAGGGCGAGACCTGGGCCGAGGGCGACGTGGACCTGTTCCGCCAGATCCTGCGCGAGGCGGTCAGCCGACAGGCACGCATCGACAAGCTGACCGACGCGGCGCTGGTCGAGAAATGGCCGATCGCGCGGATCGACCCGACCATCCGCGCGCTGTTCCGCGCGGCGGGTGCCGAGATGCTGGCGACAGACACGCCGCCCAAGGTGGCGATCAACGAATATGTCGACATCGCCAAGGCCTTCTTCCCGGGCGGCAAGGAAAGCCGTTTCGTGAACGCGGTCCTCGACCACATGGCGCGGGAGATAAAGCCGGATGCCTTTGCCTGACCCGGCGTCTTCGCGTCGGCCTTGAAACCGCCGGGATCTGCCGCTTAGGGTACCCATGTGGCAGGTCTTCGGGAGAGGATGCGCAGTGGCATGCAGGCGCCGGCTTCTTGGGCTGGGGGCAATGCTCCTCTGGCTGGCGTGGCCCGGCGCGGTGCCGTCAGCCACGCCCGATGCAACGTCGCGCATCACGCCCTACAGCCTTGAGCGGAATGCCGATTACGATCGGCGCACGCGCTTTTCCCGGCTCCAGACGGAACTCGTCTATGTCCAGAGCCGCACCGGAGAGATCCCCGTCGACCTGGAAACGCTCCGGCCTGCTGCACAGGAGCGAGGCGCGGGCCTGTCGGCGCTGGTTCCGGGGGCATCCCGCGCGGTGCTTGTCGGGCTGGCGCTGGTGGCGCTTGTCCTGCTGGTGCTCAGGCGCGAGCGATTGCTGGCGCTTCTGCGCGTCAACCCGGCAAGCGCGCGGACATCGAGACACGCGGCCAGCGCGGTGGCGCAGACGGACGGCAACGGGCTCGACCCCGCGCTGATCGCGCGGCTGCGGGGCATGGCCGATCGCCGCGCCGCGCTTGTCGAGCTGCTCGAGGCGGCCCTTGCCGCCGCCGCCACGGCGAACGGCGTGCGGTTCGGCCCGTCCGAGACAGCGCGCGACTTCCTGCGGCGCCTGCCGCGCGACTGGCCCCATCTGCAGGATCTGCGCTGGATCGTGATGACCGAGGAGCTGGTGCAGTTCGGCGGCAGGCCGCTGCGCGAGGCGCGGTTCCTGGACTGCCTGGAACGCGCCGCCCCGATCCTTCGCCTGCGGGGGACCGCGACATGAGGCTGCGCCTTGGTCCTGCGGAACTGGCGATGGCGCTGGCCGTCGTGGTCGTTGCGGCGGTCGGGGCGTTCTACCTGTCGATGGCGCGGGAACTGCCGCTCGAGCGGTCCGCCATGGGCCAGCGTGGCCTGATCGGCTGGTTGAACGCAAGCGGGGTCGAGGCCCGCTACGCCGGGCTGGAAACCGTGACCGCCGGAGAGGGCGCCTTCCGGATCCTGCCCGTGCTGGACACCGATCTGGACCGCATCTTTGCCCGACCCCGGGATGACGCGGCCTATCTTGAAACCGGGACGGAGCGCGATCTGGATGCAGACCTGATCCGGCGCAAGGCCGAACTGCTGCCCACCCTGGTTATTGCCGCCAAGTGGCAACGGGCGGCGCGGCTTTCGGGCCATGCGGATCCCGAATTCCTGCTTGCCCTGTCGGAAACCCGTGCCGCATTTGCGCCCTTCGGTCTGGATGCGGTGCAGCTTCACCGGCCCGAGACCCGCGTGCTTGAATTCGAGGTGCCGGCCGGCCCGGCCACGCCGACGCGGCGCGGGCTGCTCTATGCGCCGCAACTCTTTGCGGCGCTTCCGGATCCGGAATGCACGCCGCTGGTCACGGTGCCGGGCGGCTACCTCGCGATCAGCTGCACGGGCGCGGATTGGCCGCGGCCGGTGCATTTCCTGTCGGATCCGGACCTGATGAACAATCACGGGCTGGGCCTGGCAGAGAACGCGGACCTTTCGGCCGATCTGATCGGCCTGCTTGCGAAGGGCGCGCCGGTCCTGATCGACACGACCGATTTCATCTTCGCCACGCCGCAAGGCGTGCCGACACCCGCGCGCCGCTGGTCGGAACTTCTGGCGGTCCTTGCCTGGCCCAATACGCTGGCCTGGGCCGCGCTGGGATTGCTCTGCGTGCTATTGTTCTGGCGCAGCTGGGTGCGGTTCGGCCCGGCGCAGGCGCTTTACGACGACCGGATGAGCGCGGCGCGCGACGCCTCGATCACCGCAAAGGCCCGCCTGCTGCGGCTGGCCGACAATGACAGCCAGCTGATGCAGGCGCATCTTCACAACCGCTTGCGCCGGATCGAGCGGGAGCTTTTCGGCCGGGCACTGGGCGGCGACCCGCTGGGGCGGATCGTGGCCCATCTGCGCCGCTCGGATCCCGCCCTCGCGTCAGGCTTTGCGCAGGCGGCGGCGGCGGTTACAACCGCTGGACAGGGGATGGACACGGCGCGGCTGATGACCGTGCTGGACAACTTCGAGCGGCAGGCGGAAAGGGTGGTGCATGGATCTCGATGAATTCCGCGCAGCGGCGGAACGGATGCGGGCCGAGATCGGCAAGGCCGTGCACGGACAGGACGACGCCGTCGACCTGGCGCTGATCGCGCTGCTGTCGCGGGGCCACTGCCTGCTCGAAGGGCCGCCGGGAACCGCCAAGACGCTTCTGGCGCAGGCGCTTGCAGCGGCGCTGGACCTGGAATTCGGGCGCATCCAGTTCACCCCGGACCTGATGCCGGGCGACGTGCTGGGGGTGAACCTGTTCGACTTCGGCACCTCGTCGTTCCGACTGACCCGCGGACCCGTCTTTACCGACATCCTGCTGGCCGACGAGATCAACCGCGCGCCGCCCAAGACGCAGGCGGCGCTTCTGCAGGTGATGAACGAGCGGATCGCCACCATCGACGGCACCGACCACCGGCTGGGCGACAGCTTTTTCGTGATCGCGACGCAGAACCCGATCGAGCAGCAGGGCACCTATCCGCTGCCCGAGGCGCAGCTCGACCGTTTCCTGTTCAAGGTGGTGATCGAGTTCCCCGACGAGGCGGCGGAAATGGAGATCCTGCGCCGCCATGCGGCACAGCCCCTCTCGCATGCCGCCCGCACCGCCGAGATCCGCCCGGTCATGGGCCCCGAGGCGCTGGCCGCGGGCCGCCGGCTGATCGACGGCATCCGGCTCGACGACACCATCCTGGGCTACATCCTGCAACTGGTACGGGCCACGCGCGACGATCCGGAAATCCGGCACGGCGCCTCGACCCGCGCGGCCGATGCGCTGGCGGGCGCGGTGCGGGCGCTGGCCGCGCTGGAGGGGCGGGACTACGCGATCCCGGACGATGTCCAGCGACTGGCGATCCCGGCGCTGCGGCACCGGATCGTTCTCGGCCCCGGCGCCGAGATCGAGGGCCGGACGGAAGCGGACGTGATGGAGAACATCCTCAACCGGATCGAGGCGCCCCGCTGATGCGCCCCGCCCGCCGCCTGCTGTGGCTGTCCGCAGCGGTGCTGGCGCTGATCCTGATCGTCGTGGCCGCGGCGCCGATCCCGACCGGGGCGGCCGTGGCGGTGCTTGCGGCAGTTGTGGCACTCTGCCTGGCCGATCTGGCGATGGCGGCACGGGCCTCGTCCGTTCGGCTGGAGACGGGTCCGCCGGCCGAGGTGTTCACCGGCGAGACGGCGACGCTGCCGCTGCTTCTTGTTGCTCGGGGGGGGGCCGGGCTGCCCCGGATCCTGGACGCGCGGGCCGAACTCGATCCGGCGCTTGGCGGGCTGGTCCCGCTGTCCGTCACGGCAGAAGGCCGCCGCACCGCACGCGGAACGCTGCGCATCCCGGCACGACGACGGGGCACCTATCCGCTTCATGCGCTCTGGCTTCGCTGGCAAAGCCCGCTGGGGCTTTGGGAAATGACGCCCCGACTCCCGCTGGGGGCGGAACTGCGGGTGATCCCGAACATCCGGCCGGTGACATCGGGGCGGATCGACACGCTGGTGCGGTCCGATCTCTACGGCGTCAAGGACACCGCCCTGCGCGGCGAAGGGTCCGAGTTCCACCAGTTGCGCGAGTTCACCACCGGGATGGACAGTCGCACGATCGACTGGAAACGCTCGGCCCGGCACCGCAGCCTTGTCGCCAAGGAGATGCGGGCCGAGCGCAACCACCAGATCGTGCTCGCACTCGACAATGGCTACCTGATGCGGGCCGAGGTGGACGGCCTGCCCCGGATCGACCATGCGATCAACGCGGCCCTGGGCATTGCCTGGGCGGCCGCGCTGGGGGGCGATCTGGTCGGGCTTTACAGCTTCGATGCAGAGCCTCGCGCCTACATGCCGCCCCAACCTGGGCGCAGCGCCTTTCCGATCCTGCGTGCCCAGACCGCGCGGCTTGGCTACAGCAGCGTGGAAAGCAACCATACGCTGGCGCTGGCGCATCTGGGCGGACTGCTGAGCCGCCGGTCGCTGATCGTCATCTTCTCGGATTTCGCCGACACGACCACCGCCGAACTGCTGGTCGAGAACCTTGCGGTGCTGCACCGGATGCATGTGATCGTCTTCGTCTCGTTCCGCGATCCGGGCCTCGAGCGGCGGCAGGACGGGCGCGCCCGCGCGCCGCAGGACGTGGCGGAAGCCGTGGTCGCGGCCGAAATGGCGCGCGAGCGGCAGCTCGTGCTGGACCGGCTGGCCCGGATCGGGGTGATCTGCATCGAGACGGCACCGGCCGAACTGACGCCGCGGCTGCTGGCCACCTATCTCGATATCAAGGCGCGGGAGCTGATATGAGCGTCGCCGGCAACCTGATCCGTTCCGCCCGCTTCCGCGCCGAGCGCGAGCCGGACTGGCGCGCGCTGGAGATCGTGCTGGCCAAGGCCGAGCGCCATGGCGTCGGCGCCCTGAGCTTCGAGGAGGCCCATGCGCTGGGAACCCTCTACCGCAAGGCGATGGCGTCGCTGTCCACGGCGCGGGAAATCTCGCTAGACCGCGCGCTGCTCGCCTATCTCGAGGCGCTGTGCGCACGCGCCTACCTGGCGGTCTATGCCCCGCAACAAAGGCTGGGCGGCCTGCTCGGCCGGTTGCTGGGCACCGGCATCCCCGGGGCCGCGCGGCGGCTGTGGCCGCTGATCCTGGCCGCCTATGCCATCCTGATCCTTGGCGCGGTCGTGGGCTACATGCTCTTCCTGGCGGATCCGCTGTGGTACCAGACGGTGATGCCGGCGGACCTGGCGGGCGGGCGCGGGCTGAACGCCAGCCGCGAGGATCTGCTGGCCGTTATCTACAGCGGCGAGGGATCCGCGTCGGATCAGTTGATGGCCTTCGCCTCGACCCTGTTCTCGCGCAATACGCAGATCGCGATCCTCGTGTTCTCGCTGGGGGTCCTGGCCTGTATCCCGGCCGCGGCGCTGACCTTCTTCAACGGGATGGTGCTGGGCGTGTTCCTGGCGCTGCATGCCGATCGGGGCATCCTTGGCGACGTGCTGGCCTGGCTCGCGATCCACGGCATCACCGAGCTGTCGGCCATAGCCATCGCCTGCGCGGGGGGACTCCATCTGGGACAGGCCGTGCTTTTCCCCGGCGAGATCCGGCGCCGCGACGCGCTCAGGCGGAACGCCCGTGATGCGGTGAAGCTGGCCATCCTTGCGGGGATGATGCTGGTCGCGGCCGCGATCCTCGAGGGTTTCGGCCGCCAGCTCGTGCAGTCGCCCGGCGCACGCATCGCCATAGGCATCGCTGCCGGACTGTTCTGGCTGGCCTGGCTTGCACTTTCGGGGCGGAGGACGCGATGAGCCCCCCCGCCCCCCGCAAGGAAGAGCCACCCCGCATCATCGAGATCGTGCCGCCCGAAGGCGTGCCGATCCGTTTCGACGTGGCCGGGCTGGGCGCGCGTTTCGTGGCGCAGCTTGCCGATATCCTTCTGTCGCTGGCGGCCGTGATCGCGGTGATGGCCCTGCTCTTTCTGTCGGAACTGATCCCGATGACGGGGCTGGTGACCGTCGGCGCGCTTCTGTTCTTCGCGATCCGCGCGCCATACTACATCCTGGCCGAGATCCTGATGAACGGGCAGACCTTCGGCAAGCGCCTGTCGGGCCTGCGCGTGATCGCGGTGGACGGGCGCAGCCTGTCGCCGCACGCGGTGACCGTCCGGAACCTGATGAAGGAAATGGAGGTGTTCGTCCCCGGTACCCTGCTGCTGACCAGCGCCTCGCTGTCCTGGCCGGCGGCGCTGCTTCTCATGGCCTGGATATCGGTTCTGCTGGCGGTTCCGCTGCTGAACCCGATGCGGCAACGCCTGGGAGACATACTGGCCGGCACCTATGTAGTGACGCTGCCGGTTCCGATCCTGTTGCCGGACCTGGCCGACGCCCCGCAGGACCAGGGGCGGTTCAATTTCCTGCCGCACCATCTCGACCATTACGGGCGCTACGAGTTGCAGACGCTCGAGTCATTGCTCCAGGCGAACCGCGATGCCATGGGCCGCGGCGCCGCAGCGCGCCATGACGACAACCTGCGCCGCGTCGCCGCGACCATCGCCCGGCGCATCGGCTATACCGGCCGGCTGGATCCGGATGCGGCAGAGGCGTTCCTGCGCGTCTTCTACAGGACGCAACGCGCCTACCTGGAGAACCGCAAGCTGTTCGGGGACGCCCGCGAGGACAAGTTCCATCGCAGCCAGGGCGGAAAGTCCGGTCCGCGCGGCGGATGAGCGCTTGATCCCCGCCCCCGGGCTGATACCTCTGGAACGGAGGTTTCCGAGGAGGATCATGGACCAGCCCGCCCCCTTGCCGCCGCTGGGTGTCACCCGGCTGGTCGGTCAGAGCTTTGCGCTTTTCTTCCGGCACTTCGCGGTATTCGGCCCGATCGCGCTGGTCCCATCGGTGGTCGTGGGCCTTGTCCAGCTGGCCGTGCTGTCCGATGCGGCACTGCTTGGCCGCAATGTCGACGCGCTCGCGGCACTTGGCCCGGTTCTGGCCAGCATCGGCCTGTCGCTGGTCGTGGGACTGGTGGTGATGGCGATGACCACGCTGGCCGCCTATGACATCCGCACCGGCCGTTCGCTGAGGATGGGACAGCATCTGCGCCGGACCCTGTCGGCGGCACTGCCGATCGCGATACTGGGCTTCCTGTTCTACCTGGCCTTCCTGGTCGGGCTGGCACTGCTCGTGCTGCCGGGTCTCTACCTGATGGCACGCTACTGGGTGATGGCACCCGCGGTGCTGGTCGAGGGTGCCGGGTTTTCCGGCCTCTCGCGTGCGGCCGAACTGTCCCGCGGCTATCGCTGGCCGATCCTGGGCGCGGTCCTGCTGCTGTTCGTGCTGCTGCTGCTGGCCACGATCGGCGTGACGCTTCTTCTGGGGGTTGCGGTCGACGTGGCGCTGTCGCAGGTCACCAACCAGCCCGGGATCATGCCGGCGTTGCTGTTCGATACCGTCACCACCGCGCTGCATTACGCGATCCTGTCGATCTTTACCGCGCTGCTGTACGCAAGGCTGCGCGAGGTGAAGGAGGGCCTTGGCTTCGAGGATCTGGCGAAGGTGTTCGAATGAACGGTTTCACCTTTCGCGATCTGGTGGACGACAGCGCCGCGCTGCTGCGGCGATATGGGCCGATCGCCTATCTCGAATTCCTGGCGCTCGGGATCGCCGGCACGACACTTCAGGTGCTGCTGGCACCCACTGCCTTCCGCGCCCGGGTCAGCGAACCGGGCGGGGACCTTGTCGCGCTGATGTTCGATCCGCTCGTGCTGATGTCCGAGGCAGCCTTTGCGCTACTGTTCGGCATCGCCTGCCTGCGGATATGGTGGGAACAGACCGGCGCCGCGCCGCCCCCGGCCGAGCGGCGGGCGCTTCTGGCCGCGCAGGCGGCACCGCTGGTCGTGCTGAACATCGCCACCGGGTACCTGGGGTATATCGGGCTTCTCGCGATGCTGCTGCCGGGCCTGCTGATCGCGGCGCTGACCACGACGCTGTCCCCGGTCATCCTGATCGAGCGGCGGGGCTGGGACAGCCTCAGGCGGTCGGTCCAGATGGCCGTGCCGCATGTCTTCACCCTGACCGCCGGATGGGCCGCGATCCTGCTGCCCTGGCTTGTCCTGTCCGTCGCCATCGCGCCCCCGCCCGCCCCGCCCGAGGCTTCGCTGACCGGGCTCTGGCTGGCATGGCTGCTGCCCGATGCGGCGGGCGCGGCGCTGACCGCCGTCAGCCTGTGCCTGACGATGGCCGCCTATGGGCGCATCACCGGGACCGAGGGAAGCCGGCCTAGCCGTTGAAGCGGTTGTCGCGCGGGAAGCCGCGCGGCGCCATGCGCCCCGCACCCGCCCGCTTGCCGATCCAGTCGGCAAGGTCGGTTTCGGTCCGGGTCCGTCCGGCGGGGTCCTTCCAGCTCAGCCCGTCGGCCAGCGTGAAGGTCGTGACATCCGACAGGCCGGAGGCAGACGCGTCCAGCGGCGCGGCCCCGAAGGGCACCTTCTGCAAGCGCACGCCCTTGCCGCGGGTCATTTCCGGCAGTTCGGCCAGCGGGAAGACCAGCATCTTGCGGTTCTGCCCAACGCTTGCGACGTGATCCCCCGCGACGCGCTTGCAGGCGATGGCGCGCACCCCGTCCTTGACGTTCAGCACCTGCTTGCCAGCGCGGGTCTGGGCCACCACCTCGTCCTCGGGCACGACGAAACCGTCGCCGGCAGACGATGCCACGATCACCTTCGCGCCGGGACGGTGGATCATCAGCGAGACGATCTCGGCCTCGTTCGGCAGATCGACCATCAGGCGCACCGGCTCGCCCATGCCGCGACCGCCCGGCAGGTTCGACCCCGCTATGGTGTAGAAGCGCCCGTTCGAGCCGAACAGCAGGATCCGGTCGGTGGTTTCGGCATGGAAGATGAAGCGCGGCCCGTCGCCATCCTTGAACTTCAGGTCACTGTCGAGCGCGATATGCCCCTTCATCGCCCGCACCCAGCCCATCTGGGAACAGACCACGGTGATCGGCTCGCGCTCGATCATCGCCTCGAGCGGCACGTCCTCGACGGCGGGCGCATCGGCGAACAGGGTGCGGCGCGCCCCGCCGGGGGCCTGCTTGCCGAACTGCTTGCGCACGTCGCGAAGCTGGTCGGCGATGCGGTCCCACTGCATCCCCTCGTCATCGAGAAGGGCGACGATATCCGCCCGCTCGGCGGTCAGCGCATCGCGCTCGCGCCGCAACTCCATTTCTTCCAGCTTGCGCAAGCTGCGCAGGCGCATGTTCAGGATCGCCTCGGCCTGCACGTCGGACAGGCCGAACTCGGCCATCATCACCGGCTTCGGCTCGTCCTCGGTGCGGATGATCTCGATCACCCGGTCGAGATTGAGGAAGGCGATGATATAGCCCTCCAGCACCTCGAGGCGGGCGTCGATCTTGCCCAGCCGGTGGCGCGAGCGGCGCAGCAGCACCTCGCGCCGATGGTCGAGGAAGGCGCGCAGCACTTCCTTCAGCGAACAGACCTTCGGCGTGCGCCCGTCGATCAGCACGTTCATGTTGAGCGAGAAGCGCGATTCCAGGTCCGACTGGCGGAACAGCGTCTCCATCAGTACCTGCGGATCGACGCTGCGGGATTTCGGCTCGAGGATCAGGCGCACATCCTCGGCCGACTCGTCGCGCACATCGCCGAGGATCGGCACCTTGCGCGCCGTGACCAGCTCGGCGATCTTTTCGATCAGCTTGGATTTCTGGACCTGGAACGGGATCTCGGTCACGACGATCTGCCACTGACCGCGGCCCAGCTCCTCCACTTCCCATTTCGCGCGAACCCGCATAGAGCCGCGCCCGGTGCGATAGGCTTCGGCGATGGCCTCGCGGCTTTCGACGATCACGCCGCCGGTCGGGAAGTCGGGCCCCGGGATGATCTCCATCAGGGTCTCTTCTCGGGCGTTCGGCGCCTTGATCAGGTGCAGGCAGGCAGCCACCAGCTCGTCGATGTTGTGCGGCGGAATGTTGGTGGCCATCCCCACCGCGATGCCGCTCGAGCCATTGGCGAGCAGGTTCGGAAACGCCGCCGGCAGCACCACCGGCTCGCTTTCGGAGCCGTCGTAATTGGGGCGGAAATCGACCGCGTCCTCGTTCAGCCCCTCCATCAGGGCCATCGCGGCGGCGGTGGCGCGGGCCTCGGTGTAGCGGGCGGCGGCGGGGTTGTCGCCGTCGATGTTGCCGAAATTGCCCTGCCCGTCCACCAGCGGGTAGCGCATGTTGAAGTCCTGCGCGAGCCGGGCCAGCGCGTCATAGATCGCCTGGTCGCCATGGGGGTGGTAGTTCCCCATCACCTCGCCGGTGATCTTGGCGCATTTGCGGAAGGGCCCGGTCGGCTCGAGCCGCAGGTTGCGCATGGTGTAGAGGATGCGCCGGTGGACCGGCTTCAGCCCGTCCCGCGCATCGGGCAGCGCGCGGTCGGTGATGGTCGAAAGCGCATAGGTCAGGTACCGCTCGCCCAGCGCGCGGCGCAGCGGCTCTGCCATGTCGCCCGGTGCGGGCATGTCGCGGTCGTCGGTCATGTCATCCATAGATGTTGTGGTACACCGAGGCGCGGTATCGGTCCAGCGCCACGGCGCGGTTGCCTCTGCGCGGGCGGCTGTTACATCAGGGTCGAACCGGAACGGCAAGGCCCCCCATGACCGCGAAGACCATCCTGATCACCGGCTGCTCATCGGGCATCGGACATGACGCCGCCCACGGGCTGAAGCGCCGCGGCTGGCGCGTGCTGGCCACCTGCCGCAAGCCCGAGGACTGCGCCCGGCTGGAGGCCGAGGGGCTGGAGAGCTTCCCGCTCGACGCAGGCTCGGAGGAAAGCGTCGCCGCGGGCGCGACCGAGGCGCTGGAACGCACCGACGGCAGGCTGGACGCGCTGTTCAACAACGCGGCCCATGCGCTGCCGGGCCTGTGCGCGGACCTCCCCCGGCAGGGGCTGCGCGAGATCTACGAGACGAACCTTTTCGGCGCGGTGGACCTGACGAACCGCATCCTGCCCGCGATGAAGGCGCGGGGGTCGGGGCGGATCGTGATGAATTCCTCGATCCTGGGCTTCATCGCGCTGCGCGCGCGCGGCGCCTATGTCTCGACCAAGTTCGCCATGGAGGGAATCACCGACACCTACCGGCTGGAGAACACCCACCCGGGCATCCACTTCATCCTGATCGAGCCGGGGCCGATCACCTCGATGATCCGGCAGAACAGCCGCGCCCATTTCGAGCGCTGGATCGACTGGCAGGGCTCGGCAGAGCGCCCATTCTACGAGCGCGAGCTTCTGAAGCGTCTCTACCGGGACGCCGGCAAGCCGGACCGCTTCGAATTGCCCGCCGAGGCGGTCACGCACCAGCTGATCCGTGCGCTGGAAGCCCCGCGACCGAAGGCGCGCTATCATGTCACCACGCCCACGCGTATCATGGCCGTCGCACGGCGCCTGCTGCCGACCCGGATCCTCGACGAGATCCTCAGGCGCAACTGAGTTTCGCCGTGACAATCGCAAGACGCGGCTTATGTGAGCGCCCTGCAAGAAAAGACCGAGAGGGACCATGATCACCGATCAACCGCTGTTCTACGTGGCGCTTTTCGCCTGCCTTGCCGTTCTGGGCGTGCTGCTGGTGGGCGTCGGCGGCTTCGCCAAGGGGGGCGATTTCAACCGGAAATACGCCAACAAGATCATGCGTCTGCGGCTGCTCCTGCAGTTCATCGCGGTGATCCTGATCGTTGCCGTGGTCTATTTCGGAGGGGACCGCTGATGGTCGTGCTGAACCGCATCTACACCCGCACCGGCGATGCCGGGGAAACCGCGCTCGGCAATGGAAGCCGGGTCGCGAAGCACTCGCCGCGCGTGGCCGCCTACGGCACCGTGGACGAGGCGAACGCGACCGTGGGCATGGCAAGGCTGCATGCAGATGCCGACATGGACGCGGCGCTGATGCGGATCCAGAACGATCTGTTCGATCTGGGCGCGGATCTGTGTACCCCCGACATGGAAAAGGACGCCGAGCGGGAATACCCGCCCCTGCGCGTCGTTCCCTCGCAGGTGGACCGGCTGGAGGCCGAGATCGACGCGATGAACGCGCGGCTTCAGCCGCTGCGCAGCTTCATCCTGCCCGGGGGCAGCCCGCTGTCGGCGCATCTGCACCTGTGCCGCACCGTCAGCCGCCGGGCCGAACGCCATGTGGTCGAGCTGGCCACCACCGAAAGCGTTAACGAATCCGCGCTGCGCTACCTGAACCGGCTGTCCGACTGGTTCTTCGTCGCGAGCCGGATCGCGAATGACGAGGGGCGCGCGGACGTGCTCTGGGTGCCGGGCAAGAACCGCTGATCGTGGCGACCCTCGGGGGCGGGCTGCCGCTGCTTATGGACGAGGGCGTCCCATCGCGCTAGGACGTTGGCGAGACTGCGGAGACCCGGGGCCGTCAGGCCCCGCGGAAGGCCCTCTCCGCGACGCACAGCCAAGGGAGAAACGCGCATGAAGGTGCTGGTGCCAGTCAAACGCGTGATCGACTACAACGTGAAGGTCCGCGTCAAGGCGGACGGCTCGGGGGTCGATCTGAACAACGTGAAGATGTCGATGAACCCCTTCGACGAGATCGCCGTCGAAGAGGCGATCCGCCTCAAGGAAAAGGGCGCGGTGTCCGAGATCGTGGCGGTGTCCATCGGCGTGAAGCAGGCCCAGGAAACCCTGCGCACGGCACTGGCCATGGGGGCTGATCGCGCAATCCTCGTGATCGCGTCCGAGGACGTGCACCAGGACATCGAGCCGCTGGCCGTCGCCAAGATCCTGAAGGGCATCATCGCAGAGGAACAGCCGGGGCTGGTCCTGTGCGGCAAGCAGGCCATCGACAACGACATGAACGCGACCGGGCAGATGCTGTCGGCACTGCTGGGCTGGTCGCAGGCGACCTTTGCCTCCAGGGTCGAGATCGACGGCGACGCGGCCCTCGTCACGCGCGAGGTGGATGGTGGCTTGCAGACCATCAAGGTCACGATGCCCGCGATCGTGACGGTCGACCTGCGCCTGAACGAACCGCGCTACGCGAGCCTTCCGAACATCATGAAGGCGAAGAAGAAGCCGCTAGATGAAAAGACGCCCGCCGATTACGGCGTCGACATCGCGCCGCGGTTGACCGTGGTCTCGACGAAGGAACCGGCCGAACGCTCCGCGGGGGTGAAGGTGGCTTCGGTCGAGGAACTGGTGTCGAAACTCAAGGAAGCGGGGGCGATCTGATGGCTGTTCTTCTTCTCGCCGAAGTGGTCGAAGGCAAGCTGGCGACCGACGCCGTCTCCAAGGCGCTGACCGCCGTGAAGGGGTTGGGCGATGTGCACATCCTGGTTGCCGGCGAAGGCGGCGACGCCGCCGCGGCCGAGGCGGCCACGCTTCAGGGTGTGGCCAAGGTGCTGTTCGCGGGCGATCACGCCTACTGCCATGGCATGGCCGAGCCCACCGCCGCGCTGATCGCGGATATCGCGGGCGATTACGAGCATATCGCCGCCGCCTCGACCGCGTTCTCGAAAAGCGTGCTGCCCCGGGTGGCGGCGCTGCTCGACGTGATGGTGATCTCGGAGGTGGTGAAGGTCCACGACGCGGCGACCTTCGATCGCCCGATCTATGCCGGCAACGCGATCCAGACCGTGAAATCGGGGGACGCGAAGAAGGTGATGACGATCCGCACCTCTACCTTCGAGGCAGCGCCGGCAGGTGGCTCTGCCCCGGTCGAGCCTGTCTCTGCCACTGCACGGACCGGCCTGTCGGAATGGGTCGAGGACATGGTGGCGGCAAGCGATCGCCCCGACCTGACCAGCGCGAAGATCGTGGTTTCCGGCGGACGCGGCGTCGGCTCGGAAGAGAATTTCGCCCTGATCGAGCAGCTGGCCGACGCGCTGGGCGCGGCCGTCGGCGCCAGCCGCGCGGCGGTCGATTCGGGCTACGCGCCGAACGACTGGCAGGTGGGTCAGACCGGCAAGGTGGTGGCGCCCGAGTTGTACATCGCGGTCGGCATTTCCGGTGCGATCCAGCACCTGGCCGGCATGAAGGACTCGAAGGTCATCGTCGCGATCAACAAGGACGAAGAGGCGCCGATCTTCCAGGTTGCCGATTACGGCCTGGTCGCCGACCTGTTCGAGGCGCTGCCCGCGCTCAAGAAGGCGCTCGGCTGACAACCCGGCCTTAACCGGACCGGCGTCAGGATCCCCGCAGATCGACTTCTGCGGGGATTTTCGTTGGGCCCGACCATGTGCCTTCTGCGCGCCGAGCGCTGCACCTCGCCGGAGCGGGGGTTGCTGCGCTTCCTGCGGCCGCATTTCGGGCGCCGGCTGGCCTGCGCGCTGGACGTGCGGCACCGCCGCGACGCCCCTGAAGCCACGCCCGTCCTCGAACTGAGCGATGCCGCCGCCGCCGCCGAGGGGCTGTACCTCCATCCCCGCTGGCCATGGCGCTGCGGGGATTACGCGCTGATCCTTGCGCGGCGACGCTGGCCGCGGGTCGCGCATTTCTGGCTGGTGGAGCCGGATGTGCATTTCGGCTTCGCCACGGCGCGGGAGGCGTTCGCCCTGCTCGATGAAAGCGATGCCGACCTTGTCGCGCACCGCTTCGGCCCCGCGGGCCGGGACTGGCGCTGGCACGCGTCGATGGCCCCGCATGCGAAGACGGTTCATGCCTGTTTCTTCCCCCTGGTGCGCGTGTCCGCGCGGTTGATCGACGCGGTAGCCGCCCGCAGGCGCGCCATGGCGCGGCTGGGGCCGGACCCGGATCTGTGGCCGAACGACGAGGCGGTCGTCGCGACCGCCGCAGGCGAGGCAGGCTGGAAGGTGGACGGGCTGGCCGCGCGTCTCGGCCCGGATGCTGTCGCGCTGAGTTTCGTCTGGCGGGGTGAACGGGTGCACCGGCTTTCGCGCCTGCAGGCGCAACCCCCCGACGGGCGGCTCTACCACCCGGCCTATGGGGATGCGGAATACTTCCGCCACATTCACGCACTTCTGCGCGAACAGGAAGTGCCCGCCAGCGCGACACCGCCCACCGCGGCAACGCCGGACATTGTGATGCCCCGCCGATTGGCCTAATGCTCATCCTCGATGAACGAACGGGGAGTTTGGGCCGTGGAAATCAGGACAGTTGGCGTGATCGGCGCAGGCCAGATGGGCAACGGGATCGCCCATGTCTTCGCCACTTCCGGCTATGACGTGCGGCTGAACGACATTTCGCAGGACACGCTGGACCGCGCGATGGCGCTGATCGAGGGCAATCTGGACCGCCAGGTTTCCAAGGGCAGGCTGACCGCCGAGGAAAAGGCCGCCGCCCTGTCGCGGATCCGCGCCACGACCGACATCGCGCAGATCGGCGCCACCGATCTGGTGATCGAGGCGGCGACCGAGAACGAGAAGCTCAAGCACGAGATCTTTCGCAGCCTCGCGCCGCATCTGGCGCCGAAGACGATCCTGACCTCGAACACCTCGTCCATCTCGATCACGCGGCTGGCCGCGGCTACCGACCGGCCCGAGCGGTTCATGGGTTTCCATTTCATGAACCCGGTGCCGGTGATGCAACTCGTGGAACTGATCCGCGGCATCGCCACCAGCGAAGAGACGTTCCGGACCCTCGAGGGCGTGGTGGAGCGGCTGGGCAAGACCGCCGCCAGCGCCGAGGATTTCCCCGCCTTCATCGTCAACCGCATCCTGATCCCGATGATCAACGAGGCGATCTACACGCTTTACGAGGGCGTCGGCTCGGTGCAGTCGATCGACACGTCGCTCAAGCTGGGCGCGAACCACCCGATGGGGCCGTTCGAACTGGCGGATTTCATCGGGCTCGACACCTGCCTCGCGATCATGAACGTCCTGCATGACGGGCTGGCGGATACCAAGTACCGCCCGTGCCCCCTGCTGGTAAAATATGTCGAGGCGGGCTGGCTGGGCCGCAAGACACAGCGCGGTTTCTACGATTATCGCGGAGAGACGCCGGTGCCGACGCGCTGAGGGCCGCCCTCAGCGCCCCTCGCCGAACTTGTTCTCGACCAGCGCGCGAAGTGCGGCGGCCAGTTCAGCGGCTTGCGCGCCCGATGTCTCGACCCGGATCGAGGTGCCGTTTGCGGCGGCCAGCATCAACAGGCCCATGATCGAATCGCCCGAAACGGTCATCCCGTCGCGGCTGACCGCAGCCTTGGCGTCATGGGCTTCGACGATTTCGACGAATTTGGCGGATGCGCGGGCATGAAGGCCGCGCTCGTTCGTGATGTCCAAGTCCATCTGCATCAGGCGGAAAGCGCTCCGTTTCCGATCCGGATGCCGTCTGCACAGTTGATATACTTGCGCCCGGCGTCGAGGGCGCAAGCGACAGCCAGGTCCAGCGACTTGTTCCGCGCCTTGGCCAGCTTGATCAGCATGGGCAGGTTGACGCCGTAAAGCACCTTGCGTCGCGGTGCCGTGCAGGCAGCAACGGCCAGGTTCGACGGCGTGCCGCCGAACATGTCCGTGACCACCGCCACGCCGGACCCGTCATCCACCGCCACGATCGCGGCGTTGATCTCGGCCTGCTTCTCGGTCCGGTTGTCGTCGGGTCCGATACTGACCGCCTGGACCCCCGGGCGCTTGCCTACCACATGCTCCATGGCTGCCAGGTATTCCCTGGCCAGTCCGCCATGCGCGACGATCACGATACCTATCACGTTTTCACCACACCCTCGAGCACACCCTCCCGCGGTGCCCGCTCAAGTTCCCTGTGCCGACTAGACACCCGCCAACCGGCCTTCGCAAGCGCAATCGCCACTTCTTGTGCAATGCACACCGATCTGTGCCTGCCCCCCGTGCAACCGAAAGCAAGCGTGAAATACGACTTCCCTTCCGCCTTGTAGGCAGGCAGGAGCAGCGTCACCATGTCGATGACCTTTTCCATGAAGGGCGCGTAAAGCGCGTCGCCAGCGACATAGGAGGCGACCTCGGCATCCTGTCCGGTGAAGGGGCGCAGCCGCGCGACCCAGTGCGGGTTGCGCAGGAAGCGGCAGTCGAGAACCATGTCGGCGCTGCGCGGGGTGCCGCGCTTGTAGGAAAACGACTGGACCACCACCACCATGTCCCCGCCGTCGCCACGGGCAAACCAGCGCCCCATCTCGGCGCGCAGGTCATGCGGGGTCATCTCGGTGGTGTCGATCAGCACATCGGCCTGCGGCAATACGGGCAAGAGCAACGTTCGCTCGCGCTCGATCCCCGAGAGCGGCGGTTCCTGCGGCGCCAGCGGATGCCGGCGGCGCGTCTCGGAAAAGCGCCTGAGAAGCGTATCGGTGTCGCAGTCGATGAAAACCAGCGACGCCTCGAAGCCGGGCATCGCGTTCAGCCCGTCGATGGCCGCAAGCAGCCCATCGGCGCTGAAATCGCGGGTCCGGGGGTCGATTCCGACGGCCACGGGATGGTCATGGGCGCCGCCCGCGAACAGGCGTTCGAGCAGCGACAACGGCAGGTTGTCTATCGCCTCAAAGCCCAGATCCTCGAGAGCGGCGATCGCGGTAGAGCGACCGGCACCCGAGGGGCCCGTGACGATGGCCACCTGCTGCAACGGCGCGGTCGTATCTTCGGTCCTGTGCATCGGGCGGACCCTCCGGGTCCAAACGAGGGCTCAACCCTCCGGATCGACGAAAAGCGGGTCGAGACCGTCTCGCAGGCATACGACCAGCATATCGGCCAGATTTGGCCTTTCCCGCCCCGCAATCAATGGAAGTTCGATCCGATTGATGAATGTTTTTTGAAGACGCGGCATGCGCGACACCTCGGCCCGGCTCAGATCGGCCACCAGCCCCACCCACGCGGCGGGGGCATGGTGGACCCGCACCAGCCCGATCCCGCGCATCTCGATCATGCCCGCGATGCGTTCGGGCGCCTCGGCCCGAAGCTTCGAGCCATGCGCCGACAGCAGCACCTGGTCGTCGGCCACCAGCGTCGCACCCAGCGCCATCATGCGAAGCGCCACGGTGGATTTGCCGCTGCCCGACGGTCCGGTCAGCAACACCGCCCGGTCGTCCAGCGCGACACAGGTCGCGTGCAGAAGCGCCGGCCCATCGCTCAAACGGGCAGTTCCACGACGAAGCGCGCGCCTTGCGATGGCCCCTCGCGTCCTGCGCCGGCGGGGCGGATGTTCTCGGCCCAGATCTCGCCGCCATGCGCCTCGACGATCTGGCGCGAGATCGCGAGGCCCAGCCCGGAGTGGTTGCCGAAATCCTCGGCATCGGGGCGCTGGGAATAGAAACGCTCGAACACGTCGGAAAGGTTCTCGTCGGGGATGCCCGGGCCTTGATCCTCGACGATCACCCGCACGCGATGCCGGCCAAGCTCCTCGGTACGGATCGTGATGGTGTCGCCGTCTTCGGAGAAGCTGACCGCATTGGTGATGAGGTTCACGAAAACCTGCGCAAGCCGCCCCTCGAGCCCGGTGATGACCAGTGGCTGGGCATGGAAACTGCTGGCAAGGCGCACGCCCCGTCTTGCTGCCAGTTCCTCGTTGAAGGCGATCAGGTTCGACAGAAGCTGCGCAAGGTCGAAGGGCTCCATCCGGTCGCGGACCAGTTCGCTGTCCAGCCGCGAGGCGTTGGAGATGTCGGTCACCAGCCGGTCGAGCCGGTCCACGTCCTGCTTGATGATGCCGAGAAGCCGATCCCGATCCGCGTCAGTGCGGGCGTAGGGCATCGTCTCCACCGCCGAGCGAAGCGACGTGAGCGGGTTCTTGATCTCGTGCGCGACATCGGCCGCGAAACTCTCGTTCGCCTCGATCCTGTCGTAGAGCGCCGCCGTCATCAGCCGCATGGCACTCGACAGATAGCCGATCTCGTCGGGGCGGTTGCTCATGTCGGGAATGTTGATGCGCTCTGGGTTCACCTGCCGCGCGTTGCGCGTGCCCCCCTTGTGTGCCGCCTCGGAAAGATCGCGCAACGGGCGCACGATCGTGTTGGCCAGCAGCAGCGACAGAAAGATCGAGGTGATCGTCGCCAGCGCAAAGACCTGGAGGATCTTCTCGCGCTCCGCCCGCACGAAGCTGTCCACGTCCCCCGGGCGCGTGCTGACAAGGATCGCGCCATAGACCGGGCCGCCGTTCTCTTCCATGACGGGCATCACGATCGACACGACCTGCGCGCCGGCCGGGGTGGCGGCCAGCAATCTTTCGACCGAACGCCCGGAAAGACTGCGTTCGACGACGTCCTGCGCCGTTTCGGGCGACAACCCCGTCGCACCACCGGCCCCGCTCGCGGCGAAGAGCCGCGACAACCGCTCCCACACGTCGTTCATGATGGCGACATAGGCGCTTTGCTGTCCACCGGTAGGCGCCGGCACGGCGCCTTCGCCGGCGTCGGGGTCCACGACGGCGATGCTCTGGCCGCTGGTGTCGTACAGCACTACCCGCAAACCGCCGGTCCGCTCTGCATTGCGAAGGGTGTCGATGGCGCTTGACCGATCGCCTTCGGCCAGCTCATGCGCGACAAGATGCGCGATCAGCCGCGCGTCGCTTTCCAGCGCCTTGGTGCGCAGGTCGACCAGCCCGCCCTGGAACTGGTTGAGATACAGAACACCCGTCAGCAGGACGCCAAGGGCGACAAGGTTGAAGGTGATGATCTTTCGCGACAGCGGCGAACGCCGACCGAAGCGCGCACGCCAGTCGAGCAGCCCTGCCCGATCCGACTTGCTGTCACGCTCGTCGAAATTCGGGTGGCTCAGGAGAACGCGATATCGCGGCTTTTCCATGGTCCCGCCGCCCAGGGGTCCAGCTTCAGGCTTCGTTATAGCGGTAACCGATTCCGTACAGCGTCTCGATCGAGGCGAAATCGGGATCGTAGACCTTGAACTTCTTGCGGATCCGCTTGATGTGGCTGTCGATGGTGCGGTCATCGACATAGACCTGATCGTCGTAGGCGACGTCGAGCAGCTGGTCGCGGCTCTTGACGAAGCCGGGGCGCTGGGCCAGCGCCTGAAGGATCAGGAACTCGGTCACGGTCAGGGTGATCTGCTGTGCCTTCCAGGTCACGGCGTGGCGCAGGGGATCCATCGAAAGGCTGCCCCGGACCATGCAGTTGGACTCGGTCTTTTCCGGATCCTTGGCGGCATTCTCGCGGCGGCGCAGGATCGTGCGGATCCGCTCTACCAGCAGCCGCTGCGAGAAAGGCTTGCGCACATAGTCGTCCGCGCCCATGCGCAGGCCGATGAGTTCGTCGATCTCCTCGTCCTTCGAGGTCAGGAAGATCACCGGCAGATCCGATCGCGTGCGCAGCTGGCGCAACAGCTCCATCCCGTCCATGCGCGGCATCTTGACGTCCAGCACGGCCAGATCGGGCATCGACTTCTCGAAGGCGGTCAGCGCGGTCGCCCCGTCATTGTAGGTGCGGACCGCGTATCCCTCGCCCTCGAGCACCATGGACACGGATGTCAGAATGTTCCGGTCGTCGTCGACCAGGGCAATGGTCGTTGACATGGCATGCTCCTCTCCGATTGTTTCTTTGCTGCTTTTCTACTCGGGAACCGGGAACAAAGCTAAAGCTTATGCCACCCCGGCGTGATTTCGTGGCGCGCCGGGGCAGCACTGCGACACAGAATCGACTGGAAACATGGCAACATGATGTTATCTAATCGTCATATCGTCGCCGTGACTCGGACGGGCTTGCTGGCCCTTGCATGACCGTCCCCGGATCTGGCCCTTCGGTCGTCGCGGCAAACTGGGGAGACGGGGGAACGGCCATGTGCCGCTTGCCCGGTTGAGGAGCACATGAACCCATGACCATCGGCAAGGTCAATCCGGCGCGCACGCTGGATGCAACCGGTTTTCCGAACGTAGCGACCATCCACTACAACCTGCGGGAACACGCACTCATTCAGCAGGCGCTTTCGCGCGGCGAGGGGGATCTCGGCCAGGGCGGCACGCTGCTGGTCAGCACCGGCGCCCACACCGGCCGGTCGCCCAAGGACAAGTTCGTGGTGGTCGAGCCCTCGACCGAGGAAAACATCTGGTGGGACAACAACCGCCGGATGGAGCCCGCACATTTCGACCGGCTCTTCCGCGACATGCTTTCGCATATCGAAGGGGGTGAGCTGTTCGTCCAGGATCTCTATGCCGGGGCCGATCCCGACTACCGCCTGAACGTCCGCGTCATCACCGAGCTTGCCTGGCACAGCCTGTTCATCCGCCACCTGCTGCGGCGGCCCGACATCGCGGAGCTGGCCAACTTCGAGGAAGAGTTCACCATCCTGAACTGCCCCAGCTTCAAGGCCGATCCCGAGCAGCACGGCTGCCGGTCCGAGACCGTGATCGCCATCAGCTTCGAACGGCGGCTCATGCTGATCGGCGGCACCTCCTACGCGGGCGAGAACAAGAAGGGCGTGTTCACCCTTCTGAACTACCTGCTGCCGGAACAGGGCGCCATGCCGATGCACTGCTCGGCCAACCACGGGCACGGCGACCCGCACGACGTGGCGCTTTTCTTCGGGCTGTCGGGCACTGGCAAGACCACCCTGTCGGCGGACTCGTCGCGCGTGCTGATCGGCGATGACGAGCATGGCTGGTCGGACAAGGGCGTCTTCAACTTCGAGGGTGGTTGCTACGCCAAGACGATCAACCTGAACCCCGAGGCGGAACCGGAGATATACTCGACCACATCGCGTTTCGCGACGGTGATCGAGAACATGGTCTATGATCCCTTCACCCGCGAGCTGGATTTCGAGGACGACAGCCTGACGCCGAACATGCGCTGCGCCTACCCGCTCGAGGCCATCTCGAACGCGTCGCACACCGCGCGGGGCGGGGTCCCCAAGAACATCATCATGCTGACCTGCGACGCCTTCGGCGTGCTGCCGCCGATCGCGAAGCTGACCCCGGCGCAGGCGATGTATCACTTCCTGTCGGGCTTCACCTCAAAGGTGGCGGGCACGGAAAAGGGCGTCACCGAACCGCAGCCGACCTTTTCGACCTGCTTCGGCGCGCCGTTCCTACCGCGCCGGCCGGAAGTCTATGGCGCGCTTCTGCGCGACAAGATCGCCAAGACGGGCGCGGCGTGCTGGCTGGTCAATACCGGTTGGACCGGCGGCGCCTATGGCGTGGGGTCGCGCATGCCGATCAAGGCGACCCGTGCGCTTCTGACCGCGGCGCTCGACGGGTCGCTCAACAAGGCGAAGTTCCGGATGGACGACGCCTTCGGCTTCGCGGTGCCGACCTCCTGTCCGGGGGTGCCGGACCTGCTGCTCGACCCGCGCCGGACCTGGGACAAGCCCGAGGCCTATGACCGCCAGGCCGCCCGGCTGGTGCGGATGTTCGAAGAGAACTTCCGCCAGTACGAGGCCTTCGTGGACGAGGACGTGCTTGAGGAAGCCGTCGTTTTCCGCGGCGCGATGTGATCCCGCTTAGGGTCGCGGCAGGTCGATGACACACGGCAAGAGGCGGGCCTTCGGGTCCGCCTTTGTCTTGCCTGCATGGGCCTGCGCGGGCTAACCGCAGTTCCGGAACCACACGGGAGACGGGTCTTGGGATTTGCGATCGCAAGCGGACATGCCCTGACGACAGAAGCGGCGGAACAGGCCTTGCGCCTGGGCGGCACGGCCGTCGACGCCTGCGTCGCCGCGGCCTGCATGGCCTTCGTGGCAGAGCCGGTGCTGGCACAGCCGCTGGGCGGCGGCTTCCTGATGGTCGCACCGCTCAGGGGGCCCGCGCGCCTGCTGGACGGTTTCGTGGAAACACCCCGCCGCAGGATCCCCGGGGACGATGTCGCGCTGTCCACCGTGACGGTCGATTTCGGCACCGCGACGCAGGACTTTCATATCGGCGCGGGCACCACGGCGACGCCCTGCCTGATCCCCGCCCTGTTCGAGGCGCATGAGCAGTATGGGCGCGTGCCGATGCGAGAACTTGTGGCCCCTGCCGTGGACGCGGCGCGGCGCGGTGTCGGCCTCACCGGATTCCAGGCGCATGTGGCGCGACTGGTGGCCCCGATCCTGTCCGCCACGCCCGAGGCGGCCGCGCTGCACATGCGCGAGGGCCGGCTGGCCGAGGCGGGCAGCACGATGGCCAACTCCGCTCTCGCCGATGTGCTTGAAGTGATGGCGCATGAGGGTCCGCGCTTCTTCTCGGAAGGAGAGATCGCGACAGCCCTTGCAGAGATGCCGGGCGGCCAGATCGACCGCGCGGCGCTGCGGGCGGCCCGGCCCATCTGGCGGCGGCCGCAGATGCTCGATCGTGCCGGCCAGTCGCTTGCGCTCAATCCCGCGCCCAGCCTTGGCGGGGTGCAGGTGGCGCTGGCGCTCGCCATTCTGCCCCACCGACCCGCCCCTGTGCTGGTCGCCCGCGCCCTGGCCGAGGTGGCGGCGGCGCGGCTTGCCAGCCGGATCGACGACCAGCCCGACGAAGCAGCCGAGCGGCTTCTGGCGCCGGCCCTGGTGGACCGGCTGCAAAAGACGCTGGCCGCGCACCGCCCGGCGACCCGGGGCACCACCCATATCTCGGTGATCGACGGGAACGGGCTTGGCGCGGCGCTGACGCTGTCGAACGGCGAGGGCAACGGGATGATCCTGTCCGGCACAGGCATCATGCCCAACAACATGCTGGGCGAGGAGGATCTGCTGCCAGACGGCCCGCTGTCCTGGCGTCCCGGCACGCGGCTGGCTTCCATGATGTGCCCCGCGGCGATGCGCGACACCGACGGGACGCTGACGATGCTGGGCTCGGGCGGCTCCAACCGGATCCGGTCGGCCATGACGCAGGTGATCCTGGGGCTTGCGGATGGCGGCCTGGGGCTCGAGGCGGCGATCACCGCGCCCCGGCTGCATGTCGACGGGGACCGGCTGTCCTTCGAGGATACCGGCGACGAAGAGCGGCGCCAGGCGCTGCTGGCCGACTGGCCCGAGGCGACGGTCTGGGCCGATGCCGACATGTATTTCGGCGGCGTTCACGTCGCGCGGCGCAACCGCTCGGGCGCTGTCGACGCGGCAGGCGATCCACGGCGCGCGGGGGCGGCCGTGACCGGACGCGGCTAGAGCCCAAGCCCCCGGCGCAGCAGGTTCAGACCCAGGATCGCCAGCACGATGAGCGTAAGCTTGCGGAACCGTTCCTGTGGCAGGCGGTCCTGCACCTTCTGGCCCAGGATCATGCCCAGGAAGGCCGGCACGATCAGCCAGGCCGAGAAAGGCAGGCTCCGCGTATCGAGCAGGCCCGAGATCAGGTGCGCACCGATGAGCACAGCCGACCCCAGCAGGAAAAAGATGCCCTGCGCGCGCACCATTTCCGCCTTGGGCGTGTCGCGCGCCAGCAGATACAGGACCAAAGGCGGGCCCCAGACGCCGGTAAGCCCGCCGAAGGCCGCGGCAACAACGCCAGTGCCCCACTCGGCACGATGAACGGCACCGGGCGACAGGTGCGGGCGCCAGCCCGACAGTTGCAGCGCCGTGGCGGCACAGATCAGCAGGCCCAGGATCAGGTAGAGCACCTGGTCGGGCAGCATCACGACGATCTGCGCGAAGAAGCCCATCAGCCCGACAAGCAACAGGTTGGTCCGCCAGTATTTCAGCGTCGTCTCGCGCGCGGCCGCCACGCCGTCGCGCAGGGTCTGTTGAAGATTGGTGAAAAGCCCCGGCAAGAGGATCGACGCGATGGCAAGTTCGGCCGACATCAGGGCACCGATGCCGCTGACCGCGATGATGGGAAGCGCGAAGCCTATGGCCCCCTTGACGAAGCCCGCCAGCAGCATGACACCGAAGGCCGCCACCACCGTCGCCGCGCCGAATTCCGCAACAAGTTCCGCCATGTGCCCATTCCTGCCCCGCCTTTCTGTCGCACCCGGCCAGCATGAGCGCAATGCTAATAATCTTGCGGCAAAACGGCATTTATTGGTTATTTTGTTACCGCTATGATTGACCCGCCACAGGGCAGGCCCTAGCTTGCTCGCAACCGCACAGGCGATTCCGCATTGCAACAGAGAGATGCCATGACCGATCCGCGCCATGATTTCGCGTCCGCCCCGCTTCTTGCGAACCTGACCACGCTGACCGCCGCCGCGCTTCCCGCGGCCGAGACGGTCGAGGCGGCGGCGCGCGCGGCGGTGGCAGAGCGGATCGCCCGGAACGGCGGCGAACCCGAGCAGCATGCAGCGCACGGCCTCGCCTGGCTTGCCACCTATGTCGAAAGCCTGCGGCAGATGCAGCTTTGGGCGCAGCGCCTGGACGCGTGCGGCAGCTTCGGAGAGGTGGAGTCCCTGATCCTCCAGATCGGTTTCGGGGAATATCTCGCCCAGATCGCCGGCGGCATCCCGATGAGCCAGGGAGAGACGGCGCGCCTGACGGACATGGGGGTCGACGGCACCACGCGGGACCGGTTCGCCGGCACGCCCGCCGTGGCGACCCTGATAGAAAGCGGCAACACCGATGCGGCGCGGGCACGGCTTGTGGCGCTGATGTCCCGGGCAAGCGGCGCTGCGACCTTCGGCGCCACCGGCCTGGACGAGGACATGGAGATGATCCGCGATCATTTCCGCCGCTTCGCAGAGGATCGCGTCGTGCCCCACGCGCATGGCTGGCACCTGCGGGACGAACTGATCCCCATGGAGATCGTCGACGAGATGGCGGCCCTTGGCGTCTTCGGCCTGACCATCCCCGAGGAATATGGCGGCGCCGGCATGGGCAAGACGGCGATGTGCGTCGTCTCGGAAGAGTTGAGCCGTGCCTATATCGGCGTCGGCTCGCTCGGCACCCGTTCCGAAATCGCGGCGGAACTCATCCTGTGCGGCGGGACCGACGCGCAGAAGAGGACATGGCTTCCCCGGCTCGCCAGCGGAGAGACGCTGCCCACCGCCGTCTTTACCGAGCCCAACACCGGCTCGGACCTTGGCGCGCTCCGGACGCGCGCGGTGCGCGACGGCGAGGAGTGGGTGCTGACCGGCAACAAGACATGGATCACCCATGGTGGCCGCTCGGACCTGATGACGGTTCTCGCCCGCACCGATCCCGCGACATCGAACTATGCCGGCCTGTCCATGTTCCTGGCGGAAAAGACCCGCGGCAGCGACGAGACGCCGTTTCCCGACCCCACCATAGCCGGCGGCGAGATCGAGGTGCTGGGTTACCGTGGGATGAAGGAATACACCCTCGCCCTCGACGCTCACCGCGTGCCTGGCGAGGCGCTCCTCGGTGGGGCGGAAGGCCAGGGCTTCCGGCAGCTGATGCAGACCTTCGAGAGCGCGCGCATCCAGACCGCCGCCCGCGCCATCGGCGTGGCCCAGAACGCGCTGGAACTGGGCCTTGCCTATGCCCGGGACCGCGCGGCCTTTGGCAAGTCGATCCTGGCCTTCCCCCGCGTCTACGGGAAACTCGCCATGATGGCGGTGGAGATCATGGTCGCGCGCCAGCTGACGTACTTCGCCGCCCGCGAAAAGGACGCTGACCGCCGCTGCGACCTCGAGGCGGGGATGGCCAAGCTGCTGGGCGCGCGCGTCGCGTGGGCAGCGGCAGACAATGCGTTGCAGGTCCATGGCGGCAACGGCTTCGCGCTGGAATACCCGATCAGCCGGGTGCTGTGCGACGCCCGCATCCTGAACATCTTCGAAGGCGCGGCCGAGATCCAGGCGCAGGTGATCGTCCGCCGCCTGCTGGAGCCGGGGCGCAACTGACGCAGGCGTGACGGCGGCGGGCTTGGCCGGCCCGCGCACGGCGTCTACTCTGGCGTGGCACCCAATACGGAGCCCGACCCGATGAGACCGGCCATCGCCACCCTCGCGCTGTGCACGCTTGCCGCCTGTAGCCCGCTGCCCGACACCGTGGGAGAGGCGGCGCCGTCCGATACGCTGTGGACACTGGAATCCCTGAACGACGGCCCGGCCGCCTTCGGGGCGACGCTGCGCTTCACCTCGGACGGGCGCGTCACCGGCAGTGGCCCCTGCAACAGATTCAGCGCGCGGCAGACCGCACCCCTGCCCTGGTTCCAGATCGAGGATATCGCCGCCACACGACGCGCCTGCCCGGACCTTGCAGCGGAACAGGTCTATTTCACCGCGCTCGGGGCGATGGAGTTCGCGGAAGTGGCGGCCGACAGCCTGCTGCTGACCAACACGGACGGCGAAAGCCTGTTTTTCCGGTCGGCCGCCCGGCCCGAGGACTCAAAGCCGTAGGATCAGATGCGCCAGCCGCTCTCGGGCGGGTGGCAGCGTCTTGCCGAGCGCGGGCATCAGCCGCGCGTTCAGGAAATGCCCCGAAAGCCGCATTCCGTCGGCCAGGTCAGCGGCGGTGATAGGCGCCGCCCCGGCATCTGCCCGCAGGAACGGCGGCAAGGTCAGCAGCCGGTCGGCCCAGTCGGCCCCGGCGCCACCCGCAACGGCGCGCCCGGATTTCGGCGATACCCAGGCCAGCCCTTCCGCCGCGCCGGTCAGCGCGCAGCTCTCAAGCTCCAGCCCGAAGCCAAGCTCGGCCAGCAGCGCCAGTTCCCAGTCGATGTAATGCGCGGGCCAAGCGGGGGCGCCCGCCTCCATCGCGTCGAGAAGCGCCACGGTCTGCCGGTAAAGCGCCGGAAACGGCTGCCGCTCGGCCAGGGCTGTCTGCGCCAGCGCCGTCACCGCCCCGAGGCCGGCCAGCGCAAGCCGGTCCGACATTATCCCGGCGCGCGCCTGAAGCGGTTCCACGGTGAAATTGCCCAGGTGATCCGCCAGCCGCGCACGCCAGCCCAGCGCAAGCTGCGCGCCGGGCTGGAGGATCGGCGCAAGCCTGCGCCCGCCGCCACCGCGCACCAGCCCGGCATGGCGGCCCTGCCCTTCGGTCAGCACCTCGATGATCGCGGCGCTCTCGCCATGCCTGCGCACGGACAGAAGCACCCCCTCGCCCTGCCACTCCATGATGCGACGCTACTCCGCCAACCCGTCCTCGTCGAGCAGGTGGCGCCCGGCGCGATCCTCGACCTCGATCACCCATAGATCCGGGTCATATTTCCGCTGGCGGGCGATGGCCGCGTCAACGTCCGGCTCTGCCCCCTCGGCCAGCAGGGCCCAGACGCGCTGCCCGTCCAGCCCCAGGCTGCGTGTGAAAGCCCGCGCCTGCCCGTCCAGCGTCGATTGCTTGACCAGGACCGCACCGGCAGTCGCGTCGCCGCGCGCCACGACAAAGGCCGGGATGTCCGCCAGCCGCAGCCGCGCAAGATAGGCCTGCACCCAGAACTCGGCTGTCAGCCGCATGCGCGAAAGGCCCCCCGATCAATCTCCGTCGTGGAAATCGAGGCCCATTTCCTCGTAGCGCTCGATCTCTTCCTGCCAGTTCTCGCGCACCCGGACCTCGAGGAAAAGATGCACCCTGCGGTCGAGAAACTTCTCCAGCTCCTCCCGCGCGGCGATGGAGACCTGCTTGATCGTGGCGCCCTTGGGGCCCAGCGCGATGCCGCGGTGGCCTGCGCGGGCGACATAGATCACCTGCTGGATGCGCACGGACCCGTCCTTGCGCTCTTCCCATTCCTCGGTCTCGACGGTCAGCTGGTAGGGCAGTTCCTGGTGCAGCCGCAGGGTCAGCTTCTCGCGGGTGATCTCGGCGGCGATCATGCGCAGCGGCAGATCCGCGATCTGATCCTCGGGGTAGAGCCATGGCCCCACCGGCAGGTGCTCGGCCAGCCAGCGGCGCAGGTCGTCGACGCCAGACCCCTTTTCGGCCGAGATCATGAAGGTGGCGGCGAAATCGCGGCGGGCGTTCAGTTCCCGCGACAGCGCCAGCAGCGTGTCGCGCTTCACGCGGTCGATCTTGTTGATCGCCAGCACCACCGGGCGACCGGCGGCGCGTTCCTCCAGCGCCTTGAGAATTTCCTCGACACCCTCGGTGATGCCGCGATGCGCCTCGACCATCAGCACGACGACATCCGCATCCGCCGCACCCGACCACGCGGCCGAGACCATCGCCCGGTCCAGCCTGCGCCGTGGACGGAACAGGCCCGGCGTGTCCACGAAGACGATCTGCGCCTCGCCCTCGAGCGCGACGCCCCGGATCCGCGCCCGTGTCGTCTGCACCTTGTGGGTGACGATCGACACCTTGGCCCCGACCATCCGGTTCAGAAGCGTCGATTTCCCGGCATTGGGTTCCCCGATCAGGGCAACGAAGCCGCATCTCGTATCGGTCATGCGTGGCCCTCCAGCCGTTCGAGAAGCGCGCCGGCCGCCGCCTGCTGCGCGGCCCGCTTGGAATTGGCGGTGGCGGTCGCCCGCTCGCCGGTGGACAGAACCGCCGATATGGTGAACTGCGGCGCGTGGTCCGGGCCCCTGCGTCCCTCCTCGACATAGTCGGGAGGGGTCAGGCCGCGGGCCTGGGCCCATTCCTGAAGCGCGGTCTTGGGGTCGCGCGCCGTCGCCTCGGCCACTCGGATCCGGGGCGCCCAGAGCCGGAGGACAAGATCCTGCGCTGCCGCGAAACCGGCATCGAGGTAGACGGCCGCGATCACCGCCTCCATCGCGTCGGCCAGCAGCGCCTGCTTGCGCCGCCCGCCCGTCGCCCGCTCGGACCGGCCCATGATCAGCGCGCTGCCAAGGTCGATGGCTTCGGCGATCTCGGCGCAGGCTTCCTTGCGGACAAGCGCGTTGAACCGGGGCGCAAGATCCCCCTCGCGCGCGTCGGGGTCGTCGGCCAGCAACGCCTCGGCGATCACCAGCCCCAGGACGCGGTCGCCCAGGAATTCCAGCCGCTGGTTGTCGCGCCGAACGGGACCGGAATGCGAGGCATGGGTCAGCGCCTCTTCCAGCAGGGACGCGTCCGTGAAGTCATGTCCCAGGCGGCGGGCAAACTCGGCCTGTGGCGGTTGCAGCTTCACGTCACTCCACCAGCATGAAGAAGCGGTCTGCGCGCCAGGTCCAGAAATGGATGATGGACGAGCCGGCGGAAGAGAACAGGATCAAGTCGGCGCGGCCGATCAGGTTGCGCAGCGGCACCATGCCGACACCGTTCGCCGCCTGCGAGAAGCGGCTGTCCACCGAATTGTCGCGGTTGTCGCCCATGAAGAAGAAATGCCCCTCGGGCACCTCGAAGGGGCCGCGGTTGTCGGCGGCCGTCTCGCCGATGTTCAGGACCGGGTAGCTCACGCCATTGGGCAGCGTCTCGATCGCGCGCTCCTTCACGCATTCCCCGCCCAGGCCGACAGGCCCGTTGCGCAGGCAGCGCGGCAACGAACGCGCGGGGCCCTGCTGCTCGTAGGTCTCGGTGAAGAAGCCGTCGGCCACCTGCTGCACCGGCTCGCCGTTCAGGATGATCCCGCCATCGCGGATCTCGATCGTGTCGCCCGGCAGGCCGATCAGGCGCTTGATGTAGTCCTCGCCCGAAACGGGGTGGCGAAACACCACCACATCCCCACGCTCGGGATCGGACCCCAGCAACCGCCCCTCGCGGTCGGCCAGGGCACCGCAGAAATCCACCCCGGCGATCGACGGGCAGGAATAGGCGGAATAGCCGTAGGCGAACTTGTTCACGAACAGGAAATCGCCGATCAGCAGCGTCTGCTTCATCGAGCCGGACGGGATCCAGAAGGGCTGGAACAGCAGCGTCCGGATCAGGCCCGCAAGGATCAGCGCATAGGCCAGCGTCTTGATCAGCTCGAGGATGCCACCGCCCGAGGATTTTTCCTTTTTCGCCATTTGTTCGCCGCCGCTGCAAGGGTTCGCGCGCTTGTCGCGCGGCATCCCCCGGGAGTCAAGCGCCGCCCATCGGACTGCGCGGGCGCGCCTCGATCACGACGAAAGCCTGCGCCCAAGGGTGGTCGTCGGTCAGCGTCACATGCACCACCGCCTCGTGCCCCGGTGGGGTCATCTCGGCCAGCCGTTCGGCGGCCCAGCCGGTCAGTTCCATCACCGGCTGGCCGGTCGGCAGGTTGCTCACGCCCATGTCGCGCCAGGCGATGCCCATGCGCAGCCCGGTGCCCAGCGCCTTGGAACAGGCCTCCTTGGCGGCCCAGCGCTTGGCGTAGGTGCCGGCCGTATCAAGGCGACGCTCGGCCTTTTGCTGCTCGCGTTCGGTGAAGACGCGGTTGCGGAACCGGTCGCCGAAACGATCGAGCGTGGCCGCGATACGGTCGATGTTGCACAGATCGGTACCGATGCCGAGGATCATGGCGCGCATCCCAGAAGGTCTGACGCGTCCAGATAGCGGCGAGGCGCGGCCCACCGCAAGAGGGCGGGCCGCAAGGGATCGGGGATCGGCGCCCGCTCAGTTGCCGTAGCTGATCGCCCCTGTCGCCCGGTCAACGGTCAGGTTCTGGGCGACGGCCCCGTCGGGCCCAAGGATCGCGGCGGTGATGGTCTCACCGGCCTCGGCCACATCGCCCAGGCTGTAGGTTCCCATCCCCCAGCGCTGGAGCCGCCGCTCGAGAAAGGCGCAGACATCATCGACCGACAGGTTCATGTCGCGCATGACCTGGCCACCGAACATGCCCCCGAAGCCGTAGCCCGGCCCGCCCTGGTAGTTGAAGCCGGCCCCCGGCCCCCAGCGGTTGGCGTTCGGATCGCCGGGATAGCCGTAGCCGCCACCCTGCATCATGCCCGGCCCCATGCCCTGCATCATTCCCGGGCCCATGCCGTAGCCGGGACCCATTCCGTATCCCGGTCCGCCCTGATAGCCGAAGCCGGCGCCCGGACCGGGCCCCCAGCGGCTGGTGTTCGGATCGCCGGGATAGCCGTAGCCGCCACCCTGCATCATGCCCGGCCCCATGCCGTAGCCGGGACCGCCCCCCCATTGCGGGGCCTGCGCCGTGGAAGCCGTGGCCGCCAGGAGCCCCGCAGCGGCAAGCGCTGCAAGAAGCGTCTTCCTGCGTTTCATCTGTCCATCCCCCATTTCCGGATCATCGCAGCGCGCGATGCCCCGCCGGGCCGAAACCCGGCGCAGGGTCAGACTGCGCCCGCCGTGGCGCAGGGGCATTGAGGCAGATCAAGCGGGGCGGAACCCTCAGCCGTCAAAGGCCTCCGCCCGGGCCGCGTCCATTTCCGCGCGCATCCTGTGGATGGCGGTCTCGAGCCCGGTAAAGATCGCCTCGCCGATCAGGAAATGGCCGATGTTCAGCTCCATCACCTCGGGGAAGGCGGCAACGGGACGCACCGTGTCATAGGTCAGGCCGTGGCCGGCATGAACTTCCAGGCCCAGCGAATGGGCATAGGCCGCCATGTCGCGCAGTCGGGCAAGCTCGGCATCGCGGGCGTCGACATGCCCCTCGGCATGGGCGTCGCAATAGGCGCCGGTGTGCAACTCGATCACCGGTGCACCGATCCGCGCCGCCGCCTCGATCTGGCGGGCGTCGGCGGCGATGAAGATCGACACCCGGCACCCCGCATCGCGCAGCGGCGCGATGAAATGGGCAAGGCGGTTCTCTTCCCGCGCCACTTCCAGCCCGCCCTCGGTGGTGCGCTCCTCGCGCCGCTCGGGCACGATGCAGACGGCATGCGGCGTGTGGCGCAGGGCGATCTTCTGCATTTCTTCGGTGGCAGCCATCTCGAAGTTGAGCGGCACGCCGATCTCGGCCATCAGCCGCTCGATATCCGCGTCACGGATGTGGCGGCGATCCTCGCGCAGATGCGCGGTGATGCCATCGGCGCCGGCGGCTTCCGCCAGCTTCGCGGCCCGCACCGGATCAGGCACGTCGCCGCCGCGCGCGTTGCGCACCGTTGCGACGTGATCGATGTTCACGCCCAGCCGCAGGCGGCCGAGAGGGGCGGTAAGGCGCGTCATGGCGGGTTTGTCCTTTCCTTCGGGCGTCAGCGGCCTTCGTTGGCCAGACGCCGCGCCGCATGCTCGGCCTTCTGGCGTGCCAGCCGCTCCTGCGCCTTGTGCAACAATCTGGACCGCCGGCGCGCCTGGTAGGCAGCAACCAGCGGTCTCGTGAGGAAATAGAAGATCACCGCAGCTATCAAGCCCGGCAGCAGGCCGCCCACGAAATACGGGACGAAGACGTCGCTCCAGAACGTGCCCAGCCGCCCCCAGGACGCATGACCAAGACCGAAGATCGACAGGAACGACTCCCACAGGTCGGACAGGGCGCCGGTAAAGGCCTGTTGCACCGTCGCCTGATCAGGGCCGCTGCCGGACATCCCGAACATCCGTCGCCCCAGCCCCAGCGAGATGGCGCCAAACACGGGGAACGTCACCGGATTGCCGACGAAGGTTCCGATCATCGCGGCCAGGATGTTGCCCCGGATCATCCACGCGATCAGGGCGGCATAGAGGAAGTGCAGGCCGAACAGCGGGCTGAACGACACGAAGACGCCACAGGCAAAACCGAGAGAGATCTTGTGCGGCGTGTCGGGCAGCCGCTTCAGCCGGTGGCCGACATATTCGATGGCCCTGCGCCAGCCGCGGCGAGGATAGACACCCTCGCGAAGCTTGCGCCAGAAAGACAGCGGCTTGCGCCGTTTGAACACCATATCGACCTGCGGCCCCCGGAATCCCGCGCGGCGACCGTGCCACGCGGACTAGTTTGACCGTTCCTTCTCATACCTAATATCTGGCACGAAGCGGTTCGACGACCATGCCACGAAATCTTTTCACCTCCGTGACGTCCGAATCCGCCTCGAGCGCGGTCTGCACGTTGTGGAGATGCTGTATGTCCCGCACCTCCAGATCGATCACCACCCTGTAGAAATCAGGTTTGCGATCCGTGAACACGATGTCGCTGATATTCGCGTGCTGCTCGCCGATCAGGGTGCAGATCCGTCCCAGCACGCCCGCGTCGTTGGCGATCACCACCTCGATGCAGGCGATATGCGGCGTGCGCGAGGCGGTCGGCGTCCAGGCAAGGTCGATCCAGCGATCCGCCTCGTCCTCCAGCGCGGCCAGCGTCGCGCAGTCGATGGCATGGACCTGCACGCCCTGCCCCTTGACCGCGATACCGACGATCCGCTCGCCGGGCAGCGGCTGGCAGCACGGCGCGGGTTGCGCGGTCTGGCCGTCCAGCAGGCCCACGATCGGCCTGTCCGCGGCGTTGCGGTCGCGGAGAAAGTCCTCTTCGCGCAGCAATTCGGGATAAAGCGTCCGCACCAGGTCGCGCCCGGTCAGTTCGGCCGCGCCCAGCCGCGCCAGCAACTCGTCGGCGTTCTCCAGCAGCAGTTGCTTGGCGGCGGTCTTGAGCGCCTTGTCCGTGGCCTTCTTGCCGACACGTTCGAGTGCGACCCGGGCAATCTCGGCGCCCAGGCGGATATGGCCGGCGCGGTGCTCTTCGCGCAGGCTGCGCCGGATCGCCGCCTTGGCGCGGCCGGTCACGACCATGTCCTCCCAGCTGGGCTGGGGGCGCTGACCCTCGGCGCGGATGATCGTCACCGACTGGCCGTTCCTGAGCCGTGTCCAGAGCGGCACGCGCTGCCCATCCACCTTGGCGCCGACGCAGCTGTCGCCGATCCGCGTGTGGATCGCATAGGCGAAGTCGATGGGCGTGGCGCCGCGCGGCAGCTTGATGACCTCGCCCTTCGGCGTGAAGCAGAACACCTGGTCGGTGAACATCTCGAGCTTGACATGCTCGAGGAAGTCCGACGGGTTCTCGGCGGTCTCGAAACTCTGCGTCAGCTGCGCAAGCCAGCGGACCGGATCGACCACGAAGGGGTTCTCGAAGCGGGTTCCTTCCCGGTAGGACCAGTGCGCGGCGACGCCGGTCTCGGCCACCTCGTGCATTTCGCGGGTGCGGATCTGCACCTCTACCCGCTTGGCCGAACGGCCCGATACGGTGGTGTGGATCGACCGATAGCCGTTCGACTTGGGCTGGCTGATATAGTCCTTGAAGCGCCCGGGCACCGCCATCCAGCGCTGGTGGACGGCACCCAGCGCGACGTAGCAGTCCTCGACCGAATTGGTGATGATGCGGAAGCCGTAGATGTCCGACAGCCGGCCGAACCCCTCGCCCTTTTCCTGCATCTTGCGCCAGATCGAATAGGGCTTCTTCTCGCGCCCGATCACCTGCGCCTCGACCGCGTGCTGGTCCAGCACCTTGCGGATATCCTCGGTGATCTGGGGGATCAGATCGCCGGTTTCCTTCTTCAGCGTGATGAAGCGCCGGATGATCGACTGGCGCGCATCGGGGTTGAGGATGCGGAAGGCGATGTCCTCCAGCTCCTCGCGCATCCACTGCATGCCCATGCGACCCGCCAGCGGCGCATAGATGTCCATCGTCTCGCGCGCCTTGCGGGCCTGCTTCTCGAGCGGAAGGTGCCGGATGGTGCGCATGTTGTGCAGCCGGTCGGCAAGCTTGACCAGCAGCACGCGCAGATCCTTGGACATGGCCATCAGAAGCTTGCGGAAATTCTCCGCCTGCTCGGTCTCGACCGAGGACAGCTCCAGGTTGGTCAGCTTGGTCACGCCGTCGACAAGCTGCGCGATCTCCGTCCCGAATCGCGCCTCGACCGCGGAATAGGTCGAGCCGGTGTCCTCGATCGTGTCGTGCAGCAGCGCCGTCACGATGGTGGCATCGTCCAGCCGCTGCTCTGCCAGCAGCGCCGCCACCTCGACCGGGTGCATGAAATAGGGTTCGCCCGAAGCGCGGAACTGACCCGCGTGCGCCTGCATGCCATAGGCATAGGCGTCGCGGATCAGGGCCTCGTTGGTGTGCGGGTTGTAGACCCGGATGAGATCGACCAGTTCCTCGTCGGTGATCATAGCCGCATCCCGTTGGCCGGCCCTCATCGGGCCGGCAGGCGATCAGCTTTCGCCCTGCGCTTCCATCAGGGCGCGCAGCAGCTTCTCTTCCGACATGTCGTCCTCGACCGGCGCAGGCTGGTCGGCCGACATCAGAAGCGCCATCTGGTCCTCTTCGGGCTCGTCCACCTCGATCTGGCGCTGATGGCTTTCGATCGCGCTCTCGCGCAGCTGTTCGGCGGTCAGCGTCTCGTCCGCGATCTCGCGCAGGGCGACGACGGGGTTCTTGTCGTTGTCGCGGTCGATGGTCAGCGGGGCGCCGGAAGACAGCTCGCGGGCACGGTGCGCCGCCAGCATCACCAGCTCGAACCGGTTGGGAACCTTGTCCACGCAATCTTCGACTGTCACTCGGGCCATAGGGGCCTCCTCCGCTCGCAGTTCGGTCCGGAAAAGCCGTTCCTAGTGCAATTCCTCTGCCAGCGCAAGCCGCACGCGGGACAGATGCGGGCCCGCGCTATTCCGCTACGTCGCGCTTGTCGGTCTGCTCGATCCGCCCGAGCGGGCCAACGCCTGCCACTGCCTCGGCCGGAAGGGCCGACAGCATCTCGGTAGTGGATTGCCCGGTGACGGGATGGCGCCAGTCGGGCGCCAGTTCCGCCAGCGGCACAAGCACGAAACCGCGCCGATGCAGGCCGGGATGGGGCAGGACAAGCGTGTCGACCGGGGCCTCGCGCCGCTCATCCTCGGACAGCGCCATCCAGCGCCGCACCGTCAGCTCGTCAGGCAGGATCTGCGCGCCGCAGGCCAGAAGGTCCAGATCGACCATCCGCGGCTGCCCGCGTCGTCCCTCGGCCCGGTCTAGGGCCGCCTCGATCCGGTCCAGCCGTTCCCGCACGGCATGGGGTTCGTGATCCGCGTGCACGTTCACGACCGCGTTCACATAGTCGGGGCCGGCACCCGAGGGTTGCGCCGGACTCACATAGAAACCCGTACGCTCCCGGACCTGCAACCCCAGCCCCTCCATGTGCCACAATGCGTGGGAAAGGAGATCGGCGGAGGTCTGCTTTCCGCTGGGCAGACTGGAGCACAAGGCGATCAGGTAATTCATTCTGGCGACCGTTTTGCGCTTTTATCGTTCACGCATTGCGCATACCCTGACGGTGTTGAAAGAATGTGCAAGCCTTTTTGTGTATGGAAAAGGCTTATTCTCCGGGGGCAAGGAATGTTCTATCGAGACGAGCGACTGGCGCTCTTCATAGACGGATCGAACCTGTATGCGGCCGCAAAGGCGCTGGGTTTCGATATCGACTACAAGCTGCTTAGGGCAGAATTCATGCGGCGCGGCAAACTGTTGCGCGCCTTTTACTACACCGCGCTTCTCGAGACCGAGGAATATTCCCCGATCCGCCCGCTGGTCGACTGGCTGAACTACAACGGCTACACGATGGTGACCAAGCCCGCCAAGGAGTTCACGGACTCCATGGGCCGCCGCAAGGTCAAGGGCAACATGGACATCGAGCTTGCGGTGGACGCGATGGAACTTGCGCCGCGCATCGACCATATCGTGCTGTTTTCCGGCGACGGCGATTTCCGGCCGCTGGTCGAGTCCCTGCAACGCCAGGGCGTGCGTGTGTCGGTCGTCTCGACCATTCGCTCGCAGCCGCCGATGATCGCGGACGAGCTGCGCCGCCAGTGCGACAACTTCATCGAACTGGAAGACCTGCGTGAGGTCATCGGTCGCCCCCCGCGGGAGGATCAGGGCCAGCGCAACGCGACCCGCGAGGAACAGGCCAGCTGATCCTGTGATCCCGGCCGATCCACCAAGAAACTGCGACCTCTGCCCCAGGCTGGTGGCCTATCGGGACGAGGTCGCCTTGCGCCAGCCCGACTGGTATGGCGGCGCCGTGCCGTCCTTCGGCGATCCCCAGGCACGCCTTCTGGTGCTGGGGCTTGCCCCGGGCGTAAGCGGCGCGCACCGGACCGGGCGCCCCTTCACCGGCGACTATGCCGGCGACCTGCTCTATGAGACGCTGACCCGCCACGGCTTTGCCAATGGCGCCTTCGACGCGCGACCCGATGACGGGCTGGCGCTGCACGATTGCATGGTGACCAACGCGGTGCGCTGCGTCCCGCCGCAGAACAAGCCGGTCGGCGCAGAGATCAACACCTGCCGGCAGTTCCTGTTGTCGCGCATGGCAACCCTGCCCCGGCTGGCGGCTGTCGTCTGCCTTGGCCGGATCGCCCATGACAGCCTGGTGCGGGGTCTTGGCGCGCGGCTGGCCGACCATCCCTTCGGCCATGGCGCGGCACATGACGTGGCGGGCTACCGGATCTTCGACAGCTATCACTGCTCGCGCTACAACACGAACACCGGACGCCTGACACCCGCCATGTTCGACAGCGTGTTTGCCGCCGTACGCGCGCATCTCGACCGCAGCGGCTAGGATCCGCGCCCGGCACGTCTTGCCGCCCGCCCTGATCGTCCATTAGACATGACGTGAAACCGACCCGGAAGGCATCCTGATGGCCGCACCCCTGACCCTTTACCTTGCCGCGCCGCGCGGCTTCTGCGCGGGCGTGGACCGGGCGATCCAGATCGTCGAGATGGCGCTCGAGAAATGGGGCGCGCCGGTCTATGTGCGGCACGAGATCGTGCACAACCGCTATGTCGTGGACGGGCTGCGCGCCAAGGGCGCCGTCTTTGTCGAGGAACTCGACGAATGCCCGCCCGACCGCCCGGTGATCTTTTCCGCCCACGGCGTGCCCAAGGCCGTCCCGGCCGAGGCGCAGCGCCGCAACATGCTGCATGTGGATGCGACCTGCCCGCTGGTGACCAAGGTCCATATCGAGGCCGCCCGGCACCATGAGCAAGGCCGCCAGATGGTGATGATCGGCCATGCCGGCCACCCCGAGACGCTGGGCACCATGGGCCAGCTGCCCGAGGGCGAGGTGCTGCTGGTCGAAACCGTCCAGGACGTCGCCCGGATCGAGGTGCGCGACCCCGGGAAGCTGGCCTTCATCACCCAGACCACCCTGTCGGTGGACGACACCGCCGAGATCGTGGCCGCCCTCCGCGCGCGCTTTCCTGCCATCATCGGACCGCACAAGGAAGACATCTGCTACGCCACCACCAACCGCCAGGAGGCGGTCAAGGCGATGTCCCCCAGGATCGACGCGCTGCTGGTGATCGGCGCCCCGAACTCGTCCAACTCGAAGCGGCTGGTCGAGGTGGGCGCGCGCGCCGGCTGCGCTTATGCGCAACTTATCCAGCGCGCCGCCGACATCGACTGGCGCGCCATCGACGGGGCCCGCGCCGTGGGCATCACCGCCGGTGCCTCGGCCCCCGAAGAACTGGTGCGCGAGGTGACGGACGCCTTTGCCGCGCGCTACGACGTGACGCTGGAACAGGTCGAGACGGCGCAGGAAAACGTCGAATTCAAGGTGCCCCGCATCCTGCGCGAGGCGACTGCATGAAGGCGGTCCCGGCAGCCGCGCTCTGGCTTGGGCTGGCGGGGCTGCTGCCCTTCGCCGGCGGCGCGCTTGCGGCACTGGGACTTCTGGGCGATCTGGCCGGGCCGGATTTCGGGTTGCGCGTGCTTTCTGCCTATGGCGCGGCAATCCTTGCCTTCATGGGCGGCTGCCTGTGGGGGTTCGCGGCAAAGGCGGGCCGTGCCGAGTGGAAATGGCTCGCCTTCAGCGTGGTGCCGGGGCTCTGGGCGTTCTCGGCCGCCTTCTCGCCCGCACCGCTTCTGTCGCTGATGCTGGGCTATGTCGTCCTCTTGGCGCTCGACACCATGTTCCGGCTGGAACGCATCGCGCCCGACTGGTGGATGGGCCTGCGGCTGCCACTGACGGCGGGCGTGCTGATCTGCCTTGGCGCGGGGGCAATGGCGGGGTGAGCGGGGATCCGCAGACGCTTGCCTTTTATGACGACCGCGCCGCCGACTATGCCGAATTCGCCGATGCCCGGGCCGAAACGCTTCATCCACAGCTTCAGGCGTTCCTTGCACGCATGCCCCTTGGCGCGCGGATCCTTGATCTGGGCTGCGGCACCGGCTGGGCTGCGGCCGCGATGCAGGCGCAGGGGCACCGCGCCGACGCCTGGGACGCAAGCCACGGCATGGCGGAAGAAGCAAAGGCCCGCCACGGGATCGAGGTGCGGGTCGCACCCTTCCACACGCTGTCCGCGCGAAACCGCTATGACGGCATCTGGTGCCACTTCGCGCTTCAGCACGCGCCGCGCGAGACGCGGGCGCCGATCTTCGAGAGGCTGGGCAACGCGCTCAGGCCGGGTGGACTTCTCTATCTGGGCGTGCAGAAAGGGCCGCGCGACTGGCGCGACGACATGGGGCGGCTCTACTGCCCCTTCCGGGAGGACGAGATGACGGATCTGCTGACGGCAGCAGGGTTTTCGGACCTCGAATACGAGGCCGGGACGGGGCGCAATTTCGACGGCACGCCGACGCTGAACCTCTATGTCCGGGCGCGCAGGAATGGTTGAGATCGTGGCCTATACCGACGGCGCCTGCTCGGGCAATCCGGGCCCGGGCGGCTGGGGTGTCCTCTTGCAGGCCCGGCGCGACGGCGCGCTCGTGCGCGAGCGTGAGCTGTCGGGCGGCGAAAGCACGACCACGAACAACCGCATGGAACTGACCGCCGCACTCGAGGCGCTGCGCGCGCTGGAACGGGGCGCGTCCATCACCATCGTGACCGACTCGACCTATCTGCGCGACGGCATCACCAGGTGGATCCACGGCTGGAAACGCAACGGCTGGAAGACGGCCGCGAAGAAGCCGGTGAAGAACGACGATCTGTGGCAGGCGCTGGAAGCAGAGGTCGCGCGCCACCAGGTCACCTGGGACTGGGTGAAGGGCCACGCCGGCCATGACGAGAACGAGCGGGCCGACGCGCTGGCCCGTGCAGGAATGGCCCCTTTCAAGCGTTGAACCGCGTTCAGCCCCGACGCCGCAGTTGCAGGCGGATCGGACCGCCCGGCGCATTCGCCTGCACGACCTGACCGCGGCGCGTGGCCTCCAGCACACCTTCGGCCTGCATCTCGGCGGCAACGCCGCGAACCTTTGGCATCAGGTCGCGCCAGAACTCCGAGTCGAGCCTGCGCGCCGCCTCCGAGGGGCAGAAACTGCTCTCTGCCCCCCGTTCCAGCGCAAGTGCTATCAGCACCGCGCGTATGTCATCGACCGCAGGCATCTCACCCCAGGGCGGCGTCGCACCGCCCGCAGACGCCAGGATGGGCATGGGTGCCGACATCGGGCAGGATCTTCCAGCAGCGCTGGCATTTCTGGCCATCCGCCTTTTCGAAGACCACGCCGATCGCCGGATCCTCCAGCCGGAAGGCGTCCGCCTGCGGCTCTGCTTCGATCACGGTCAGGGCCGAGGTGATGCAGAGATCGGCCATGTCCACAGAGCGCACCGCCGCCGCCGTCTCGGGGTCGGCGATCTGGAGAAGCGGCGCCGCCTCCAGGCTTGCGCCGATCACCTTGTCCTGCCGCTTCAGTTCCAGCGCGCCCGTCACCACGCGGCGCGCGGCGCGGATGCGCTTCCACTTCGCGGCCAGCGGCTCGTCGCGCCAGTCGGTGGGCGTTTCCGGGAAATCCACCAGGTGGACCGAACTTTCCTCGCCCGGGAAGCGGTCGAGCCAGACATCTTCCATGGTGAAGACCAGGATCGGCGCAAGCCAGGTGGTCAGCCGGTGGAACAGCAGATCCAGCACCGTGCGCGACGCGCGCCGGCGCAGGCTGTCAGCCGCGTCGCAATAGAGCGCATCCTTGCGGATGTCGAAATAGAAGGCGGACAGATCCACGGTCGCGAACTGGAACAGCGCCTGGAACACGCCCTGGAAGTCGTATTTCGCATAGCCCTCGCGCACGAGAACGTCGAGTTCCGCCAGCCGGTGCAGCACCCAGCGCTCCAGTTCCGGCATCTCGGAGGGCGTGACGCGCTCGCCCTCGTCCCAGTCGGCAAGGCTGCCCAGAAGGAACCGCATGGTGTTGCGCAGACGGCGGTAGCTGTCGGCGGTGCCCTTCAGGATCTCGGGCCCGATGCGCAGGTCGGCGGTATAGTCCGACTGCGCCACCCACAGCCGCAGGATATCCGCGCCGTATTGCCGGATGACCTCTTCGGGCGCGACGGTATTGCCGAGCGACTTGGACATCTTCATGCCCTTCTCGTCCAGCGTGAAGCCATGCGTCAGCACGCCCTTGTAGGGCGCGCGGCCCTTGGTGCCGCAGGCCTGAAGCATCGAGGAATGGAACCAGCCGCGGTGCTGGTCGGTGCCCTCCAGGTACAGGTCCGCGATCCCGTCCGTGGCGCCGTCGGCACGGTCGCGCAGCACGAAGGCATGGGTCGAGCCGCTGTCGAACCACACGTCGAGGATGTCGAACACCTGCTCCCATTCCGCCGGGTCGTGATCTGCGCCCAGAAAGCGCTCCTTCGCGCCCTTCTCGTACCAGGCATCCGCCCCCTCGACACGGAACGCCTCGGCGATGCGGGCATTCACCTTCGGATCGCGCAGCAGGAAATCCGCATCGTCGGGCTTCGCGCCCTTCCTGACGAAACAGGTCAGCGGCACGCCCCAGGCGCGCTGGCGCGACAGCACCCAGTCGGGCCGCGCCTCGATCATCGAGTGAAGCCGGTTCCGGCCCGTCTGCGGGGTCCATTTCACCAGCCGGTCGATCGAGGCGAGCGCCCGCTCGCGGATCGTCTTGCCATAGCTGTCCATGCCATCGTCGAGCGGCTTGTCGATGGCGGCGAACCACTGCGGCGTATTGCGGAAGATGAGCGGCGCCTTGGACCGCCAGCTGTGCGGATAGCTGTGCTTCAGCCGTCCGCGCGCGATCAGGCTGCCGGCTTCCACCAGCTTGTCGATCACCCGCTTGTTGGCGTCCTTTTCCTTGCCCTTGTGGTCAAAGATCAGCGCACCGCCGAAGAAGGGCAGATCGGCGCGATAGGATCCGTCCTCGAGCACGTTGTAGGTCATCGGCAGGCCGAATTTCTGGCCGATCACATAGTCGTCCGCGCCGTGGCTGGGCGCGGTATGCACGAAGCCGGTGCCGGTGTCGTCGGTCACATGGTCGCCCGGCAGCATCGGCACGTCGAAATCCCATTCGCCATTCGCGCCCTCGAGCCCGCGGAACGGATGCGCGCAAGTGATCCGTTCCAGCTCGTCGGCCGACACCTCGCGCACGCGCTCGAACTTCGCCACCCGCGCCTGCGCCATCACCTCTTCGGCCAGCCTGTCGGCCAGCAGGAAGGTGTCATCGACCTTCGCCCAGTTGTCGTCCGCCGCCTCGGTCACCCGGTAGAGCCCGTAGCTGAGCGCCGGGTTGAAGCAGACCGCACGGTTCTGCGGGATGGTCCAGGGCGTCGTGGTCCAGATCACCACCTGCGCCGCCTCGAGCTGTTCCACCAGCAGGTCGGACCCGAAGCCCACGAAATCGTCGGCCTCCTCGATCGGGCTTGGCCCGTGCAGCGCCTTCACCACCGGGAACTTCACCCAGATGGTGTGGCTCTGATGCTCGTGATACTCGACCTCGGCCTCGGCCAGCGCGGTCTTTTCTACCACCGACCACATGACGGGCTTCGACCCCTGGTAGAGACTGCCGTTCATCACGAACTTCATGAATTCCTCGGCGATCACCGCCTCGGCCTCGAAGTCCATGGTCAGGTAGGGATCGTCCCAGTTGCCGGTGACGCCGAGACGCTTGAATTCCTCGCGCTGCACGTCGATCCAGCCTTCGGCGAACTTGCGGCATTCCTGGCGCAGCTCGACCACCGGGACGTCGTCCTTGTTCTTCCCCTTGGCGCGGTACTGCTCCTCGATCTTCCACTCGATGGGCAGGCCGTGGCAGTCCCAGCCGGGAACGTAGCGGCTGTCGCGGCCCATCATCTGCTGCGAGCGGACGACGAAATCCTTCAGCACCTTGTTCAGCGCGTGGCCGATATGCAGGTGGCCGTTGGCGTAGGGGGGGCCGTCATGCAGGACGAAGCTTTCGCGCCCCGCGGACTTGTCCCGCAGCCGGTGATAGACGCCGATCCGTTCCCACCGGGCCAGCCATTCCGGCTCGCGGGTGGGCAGACCCGCGCGCATCGGGAACTGGGTCCGGGGCAGGTTCAGCGTGTCTTTGTAGTCGGGATGTTCGGGGGTATCGGCGCACATGGCTGGTGATTTCCGTCAATTCGGATCTGCGTTCGGATGAGGTGCGGCGCGGAGCGGTTCCATGCGCCTTGTCCCGGCGACTCAGAGACTGAGCGCCGGGCCGGTAATTCGGGCGATGATCCGAACAGGGGCCAACATGCCCGGCCTTATAGGCAAGGCGGGGTGCTGCGTCCAGACCGCGCACGGCTCAGTCCGCGCCGGGGCGGTCCTGCACGCCCTCGGCCAGGGCGCGCGTCATCCAGCGGTTGACCAGCGCAAGACCCGCCAGCGACAGGCCAAGCCCCAGGAAGGCCGCGACGCGGATCAGCCCCGACAGGCCGCTCATGTCGATCAGGAACACCTTGGCGATGGTGACCGCCGCCGCCAGCACCCCAAGCCTGCGCAGGCTGGGCGACCGCCTGATCCAGGCCGCCAGCATCAGCCCGGCCGCCGTCAGCATCAGCGCCAGCGTATAGCTGTAAAGCTCCGGATCGGTGACGCCCGGCACCGAAAGGTTCCGTCCGCGCCAGATATGCCGGATCTCGAAGGCGACATTCACGGCCAGCAGGAAGACGCCTGCCGCGCGCAGCGTGCCGACGGCCATGGGGTGCCCGAGCCGCGCGATATGCGGCGCCGCCAGCAAAAGCGCGCCCGGCAGGCCATAGGCGACCAGAAGGGTGTTCAGGATCCACGGGCCAAGCACCACCGTCGTCAGATAGCCGCCCAGCGGGCTTGCGAGGGTCAGGCAGAGGGCCATCGCAGTGACGAAGCAAACCGCGGCAAGCCCCGCCAGCGTCAGCGGCAGTAGGCGCATCCGCCCGGCCTCGGGCGCGATCCGCACGAGAGCAAGGGCGATGGAAAGCCAGACGCTGCCAATCAGCGAGATCTGCCAATAGGCCCCTTCGTAGGCGCCGGAAAGCGACTGGAACCAGCGGAACAGCATGGCCGAGGCCAGCACCCCGCAGGTCACCACGAAGGCGCTTTCGACCAGCGCCACCTGCCGGTCGCGCGCCCGCTGCCGCAGCGCCTGCCGTGCCGCGGCCAGCGCCGCCAGCACCGCGGCGTGCGACAGGACGACCATGATCAGACCACCGTCCACCGCCCAGTCGATCCCCGGCACGAAGATCAGCCGCCACAACAGCACCGGCACCGCGACCGCCGTGAAGACGCCCATCTCGCGCAGATCGAACCGCGCATCCATCAGGGCCGCCGCCAGCAGCATGGCGGCCAGCGCCACGGTCAGCGCCGCGAAGCTGAACCAAAGGATCAGCGCGAGGGAAATCAGCGTCAGCGCCATGACCAGATGCGCCGAAAGCCGCAGCGACCGGTCCGCCGCGACCCGCTTGTGCGCGCCTGCAAGCAGGGTCATCAACGCGGCCACAGCGATCACATGCAGCGCCCAGGACCATTGCCCGAGAACCCCGCGCGGCGCCCAGAACAGTTCCAGCGCGATCACCGTCAGCGGCGCGACCGCCGCCGAAAGGATGCTCCACCAGGTCGCGCGCGCCATGCCGGGCCGCAGCGCCCGCCAGCCGGCCAGCGCCGAGGCCAGCGCCGCGCCAAGCACGATCGCGGTGACGGTGAAGGGCGGCGGCGTGTCGGGTTCGAACTCGGGCGCCCGCCAGCCGTCGAACAGGGCAAAGCCCGGCACCCCCAGCGCCGCGCCCCCGATCACGATGGCCAGCGCAGCCAGCGCCGGCACCACCGCCAGATCATCCAGCGCCGGCGCGTCGCGCAGCCACAACACAAAGGCCGCGAACAGCAGAAGCAGGACAGCCAGCGCCGCACCGAAACTCAGCGCATCGTCCTGCATCACGTTCCAGGCGATCGCAGCGGCGGCCAGCGTGGTGCCGGCGACCAGCCGGGTCGGAAACTCCGGCCAGGCCTGCGGCCCGGGAAGCCCGGCGCGCAGCAAGGCGCCAAAGGCCATCGGCCCGGCATGGCGGGGGACCAGGCTCCAGACCGGGATCGCGGCGCTTGCCGCCACCGAGACCAGCGAGAAGGCAAGGAACCAGACCCCGCCCCCCTGGCCCAGGTAGAGCAGCGCCGCCGCTCCATGCCCCAGAAGCAGCGCAAGGGTCGAGATCCAGGCCGCGCGCCGGGCGGCGTCGATCGCCAGCCCAAGCGCGGCAACACCCCAGAAATAGGCGTAGAGCCAGTAGGGGCTTTCCGCGTCGCCCCCCACGAGAAACGGCGCGGCAACCCCGCCCAGAAGCCCGATCGAGGCGAGAAACGGGCCATGCAGCCAGCCCAGAAGCACCCCGCCCGCGGCCGTCAGCGCAAGCGCCGCGAAGGCAAGCTCGGGTCCGATCAGGCCGTAAAGCTGCCGCGCCGCAAGGATGCCCGCGAAGATCGACACGAGCCCCGCGCCCCCGAAGGCAGAGGCGATGGTCTCGCGGATCTGCGCATCTGCGCTGGCAAGCGTGCGGCGCACCCCTTCGCCCGCGCCGATCAGGACCAGACCCAGGACCACCGCCCCCAGCACCCGCATCGGCGGGGTCAGGATGCCGCTCTCTATGCCGTACTGGACAAGGAATACCCCGGCCAGGCCCAGCGACACCGCGGCCACGACAAGAAACCAGTTGTCGCGCAACCAGTGGCCCAGCTGCGTCAGGCGTTCGGGGCGAAACACGATCACGGGCGGAACGCTGTCCGCCGGGGCCGGCGGCGCGGATGCGGGTTCCGCGATTGCATCCCTGGCCGGGCGCGGGGGCTCCTCCGTCGCGGGCGGGGCCGGCTCGGATGCGGGCGCTTCGCTCCTTTCGACGGATGGCGCTGGCGCGCCGGCCGCCGCATCCGGGCCACGCTCCAGAAGCGCGACGCGGCGTGACAGGCGACGGTGATCGACGATCAGCCAGATCACCGCTGCCGGCAGCCCCAGCAGGAGCACGACGCCGAGAAGCCCGAAAATGAAACCCATGCGCCGTCCCCGCCGGTTATGTTGCGGCGATCCTGTGCCGGCTTGCCGGGCGCGTCAACGGCCCTGGATCAGCCGAACAGGCCGGTCAGCGCGCGCTGGACCAGCCGCGTGACCCGCGGGCGCGGCAGCGCGGCAAAGGGCATCGGGCGGCAGACCTCCATCGCGGCGATGCCGACACGGGCCGTCAGCGCCCCGTTCACCACCCCCTCGCCAAAGCGGCGGGACACCTTGGCCAGCGCCCCGCCGCCCGCGACGGATGAGATAAGGTCGTCACCCACCGCGACAGCCCCGGTGGCCAGCAGGTGCCGCGCCACCCCCCGCATCAACCGCCACGAGCCCAGCGTGCCCGCCCGCCCGCCATAGATCTCGGCGATGCGCCGGATCATCCGAAGATTTGCGGCCAGCGCCACGGCGACATCGGCCAGCGCCAGCGGCACAAGGGCGGTGGCGGCAGCGACCTGGCGCGCGGCGGCCTCCACCTCGGCGCGGGCAGCGGCGTCGAGCGCGGCGAACAGGGCCGTCTCTGTCGCATGCATCAGCGCATCCGCATCGAGGATGTCGTCCTCACGCCGCTCCAGATCCTCGAGCGGCAGGCGCAGCTCCGCCCGGCCCGCATAGAAGCCGCGCAGCCGCCGCGACACGTCGAGCGCCAGCGCCCGGTCCCGCCGCGCCTCGGGGTCGGTCGCGCGGGTCTGCAGGCGGTCCACCCGCGCCAGCCGCGACAGGCCCGCCAGTTCGCGCAGGACGATCACCACCAGCGCCAGCCCGACGATCGCAGCCAGCCCCGCCGCGACCCAGCCCAGCGCCGGGGCGCGGGCGAAAAGTCCCAGCACGAAATCCCAGGCGGCAAGCCCGATCATCATGGTCAGCAGCCCGGCCAGCGCCGACAGCGCCAGGCGACCCAGCCAGCTGCCACGCCGCGCCGCGGTCCGTGTCGCGCGCACCATCGCGGCGCCCTGCGGTGGCAGTTCTCCCATTTCCGGGACCGGTGGCGCATCCTGCACCGGAACGGCGGGCTCCAGCGCGTCGGCGTCCAGAACGAAGGGCTTCTCGGGGGGGCGGCTCATCGGGTCTCTCCCTGGCGCCAGACATACTCGATGTCCGGCAGGCGTTCCGCGTTGTCGGCACCGTCGCTGGCGCCGGTGGCCACGAAGCCCTCGCGCTCGTAGAAGGCGCGGGCACCGGTGTTGGCGGCATGGGTCCAGAGCAGCAGCGCCGGCCTGAGTTCCTTGGCCGCATCGAGAAGGCGCGCCCCCAGCCCCTTGCCGCGCGCGCCACGGGCGACATAGAGGCAGGCGACATAGCCGCCCTCGAGCAGGATGAAGCCGTCGATCCGGTCGCTTTCGGCGACGATGCCCAAGCCCTGGCGCATCCGCGCGGCGACCGCGCCCTCGCGCGCTTCGGGCGGGTCCGATCGCGGATACCACGGCGTTTCCGCCGCCCAGTCGCGCAGGATCGCCGCGCAGGCGGCGGCATCCGTGGTCCGTGCCTCGCGCAGCACCGCCCTCACAGCAGCCGGTCCCCGATCAGGAACTCGGCGACCCGGTCCATGCGGATATGCGGAGGGCCCTCGCCGGGGCGCAGGTTCAGCTTTGGCGGGGCGAAACCCATCACGGCGAAATCGGCGTCGAGCCAACGCTCCGCCCCCTGCCGCGCGGGAACCATCAGCGAAGCCGGATCGTCCGGCAGCCGGCCCGCGAACAGGGCGGCCTCGCGCCCGGTCTCGGCCAGCGTTCCGCGCACGCAGGGCACCAGGTCGCCACCCTGCCGCACCTCGGCCTCGACCGTGGCGCGCAGGGCGGCGATGGCGAAGCTGCGGGTCTGCGCCCCCTTGTAGGTGGCGCGGGCGCGGGCGTCGGCGACCAGCGCCTCCATGATCCCGGACAGCGCGTCGTGCTGGCCGTGGTGCAGGTGATCGGCCTTGGTCGCGGCAAAGGCGATCCGCTCGATCCGGCGGCCCAGGATGCGCGACAGCCAGCTGTTCGGCCCGGGGCGAAAGGCTTGCAGGATATCGGCCATGGCCAGGCGCAGATCCTCGACCGCGCGCGGGCCGGCATGGATCGCGCCCAGCGCATCGACCAGCACGATCTGCCGCTCGATCGCCGCGAAATGGTCGCGGAAGAACGGTTTCACCACCACCCGCTTGTAGCTTTCGAAGCGTCGCTCGAAGGCCGCGTAGAGACTGCCGTCGCGGGCACGCCGGGACGGGGCGGGCAGCGGCGCAAAGGTCAGGGCGGGCGATCCCTCCAGCTCGCCGGGCAGCAGGAAGCGGCCGGGGGCACAGCCCGAGAAGCCGGCCGCGCGCGCGGCGTGCAGATATGCGGTGAAGCCGCGCGCAAGACCCTGTGCCGCCACCTCGTCCAGCGCCGCCGTGCCGTCCGTCTCGCGCGCGGCGGCCAGCCAGTCCCGCGCCAGCGCGATGCGGCCCGGCGCCTCGGCCTGGGTCAGCGCCTTTTCCGACCACTCGGCATAGCTCTGGGCCAGAAGCGGCAGGTCCAGAAGCCACTCGCCGGGGTAGTCCACGATGTCCAGATGGACCGTGCGCGGCCCGGTGAGCCCGGTCAGGAACCCGGTCGGGCGTACCCTGAGCGACAGGCGCAGTTGCGATATGGTGCGCGTGCTCTCGGGCCAGTGCGGCTGCGGGCCGGTCAGGGCGGCGATGTGATCCTCATAGGCGAAGCGCGCCACCGCGTCGTTCGGCTGCGGCTGGAGAAAGGCCAGCATCAGCCGCCCGTCGGCCGCCGCGCGCAACTGGGGCATGCGACCGGGGTTCAGCAAGTTGGCGACAAGCGACGTGATGAACACCGTCTTGCCGGCGCGCGACAGGCCGGTGACGCCCAGCCGGATCACCGGCTCGAACAACAGCTCCTCGGTCCGGGCCTGGATCTGTTCCAGCCCGCGGCCCAGCCCGTCCGCGATGTCGCCGATCCCCGCCATGCTGCCCCTGTCCTGCGGCGCCTGTGCGCCCTTTTCGTGCCCGATGTATGCAGCCGGGCCTGCGAATTACAGTGCAGGCTTGGCAAAACCGGGGCAAGGCGCTAGGCCCCGCGCATGCCGCGCTATGCCCTGAAAATCGAGTATGATGGCCGCCCCTTCTGTGGCTGGCAGCGCCAGTCCGCCCTGCCCAGCGTGCAGGCGGCGGTGGAGGAGGCGTTGCGCAGGCTCGAGCCGGATGTCGGCACCATCGCGGCCGCCGGTCGGACGGATGCCGGGGTTCACGCCACGGGCCAGGTGGCGACGGTCGACCTTTCGCGGGACTGGACGCCGTTCCGCCTGTCCGAGGCGCTGAACTACCACCTGAAGCCCGCACCGGTCGCGATCCTGGCCGCGGCCAGGGTGCCCGAGGATTTCCACGCGCGTTTCTCGGCGATCGAGCGGCGCTACATGTTTCGCCTGATCGTGCGCCGGGCGCCGCTGACCTTCGAGGCGGGGCAGATCTGGCAGGTGCGCCAGGCCCTCGACCTCGAGTCCATGCGGGAAGGGGCGCGGCACCTGCTGGGGCGGCACGACTTCACCACCTTCCGCTCGTCGATATGCCAGGCCGACAGCCCGGTGCGCACACTCGACCGGCTGGAGGTGACGGCCCATCCGCGCGCCGACGGCACCGAGTACCGCTTCGACGTGCGCGCCCGCAGCTTCCTGCACAACCAGGTGCGCAGCTTCGTCGGCACGCTCGAACGCGTGGGCGCCGGCGCCTGGCGGCCCGAGGATGTGAAGGCAGCGCTCGAGGCCCGCGACCGCGCGGCCTGCGGCCCGGTCAGCCCACCCTCGGGGCTGTACCTGACCCATGTCGGCTATCCGCAGGATCCCTTCGCGGACTGAGGGGCATTGCGCCGGGCGTCAGGTACCCAGCACCTCGCGGACCATCGCCTCGAAACCGCGCGGATCCTCGGCATGGAGCCAGTGACCGCGCCCTTCCATGGTCAGGATCCGCGCCTTAGGGAAATACCCTCGCAACGCGTCGAGCCGCGCGTCCGAAACGTAGTCGGACGCACCGCCGCGCAGGAACGCCATCTCTCCGTCATGGCGCGCGTCGATCTCCGGGAAGCCGATGATCCGCGGCATCTGGTCCGCCAGCGCCGCAAGATTGAGCCGCCAGCGCGGGGCCCCGTCGTCCAGCGACAGGCTTTGCAGCAGGAACGCGCGCAGCATCGCGTCGGGCAGGCTGGACTTGAGTTGGGCATCCGCGTCGGACCGCCGCGAGACCATGCTCAGGTCCACGGCACGAAGGGCTTCGACCACATGCGCCTGCGTATGGCTATAGGGCACCGGCGCGATGTCGGCGACGATCAGGTGCCGCAAAAGCTCGGGACGGGTCAGCGCCAGCACCATCGCCGCCTTGCCTCCCATCGAATGGCCCAGCAGGTCCGCCTTGCCGCCAAGATGTTCGATCACCCGCGCCAGGTCCGTGGCCATCGCCTCGTAGCCGTGGTCGGGATGGTGGAAGCTGTCGCCGTGGTTGCGCATGTCCACCGCGACCACGCGGCGCGCATCGCTCAGCCGCTTCGCGATCACGTTCCAGTTCCGCGCCGAGCCGAACAGCCCGTGCGCGATCACCAGCGGCACCGAACCGGGGCCGGGATGGTCGATCATGTTCAGCATGCGTGTCTCGCTCACCAGGCAGCCTCGTAGATGGACAGCGCGTCGGCCTCGGTGACCTCGCGCGGATTGTTGACCAGAAGCCGGGTCTGCTTCATCGCGTCCGACGCCATCCGGGGCAATGCGTCGCGGGGGATGTCCACGTCGCGCAACCGTTGCGGCACGCCCAGCCGGGCGGAAAGCGCGGTCAGCGCGTCGATGAACTCCGCCGTCACCGCCTGGCTGCCGCCATCGCCCAGCGCCGGGAACACATGCGGGGCAAGCGCCGCGTAATCCGCCCCCGCCGCCGGCGCGTTGAAGCGCATCACCGGGGCCAGCACCAGCGCGTTCGACAGCCCGTGCGGGATGTGAAAGATGCCGCCAACCGGATAGGCCAGCGCATGCACGGCGGCGACCGGGCTGTTCGCAAAGGCCTGGCCCGCCAGCATGGCGCCCAGCAGCATCTCGCCCCGCGCGGCAACGTCGGATCCGTCCGCGACGGCCCGCTCGATGTTTGCGCCCAGGCGCCGCAACGCCTCGATGGCCAGCGTCCGGCTGATGGGGTTGTTGTTGGCCGAGCGCGAGGTATAGGCCTCGATCGCGTGCACCATCGCGTCGATGCCGGTCGCCGCCGTCGCAAGCGGCGGCAGGCCAAGCGTCAGTTCCGGGTCCAGCACGGCAAGGTCGGGCAGGATCACGGGCGACGACACGCCGCGCTTTTCGTCCGCGCCCACCGTGATGATGCTGACCGGCGTCACCTCGGACCCGGTGCCGGCGGTGGTCGGCACCAGCACCAGCGGCAGGCGCGGCCCGCGCGCCTGCCCCACGCCCCAGGCGGCGTCCAGATCCTCGCCCGAGCCCAGCAGCAGCGCGGCCAGCTTGGCCACATCCATGGGAGAGCCGCCACCGAAGCCCAGAACCCCGGTCGCGCCCGCCTCCGAGCCAAGCGCCACTGCCGCCTCGAGCGTGCGGCGCGATGGGTCCGCCTCGACCGCGTCGAACACCGTCACGGCGCAAGCGCGCGCCAGGGCCTGCTCCAGGCCGTCCGAAAGGCCCGCCCTGCGCAGCCCGGCATCGGTGACCAGCAGCACCCGCGGGCCAAGCCGGGACGCGATCTCGGGTACGGTGGCCGCAAGCTGGCCGGCCCCGAAACGCAGCGATGGCGTGGTGTTGAACTGGAATGTCTGGGTCATCTGCCTGTCCTTTCGCGGGCACCCTATCCCGGCACGCGCGGAAAGGAAAAGACCCGGCCCGACCGGCCTGTGTCTCCTGCGCTGTGGGGATCGCAACTTCGGCGTAACGACTGTGGCGCTAGCCTTGCGGCATGGTCGAGTCGCTCTTCACCCTGCTTCTTGCCGGCTGCGCCGATGACGGAAGTTTCTGCACCCTGCTGGAACGGCGGACGCTGGCGGTCCATGACGTCGCCGCCTGCGAGGCGATGCTCGACCTCCGCCTGTCGGACCTGACGGCGGAATATCCCGTGTTTGTCGGCATCTGCCTGTCCGGCAGCGAGGCCGCCGCTCCGGCAGGCTGGAACCTCGACCGACCGGAAGCGTTGCCAAAAGACATAAGCGCGTAAACTTTGTGATAAATGATACATGCGCTTTTGCGCGCTTTTCGCTATATCAGGGGTGCCAGTTCGCCTGGCGGGGAAAAACGGAACTCTCCCGGACCGATACACCCCGCCGGACCGTCCATCGGACCGCTGGCGGGTAATAGTCGCCGGCGCGTATTTGCCGGATCATTTGTGGGGGCCATCGGACAGGGAAATTGCCGCCCTGATCAACCCCGGGGCCATTTCGGGGCCGCGTCAAAGGCGCGGCCCCTTCTCTTTCCGAAATCGGCTCAGCGGGGCTTCACTTGCGCCCTGAGGCGGCGCACCCGCGGCGCCATGTCCTCGAGCCCCTTCCAGGCGATCCCCTGATCGGCCGCGTCAAGACACCCCTCGGCCCGCTTCCACAGGGCCGCCGCCGCCTCCCGTTCGCCGCGCAGAGCGGCCAGCTCCGCCTCGGCCAGCCGTGCCTTGGCGCGCTGGATCCATGCCTCCACGTTGAGGCGGACCACCACTTCGGACAGCTTGGCATTCCAGGGCACCGGCGCGAGCAGGTCGAAATTGTCGCTGTCGTCGTAGCGGCTCCAGTCCGGCTCCAGCATCTCGGGCGTCAGCACGGGAAACATCTCGCACAGCTCCCGGTTCGATCCGGCGAAACGTTTCTGTATCGCGCGGGCCTTCTCGATACCAAGCTTCAGCGGCTCGCCGCCGCTCAGCTCCTCGATGAACAGGCTGCGATTCTGGTTCAGCCGACCCTCGATCGCCATGGGCCGGTCGAGATTGTTGACCAGCGCGATGGTGTGCACGTCCAGCGCGGAGTTCACCTTGGGGATCACCGCGAAATCGCCCGCCGTCAGACCGAAGCGGTCGCAGAACCAGTCGATGGTCGAGCGCACCCGCTTGTACGGCACCAGCGTGAGCTGCGGGAACGCGCCCTGCCACAGACGCGCCAGTTCGAGATAGTTGAAATAGGGGTTCTTCGGGAACGGGCCCTTGGCGTCGGGCTGGATCTTGCCGCCGGCCCGAACCGTCGTGGAAAGCGTCGAGAGCCACAGATCGACTTGCGGACGCAGGACGCAGACCACCTCGATCTCGTCGAAATGGCGGCCCAGAAGCCCGGCCAGATCGGCAACCGCCTCGGGGCTGAGCAGGCGCGAGTGGCAATGTTCGCTCGAGATGACGAAATGCCCGACGCGTTTCTTCCGGGCCGCCGCGACCTCCCGGGCAAGCCCTGCCTCGACTTCGGCCCGAAAGGCGGTATGGCGCTCGGGGCTCGTGAGACCATAGGCCGCGAAGGACTCGTCGGGGATGTCGAAGCCGCGCGCATAGGTGGCGATCTTGCGATTCGTCGTTCGATCCAGCGTCTCGCTGAACCAGATGCCGTGGCTCACCAGCGCCTTGTCGTTCACATGCAGCCAGTTCTGCAGCGCGGTCGTGCCGGTCTTTTCCGTGCCGATATGCAGCAGCAGCTTCATCCAGAGGCGTCCCCCGTAAATCGATCCCGACCCGGCACGCATGCCGACGGAGCCACGCGCGACGGCCTCCGCCCTGCTGCATAATCCGAGAGAAGCGAACAAGGCAATGCAGTGATCCGGCAGGCGCGGCCACGGGTCTTCTACGCCGAAAGAACGGGCAAGAGGGACAACACGAGAAGGAAGGCCATCACGCGGTTGAACAGGCGCAGCCGGCGCGGGCTGGTCAGGAACCGACGCAGCTCGCGCCCCAGCACCGCCCACAGGCTGACCGACGGCAGGTTCACAAGGCCAAGGATCAGCGCCAGAAGCAGGATCGTGGGCACGTCGCGTTCGGGCGCATACAGCCCGACCGCGCTCAGGGCCATCGCCCAGGCCTTGGGGTTCACCCACTGGAAACCGGCCGCCTGCAAGAAGGTCAGCGGCCGGCCCCCTGCGGCGCCCGGCTCTGGCGGCGCGGCGCGGGCAATCTTCCAGGCAAGCCACAGCAGGTAGCCGACGCTTGCCACGATCAGCGCGTCCTGCCCCGCGGGCCAGATCTCGAACAGGCGCATGACGCCCAGGCCAACGCCCACCACCATCACCATGAAGCCGATGCCGATGCCCAGCATGTGCGGCACCGTGCGCCTGAGCCCGAAATTCGCACCCGACGCCATCAGCATCAGGTTGTTGGGGCCCGGCGTGATCGAGGTCACGAAGGCAAAGGCGATCAGCGCGGAAAGAATCTCTGGCGTCATGGCGCAACTATCTGCGATGGAAAGACGCATGAAATTTCTTTATCGGTCCCACTCTCACCTTAAACGCATGAAATTACGGCCATGGATCTTATCGACGACAGAATATTGCAAGAGCTTGTCCGAGACGGCCGTATCACCAACGCCGCCCTTGCCGAGCGGGTGGGCCTTTCGCCATCGGCCTGTCTGCGGCGGGTGCAGGAACTGGAACGGCGGGGGGTGATCGCCGGCTACCGCGCGGTGCTCGATCGCGGGCGGTTGGGCATCGGCTTTGTCGCCTATGTCTCCGTCGGGCTGTCGGTCCATACCAAGGCCAGCCAGCAGGCCTTCGAGCACGCGATGGCCGGCGCGCCCGAGGTGGTCGAATGCCACAACGTCACCGGCACCGTGGAATACCGGCTTCGGGTCGAGGTGCCGGACCTTGCCGCCTACAAGCGGTTCCACACCGATATCCTTGGCACCCTGCCGCAGGTCACGTCGCTGACCTCCTATGTCGTGATGGGCTCGCCCAAGGACCTGCGCGGCTAGGGGCGGCCCCTTGCGAAACGGCCGAAAACTAACTACTCCGGCGCGCGATCCCCGAAAAAAGGCGGTGTACAGATGTCCAAGCCCAAGAAAGTCGTTCTCGCCTATTCCGGCGGCCTCGACACGTCGATCATCCTGAAGTGGCTGCAGACCGAATATGGCTGCGAGGTCGTGACCTTCACCGCCGATCTGGGCCAGGGCGAGGAACTGGACCCCGCCCGCAAGAAGGCCGAGCTGCTGGGCATCAAGCCCGAGAACATCTACATCGAGGATGTCCGCGAGGAATTCGTGCGCGACTTCGTCTTCCCGATGTTCCGCGCCAACGCCGTCTACGAGGGGCTGTACCTGCTCGGCACCTCGATCGCGCGGCCCCTGATCTCCAAGCGCCTGGTGGAAATCGCCGCCGAGACCGGCGCCGACGCGGTTGCCCACGGCGCCACCGGCAAGGGCAACGACCAGGTGCGGTTCGAGTTGTCGGCCTATGCGCTGAACCCCGAGATCAAGGTCATCGCGCCCTGGCGCGAGTGGGACCTGACCAGCCGCACCCGGCTTCTGGAATTCGCCGAGGCGAACCAGATCCCGATTGCCAAGGACAAGCGCGGCGAAGCGCCCTTCAGCGTTGACGCCAACCTCCTGCACACCTCGTCCGAGGGCAAGGTGCTGGAGGATCCGTCCAAGGAAGCCCCCGACTATGTCGTGCAGCGCATCACGCCCCCCGAACAGGCGCCCGATACGCCCGAATACATCGAGATCGGGTTCGAGCGCGGCGACGCCGTGTCGATCGACGGCGAGGCGATGTCGCCTGCCACGCTGCTGACCGCGCTGAACGCCTATGGATCGAAGCACGGCATCGGCATTCTCGACCTGGTCGAGGGCCGTTTCGTCGGCATGAAATCGCGCGGCATCTACGAGACGCCGGGCGGCACGATCCTTCTGGCGGCCCATCGCGGGATCGAGTCGATCACGCTCGACCGGGGGGCGGCGCATCTCAAGGACGAGCTGATGCCGCGTTACGCGGAACTGATCTACAACGGCTTCTGGTTCTCGCCCGAGCGCGAGATGCTCCAGGCGCTGATCGACCGCAGCCAGGAGCATGTCACCGGCACGGTGCGGCTGAAGCTCTACAAGGGCAATGCATCGGTCGTGGGCCGCTGGTCCGAGCACTCGCTCTATTCCGAGCAGCACGTCACCTTCGAGGAAGACGCCGGCGCCTACGACCAGAAGGACGCGGCCGGCTTCATCAAGATCAACGCGCTGCGCCTGAAACTGCTGGCCGCGCGCAACCGGCGCGTCGGCTGAAACGCACCTTGATCGCGCCGGCTCAGACCGGCGCGATCAGCCCCGCGAAATGCAGGCCGATCCCGGCCAGCGCGCCCGCGATCACCAGCACATGCATGGGCCAGGGCCGCCGCATAGCGGCCGCGGCAAACAACGCCAGCAGCGCCACCTTGGGCCATTCCGGCGCCAGCCAGCCTGCGGGCAGCAGCGCCGCCGTGCCCAGGTAGACGGCCAGGTTCAGAACCACCCCGACCACCGCCGCCGACACGCCTGCCAGCGCGCGGCGCAGGAGCGGCATCCCCTCGACCGCGGCGACGAAGGGCGCCACGGCCAGGATCAGCATGAAGCTGGGCGCAAAGGTGTAGAAGGTGGCCAGCACCGCGGTGGTGGCGCCCGCGGCGGCGGTGCCGTCCGCGCTCCACCCGGCGAAGAACCCGGCATAGGTGTTGACCAGGATCAGCGGCCCCGGCGTCGCCTCGGCGATGGCAAGGCCGTTCAGCATCTGGGCTGCGGAAAGCCAGCCATAGGTCTCGACCGCGCGTTCGGCCACATAGGGCAACAGGGCATAGGCGCCGCCGAAGGACACGAAGGCGGCCGAGGTGAACAGCGTGGCCACCCCGTCATGCGGATCGGGGCCCAGCGTCACCCGCACCAGCCCCCAGACCAGCGCGATCAGTCCAAGCCCGATCCCGAGCGTGGGCAGCACATGCCCCAGCCCGAACCGCGCGGCCGAGGATGGGCCCGCCGGGGCGGATGGTGCAAGGAAAAGCCCCGCCAGCGCCGCGAGCGCCACGATCAGCGGGAATGGCAGCCCCAGCGCCCAGATGCCCAGGAACGCGAGTGACGCCAGCGCCCAGTCGGCGGGTTGCTTCAGCGTCCGCCCCGCCAGCATCCGCAGCGCGCGCGCCACGATCACCAGCACCGCAGGCTGGATGCCGTAGAACAGCGCCGCCACCAGCGGCACGGACCCCTTGGCGGCCGCGACCCAGGCCAGCAGGATCATCAGCGCGGCGCCGGGCAGGATGAAGGCAAGCCCCGCCGCCATGCCACCGCGCACCCCGTGCAGCCGCCAACCAAGCCAGGTGGCCAGCTGCTGCGCCTCTGGCCCCGGCAACACCATCGCGACGCTCAGCCCGCGGCGGAAATCCTCGGGGCTGACCCAGCCGCGGCGGTCCACGATCTCGTCCTGCATCAGCGCGATCTGCCCGGCCGGGCCGCCGAAGGACAGAAGCCCGATCTTCACATAGACGCCGATCGCCTCTTTCAGGGAACCCACGCCCATCGCCCGCCCTTCCATCGACGCCCCGCCCGGAATTAGCGCGCCGCCCAAAGGCGGAAAGCCCCGGGCGGGCCGGTCAGAACGCCATGCCGGCCAGGTTGTTGACCAGGATCCGCTGCACCGCATAGAGCGCGACGATCAGCACCAGCGGCGCCAGATCGATGCCGCCCATCGGCGGCAGCACCTTGCGGATCGGCGCGTAGAGCGGCTCGAGGATCCGGTTCAGACCTGACCAGATCTGGTAGACGAAGGGCTGGCGCAGGTTCAGGACGTCGAAATTGACCAACCAGCTGAGGATCACCTGGGCCAGGACCAGGAACCACAGGATGTCGATGACGAAAAGCAGGATCTGCAGGATCGAGGTCATTGGCGCCGGGCCCCGGATGTTGCGGTTGCCATGACACCTAACCAGCGGCCACGAACCGCGCAACCCCTGCGCGGCGCTCCGCCACGCCGGGCGCGTCGGGCAACGTCCGATTGCGGCGGGCGGCGGCCCGCGATAGCCTCGTCCGGGAGTTGGATCAAGGAAAGGAGTGTTCCCCATGCTCCATGGACTCATGCGCGCCGGCATCCTGGCGCTGCCGGCGGCCCTGCTGTTGCTGGCCGCCGCGCCCCAGGCACAGGCGCAGCCGCGCGGCTGCCCGCCGGGCCTGGCGAAAAAGGATCCGCCCTGCGTGCCCCCGGGCCTTGCCAAGCGCGGCGGGGACAGGGACCGCGACCGCGACCGCGACCGCGATGACGTCGTGATCGAGATCGACGGCCGCTACTACCGCCTGGGAGAGCGGCTGCCGACCCGCGAATATGTGATCCTGCGCGATTACGAACGCCGTGGCCTGCCGCCCCTGCGGGACGGCAACGTCTACCTGCGGATCGACAACGAGGTGGTCGAGGCGGTCGCCGCGACCGGACTTCTGGTCCGGACGCTGGGCGCCTGGAACGATCTTCTGAACTGAGCCCTTCGGCGCGCGCGATCTTCCCAAGTCCGCGCGCGCCTGCTACCCCCGCAGGCAGTACCCCCCGGAGCCGCCTGCCGTGACCACACCCACTTCCGACAACCTGCGCGGCGCGCTCTACATGACGCTGGCGATGGCCGGATTCGGCTTCAACGATGCGGCGATGAAGACGGCGCTGGCGGAACTGCCGCTCTATCCGGCCATGCTGATCCGCGGGATATTCACCGTGGTGGCCTTGTTCCTGCTGGCCTGGGCCAGCGGCGCGCTGCGCTGGCGCCCGCAGCGGCGGGACGCGGGGCTGATCACCCTGCGCTCCATCGCCGAGGTCGCCTCGACCGTCACCTTCCTGACCGCGCTGGCGAACATGCCCATCGCCTCGACCACGGCGATCCTGCAATCGGCACCTCTCGCCGTGACGCTGGCCGCCGCGCTGTTCCTGGCCGAACCCGTCGGCTGGAAGCGCGGTGTCGCGCTGGCGATCGGCTTTTCAGGCGTGCTTCTGATCATCCGGCCCGGCGCGGACAGCTTCAACCCCTACGCCATCTTCGCCGTGGGCACCGTCATCGCCATCGTCTTCCGCGACCTGCTCACGCGGCAGCTTTCCAGGGGCGCACCGTCGCTGCTCGTGGCGCTCGTCACCTCGGTCGTCATCACGCTTACCGGCGCGATCGGCAGCCTGACCGCGCCGTTTCCGCAGGTGGGCCCGGCCACGCTGATCCCGCTGGCCATATCCGCCGCCTGCCTGATCGTCGGCTACACCTTTTCGGTCAGTTCCATGCGGGTGGGCGACATCGCCTTCGTCGCCCCGTTCCGCTATTCGATCCTGCTCTGGGCGCTGATCCTGGGCGTCGTCGTGTTCGGAGATATCCCCGACACGCTGACCCTGATCGGGGCGGCGCTGATCGTGGCGACCGGGCTCTTCACCTTCTGGCGCGAACAGCGCGTGGCGCGGCGCGCGGTGGCCATGCGCCAGCCGCTGCGCTAGGGGCGTCGCATGGCCACCCCCCGCCTTTCCCGCGGCGCGCGTGCCTGGATGCTCTTCGACTGGGCCAACCAGCCCTTTCACACCCTGATCATCACCTTCATCTTCGGCCCCTATTTCGCCGCGCAGGTGGTGGGCGACCCCGTCGCGGGCCAGGCGCTCTGGGCCGACATGAACCTGGTCGCGGGGCTCAGCGTGGCGCTTCTGGCGCCGGTTCTGGGCGCGGTGGCGGATGCAAGCGGCCGGCGCAAGCCCTGGATCGGTGGTTTCACGCTGCTCTGCGCCATAGGGTGCTGCGGGCTCTGGCTGGCCGCGCCGGGCGTGGCGCCGCTCTGGCCGGTGATGGTGTTCTTCGTGCTGGCCTTTCTCGGGTCGGAATTCGCGCTGATCTTCTCGAACGCGATGCTGCCCGACCTCGGCCCGCGGCAGGAAATCGGGCGCATCTCGGGCTCGGGCTGGGCCATGGGCTATCTTGGCGGCGTGTTGGCGCTGATCCTGGTGCTGATGTTCCTCGCACCGGCGGGGGCGAGCGACGTCACGCTTATCGGGTTGCCGCCGCTTTTCGGCCTCGACCCCGCCAGCGGCGAGCCGGCCCGCGCCACCGGCCCCCTCTCGGCCCTCTGGTTCCTGGTCTTCGCCCTGCCCCTTTTCCTCTACACCCCCGACGCGGCGCGCCGGATGGCGCTGGGTCCGGCCATCGGCCACGGGCTGCGGTCACTGCGCGGCACCCTTGGGCGGCTGCCACGGCATACCGCGCTCTGGCGCTACCTGCTCGCGTCGATGGTCTACCGCGACGGGCTGGCGGGGCTGTTCGCCTTTGGTGGCATCTATGCCGCGGGGGTGCTGGGCTGGGGGCTGACCGAGCTTGGGCTCTTCGGCATCGTCGCCGCCCTGACCGGCGCGCTTGGCGCATGGGTCGGCGGCCGCGCCGACCGCGCCTTCGGCCCGCGGCCGGTGATCGCCAGTTCGATCGTTGCGCTGATCGCGGTCGCCTGCGCAGCCCTTGCCACCTCGCGCACGGCGGTGTTGCTGATCCCGGTCGCTGCCGAAAGCCGCCTGCCCGACATCACCTTCTTTCTCTGCGGGGCCATGCTCGGCGCGGCGGGCGGATCGCTTCAGGCCGCGTCGCGCACCATGCTGGTGCATCTGGCCGAACACCGCCTGCCAATGACCGAGGCCTTCGGGCTTTACGCGCTGTCAGGCCGGGCGACCGCCTTCCTTGCGCCCCTTCTGATCGGGATTGCCACCACGGCCAGCGGCAGCCAGGCCCTTGGCGTCAGCCCGGTGATTGCGCTCTTCGCGCTGGGGCTGGGTCTGCTATACTGGGTCAAACCCCATCAAGAGGCCCGAGCATGATCCGATCCCTTCTGGCCAGCCTCGCGTTTTGCGCTGCCCTGGCATATCCGGCCGGCGCACAGACCCCCGCGAAACAGCTTTTCGGCGCAGCCGCCACGCCGTCGGAACACGCGCCCGCCCCGTTCGGCAGCTATTCCGCGGGCTGTCTTGCCGGGGCCGTGGAACTGCCCGAGACCGGCCCCTCCTGGCAGGCGATGCGCCTGTCGCGCAACCGCAACTGGGGTCATCCCGAAACCATCCGCTTCGTCCAGCGGCTGTCGATTGCCGCCCAGCGCATCGGCTGGAACGGCATCTATGTCGGCGACATCTCGCAGCCGCGCGGGGGGCCGATGCTGACCGGCCATGCCAGCCACCAGATGGGGCTCGACATGGATATCTGGATGCTGCCGCCCGACCGCCTCGACCTGACCCGGGCCGAGCGCGAGCGTATCTCCTCGATCGACGTGCGCACGCCCGACCAGCGCAACGTCAACGGCAACTGGACCGACAGCCATCACCGCCTGCTGCGTGCCGCCGCCAGCGACCCCGCGGTCGCGCGGATCTTCGTCACGCCCCCGGTCAAGCTGCGCATGTGCGCCGACGAGACGGGCGACCGGGCCTATCTGCGCAAGATCCGCCCATGGTGGGGTCACAACACCCATTTCCATGTCCGGCTGAACTGCCCCGCGGGTGCCGCGGGTTGCGTCGAGCAGGATCCGATCCCGCCGGGAGATGGCTGCGCCGACGCGGTCTGGTGGGTGACCGAGGCGCTGGAGCCCGCCAAGCCCGACCCGAACGCCCCACCCCCCGAGCCGCGGCGCGACCTGACCCTTGCCGACCTGCCCCAGCAATGCGCCGCCATCCTGCGCTGATCGCGGCCCTGGCCTGGCTGGCCGCGGGATGCGCCGACGCCCAGCCCGCACCGCCGGCGCTGGTTCAGGAGGCGGCGATCACCTGGCGCGCGGGCGACCGGGCTGTCGCCTCGCTCTCTGGCCTCGCGCTCGATCCTGATGGCAACCGCTTCGTCGCCGTCAACGACAAGGGGTTCTTCGTCACGGGCCAGCTCGAAAGGACCGAGGGGCGGCTGACGGGCGTCTCGCTGCTTGCCTCGGGGCCGCTGCTCGATCCGCGGGGCGCGTCGGTGCGCCGCTACGACGTGGATGCCGAGGGCGTCACGCTGGGGCCCGACGGGCGGCTGCATATCTCGTTCGAGGCCAATCACCGCGTCTGGGCCTATGCCGACCTGGCCGGCCCGGCCGACCCGCTGCCGATCCCGGCCGCGTTTCGCGCGCTACAGAACAATTCCGGCCTCGAGGCGCTGTTCACCGGGCCAGACGGGGCGATCCACGCGATCCCAGAACGCTCGGGCGAACTGGACCGTCCCTTCCCGGTCTACCGGTTCGACGGCACGCGCTGGGACGTGGCCTTCACCGTTCCGCGCCGCCCGCCACACCTGGTGACGGGGGCCGATCTGGGCCCGGACGGCAGGCTCTACCTGCTCGAGCGGCACTGGAACGGGCTTCTCAGCTTTTCCAGCCGCATCCGCAGCTTCCGCATCAACCCGGACGGACTCCGGGACGAGCTGATCCTGCTCGAAAGCCCGCTCGGCACATATGACAATCTCGAGGGTATCTCGGTCTGGCGCGATCCGCAGGGCCGGATCCGCGTCACCGTCATTTCCGACGACAACAACAGCATCCTGCAACGGACAGAGATCGTGGAATTCCGGCTGGACGCGCCCCAACCGCCGCGCCCGATCCTGCGCGGCGACACCACGCCGCCGACGCAATGACGGTCAGGTAGGCGGCTGCCAGTCGCGGATGAAAGCGAAGGCTTCTTCCGCCGTGTCGACATAGTGGAACAGGCTCAGGTCGTGGTCCGAGATCGTCCCCGCCTCGGCCAGCGCCTGCCAGTTCACCACCCGTTCCCAGAAGCTGCGCCCGAACAACAGGATCGGCAGCGGCTTCATCCGCCCGGTCTGCACCAGGGTCAGCGTCTCGAACAACTCGTCCAGCGTGCCGAAGCCCCCCGGAAAGGCGGTGATCGCCTTGGCCCGCATCAGGAAATGCATCTTGCGGATCGCGAAATAATGGAAGTTGAAACAGAATTCGGGCGTCGCGTGCAGGTTCGGCGCCTGTTCATGCGGCAGCACGATGTTGAGGCTTATGTTCTTGCCGCCCGCGCGTTCCGCCCCGCGGCAGCCCGCCTCCATCACGCCGGGGCCACCGCCCGAGATGATGACATTCTCCTTGCACCCGCTCTTCAGGCTCTCCAGCGTGCAGAGCCGGGCGAATTCCTCGGCCTGGGCGTAGTAGTAGGACAGCTCCGCCAGCGTCTTGGTGCGCGCCTTGTGGCTGTCCTCGGGCGCGGGGATGCGGGCGCCGCCGAACATCACGATGGTGGACACGATCCCGGCCGCGTTCAGCGCCAGTTCCGGCTTCAGCAGTTCCAGCTGCAACCGCACCGGGCGCAGTTCGTCGCGCAGCAGGAACTCCGGATCGGCAAAGGCCAGGCGATAGGTCGGCGCCCGCGTCTGGGGCGTGTCCGGCACATGGCGCGCGGTGCTGATATCCTCGTCGGCCTTGGGAAACCTGTGCTGCGGAAACTGGTCGGTCATGCGATTGGTCCCTCTCGCGCGATTGCGCCTAGCTTGCGCCAAGCTCTATAGGCTGGCCTGCACGATGACCAGTCACAGCCTTGCGGGAGCATGGGACATGCAGCCAGAGCATCTTCGCGCCGAAATCGCGCGCGCCGCCGCCCGGATCGAGGGCCATGTGCGCCGCACCCCCGTGACCCAGGCCGAGCTGCCGGGCCTTGGCGCGCCCGTCGAACTCAAGCTCGAGCAGCTTCAGCACTCGGGCAGCTTCAAGGCCCGTGGCGCGTTCAACACGCTGCTTGCGGGCGGGATCCCGCCGGCGGGCATCGTCGCCGCCTCGGGCGGCAATCACGGCGCGGCGGTGGCCTTCGCCGCGGCCCGGCTGGGCATCCCGGCCCAGGTCTTCGTGCCCGAGATAGCGGGCCCCGCAAAGATCGCCCTTATCCGCGAGAGCGGCGCGCGGCTGACCGTTGTGCCCGGCGCCTATGCCGAGGCGCTGGCCGCGGCGCAGGCCTTCGAGGCCGAAACCGGGGCGGTGCAGATCCATGCCTATGACGCGCCGGCCACCGTGGCGGGACAGGGCACGCTGGCCCGCGAATGGGAAACGCAGGGCCTGTCCGCCGACACGGTGCTGATCGCGGTCGGCGGCGGTGGGCTGATCGCCGGGGCCCTGGGCTGGTTCGGGTCCGCGCGCAAGGTGGTGGCGGTCGAGCCCGAACAGGCCGCGACGCTGCGCAACGCGCTCCTGCACGGCCCGGACACGGAAACCGACGTCTCGGGGATCGCGGCCAACGCGCTGGGCGCGCGACGCATCGGGCGCATCGCCTACGGGCTTGCCACCGCGCTGGACACGACCGTCGTGACCGTGCCCGACGACGCCATCGCCAAGGCGCAGCGTCTGCTCTGGCGCGGGATGCGCCAGCTGGTAGAGCCGGGCGGCACAACGGCGCTCGCCGCGCTCGTTTCGGGCGCCTACCGCCCCGCGCCGGGCGAACGGGTCGCGGTGCTGGTCTGCGGCGGCAACATCGCGCCGGATCCGCTTGCGGATGGCTGAGGCGCACGCGCGATTGCAGCAAGCCCCCCAAGCCTCTATACGCAGCGCCAACTTGGGCGAAACCCGCACCGGAGGGATCAGCGACATGGACACCGCGCAACTGGAAAAAGCGATCGAGGCCGCCTGGGAGACCCGGGCCGAGATCACCCCCGCCACCAGGGGCGAGACCCGCGACGCCATCGAGGCGACGCTCGACGCGCTCGACAGCGGGCAGCTGCGCGTGGCCGAGCGTGCCGAGAACGGCGACTGGCAGGTCAACCAGTGGGCGAAGAAGGCGGTTCTGCTGGGCTTCCGTCTGAAGGACATGGAACGCCAGGACGGCAGCCCCCAGGGTGGCGCCTGGTGGGACAAGGTGGACAGCAAGTGGAAGGGCTGGGGCGATGCCGAGTGGCGGGCCGCGGGCTTCCGCGCCGTTCCGAACTGCGTCGTGCGCCGCTCGGCCTATATCGCGAAGGGTGTGGTGCTGATGCCCAGCTTCGTGAACCTCGGCGCCTATGTCGACGAGGGGACCATGGTCGACACCTGGGCCACCGTCGGGTCGTGCGCGCAGATCGGCAAGAACGTGCACCTCTCGGGCGGCGTCGGCATCGGCGGCGTGCTGGAGCCGATGCAGGCCGGCCCCACCATCATCGAGGACAACTGCTTCATCGGCGCCCGCTCCGAGGTGGTCGAGGGCTGCATCGTGCGCGAGGGTTCGGTGCTGGGCATGGGCGTGTTCATCGGCAAGTCCACCAAGATCGTCGACCGCGAGACCGGCGCGGTCATGTATGGCGAGGTGCCGCCCTATTCGGTCGTCGTCGCGGGCTCCATGCCCTCGAAGAACGGCGTGAACCTGTATTGCGCCGTGATCGTGAAGCGGGTGGACGAAAAGACCCGCTCCAAGACCTCGATCAACGACCTGCTCCGGGACTGATCACGCGCGAGGATCCGGCATGCGTGATCGCATAAAGAAGCTGTGGCATTATCACAGGAACAGGCGCAAACCTGCGCATGTCACCGCAACGATTGATGCCACGGGCAATGATGTCCGGGTTCTATGTGGCCCGGCATCCTTTCAGATTCGTAGCCCGGAGCATGACCTCGGTCAGCGGGAGCATTTCGATTTCGTCCTGTTTGGCCTGGCGGCGATTTCCATGTCGCGCAACATGGCGATCAGTCTCGATGCCCCGGTCAGCCAAGCCGGGGTGGACACGATCAAAGGCATCGCCAACCTCTACGAACTCTGGAGCATACCGAGACTTGCGCCGCTTCGTGTTGAAGCGCGGCACGTTGTTGAAGAGCCACAACCGCGCAAGGCGACCGGTACAGCCTTGTGCTTGTCAGGCGGCACCGACTCGCTTGCGGCCGCCGTCGAACTCAAGGCTCGGGGCGAGCTGACGCACGGTGTACTGATTGCCGGATTCGACTATCCGGATTTCACCCATCCGTCATTCCTGGACCTCCGCCAACGCGTGCAGGCACAGGCGGATCTTCTGGGTATAACTCTTGTAACGCTGGAAACCGACATTCGCGCGACCGGGGTCAAATGGGAACTCCTGCACGGATTATGCCTCGCGATGGGGCTCCATTACTGTGCGCCCTTGATCGGCAAGGCCGCTCTCGCGATGGACTTCACCCGGGGACAGGATCACATCGCGCATCCCTGGGGTTCAAGCATCGCCCTGACGGAGAAGATGGGCACCGCACTTCTGCCCATGATCCCGGTGGGTGCGGAGTACGGCCGAACCGACAAGATCGGAGTGCTGATGAGAGAGGCGCCCGAACTTGTGCCTCATCTATCGGTCTGCTGGCAGACCGATAGCGGTGGCAGCTGCGGCGCTTGCCCGAAATGCATCCGGACACGGCTGAACTTCATAGCCGCCGGAGGATCCGAGCCGGATATCTTCGCGCAGAAAGTATCCATCATCGACGCCCTGGATGGGCTCGCGAAGCCGCGAAAGATGTCGAAGATACGGAACGATCTGATTTTCATGGTGGACATTATGCAGAACCTGCCAGAAGGCGATCTGCGAAACGCAGTGGCGCGGCAAGTCGAAACCCTGCGGCGAGCCTATGTCGGAACCATGCCCTGACACCACGCCTTGCCAGAAAGGTGACAAGAATGCCCGGCGAGAAGCACAAGGTCTATACGCTGCTGGTCGAGGTCGGCCGCAAGGACGGCGACGGTCTGCCCGAGGGCAGCACCGGCGCGGCACTTCTGTGCTACGCTTCAGGCGTGGACGAGGCAGAGGCCGTGCGCGAGACGGTGGCGATCCTGAAACAGGCGGACCTAGCGCCGCTCGACGTGACGGGCTACGGCACGCTGGAGGAACAGCTCGCCGACGGTGCCGAGATCGGCGACGAGGAACGCTCGCTGATGCAGCGGGCACTGGACGAGAACTCGGTGATCGTGGCGCAGATGACACCCTTCGACGGATCGGCGGAAGACTGACCACCGCCGCGACGGAACCGTCACGAAGCTGTAAACTCCTGCCGCTAATGCTAGATTTCCCGACGATCCGGCCAACAGGGGGGTATCACCATGAAAATCGCGGTTCTGGGCGGCGACGGCTTCTGCGGCTGGCCCACCACGCTGCACCTGTCCGACAAGGGCCACGAGGTGCATATCCTCGACAACCTGTCGCGCCGCTGGATCGACACGGAACTCGGCGTGCAGTCACTGACGCCGATGGACTCGATCCAGGAACGCACCCGGATCTGGCACCAGGAAACCGGGCGGCGGATCCATTTCCACCTGATCGACATCGCGAAGGATTACGAGATCCTGAAGCGGTGGCTGGCCGAACACCGGCCCGACGCGATAATCCACTTCGCCGAACAGCGCGCCGCGCCCTATTCGATGAAGTCCGACCGGCACAAGGTCTATACCGTCAACAACAACGTCTCGGGCACGCATAACCTGCTGTCGGCGATGGTCGAGACGGGCATCGACGCGCATCTGGTGCACCTGGGCACGATGGGCGTCTATGGCTACTCGACCGTGGGCGCCGCCATCCCCGAGGGGTATCTGCCGGTCAGGATCGCCACAATGGACGGCGCCGAGGCAGAGCAGGAGATCCTTTACCCGACGCGGCCCGGATCGGTCTATCACATGACCAAGAGCCTCGATCAGATCCTGTTCCAGTTCTATGCCCAGAATGACGGCCTCAGGATCACCGACCTGCACCAGGGCATCGTCTGGGGCACCCATACCGAACAGACACGCCGCCATCCGCAGCTCATCAACCGCTTCGATTATGATGGCGATTACGGCACCGTGCTGAATCGGTTCCTGATCCAGGCGGCGATCGACTACCCGCTGACCGTGCACGGCACCGGGGGGCAGACGCGGGCCTTCATCCATATCCAGGACTCGGTCCGCTGCATCGAGCTGGCGCTGTCTGACGCGCCAAAGGCGGGCGACCGGGTGCGCATATTCAACCAGATGACCGAAACCCACCGCGTGCGCGACCTGGCAGAGCTTGTCTCGCGCCTGACCGGCGCCCGGATCGCGTGGCTTCCGAACCCCCGCAAGGAAGCGCCCGAGAACGACCTGGTGGTGAAGAACGAGCAGTTCCTGTCACTGGGCCTGAACCCGACCACGCTTCGGGAGGGGCTTCTGGAGGAGGTGGTCGACGTGGCCAGGAAATTCGCCTACCGCGTGGACCGCTCGCGCATCCCGTCGGTTTCCGCCTGGACCCGCGACATCGCCCGCAAGGTGGAACGCGACCCCGAGGGCAAGGCGCTGAAATCCGTCTCCTGACATGGATGGACTGACCCCGGCGCGGCCTGCCGCAGCGCCTCACGCCTTTGTCACGCTGGTCACCAATGACGGCTACGCGCGCGGCGCGGGCGCGCTGCTGAACGCGCTGCGGCTGTCCGGCACGCAGGCCGACCTGGTGGTGCTGCACACCGGCGGCGTGTCGCACGCAGCCCTCGCGCGGCTGGCAGACCGGGGCGCGCGGCTGATCGCGGCGGACGTGCTGCCCACCTCGGACGCGTTCAACGCGGCCCATGCGCGCCAGGCGGTGCATGGCGCGGCCCCCTTCACCAAGGGCCGCAAGCCGCCCTTTCACACGCCGCTCGACAATTTCATCAAGCTCCGGCTCTGGCAGCTGGAGGAGTACCGCCGCGTGGTGTTCATCGACGCCGACGCGCTGGTGCTGCGCAACATCGACAATCTGTTCGACTACCCCGAGTTCTCGGCCGCGCCCAATGTCTATGAAAGCCTTGCCGACTTTCACCGGCTGAACTCCGGCGTGTTCGTGGCGCGCCCCTCGTCCGCCACCTATCGCGACATGCTGGCGCGGCTCGATGTTCCGGGCGCCTTCTGGCGGCGGACCGACCAGACTTTCCTCCAGGAATATTTCCCCGGCTGGCACGGGCTGCCGGTGTTCTGCAACATGCTCCAGTATGTCTGGTTCAACATGCCCGCGCTGTGGGACTGGCGCTCGATCCGGGTGCTGCACTACCAGTACGAAAAGCCGTGGGAGACGGACAACCCCCGCCGCGCGCAACTCAAGCCCCTGATCGACCTCTGGCATGCCTATGAGGCGGGCGAGCCCCCCGCGCTGGACCGCCTCGAAAACCCCGCGCCATGAGGCGCGCGCTCATCACCGGCGGCACCGGCCTTGTCGGCCACCCCGTCACGCAGGCGCTTCGCGCACGGGGCTGGCAGGTCACGCATCTGGCCCGCCGCCCCGTCCCCGGGGCAGAGTGGCTGCACTTCACGCTGGACGCCCCGCCAGAGCGGCTGCCAGCGGCGGATGCCCTGATCCACGCCGCATTCGACCATGTGCCGGGGCGCTACCGTGGCGGCGAGGGCGAGGATCCCGACGGCTTTCGCAGGCGCAACCTGAATGGCACCCTGGCCCTGTTCCGCGCCGCGCGCGCGGCAGACATCCCGCGCGCGGTGTTCCTGTCCAGCCGCGCCGTCTTTGACGCCTGCGCGCCCGGCACCCTGCTGACCGAGGACATGGCCCCTGCCCCCGCCTCGCTTTACGGACGGCTCAAGGCAGAGACAGAGGCCGCGATCACAGCCCTGGCCACGCCCTCCTTCGCCCCTCTCACGCTGCGCGCCACGGGCGTCTATGGCCCGCCCCCGCCCGACCGGGCCCACAAATGGGCGGGGCTGTTCGCCGATTTCCTGCGCGGGCAACCCATCGCGCCGCGTGTCGGAACGGAACTGCACGCCCAGGATCTGGCCGCTGCGGTCCTGCTGCTGCTGGAAGCCTCGGCCCAGACCGTGACAGGCCGCGCCTTTCATGCCTCGGACATCACCCTCGACCGGCACGACCTGCTGAGCCATGTCGCGCGCCTTGCCGGCAGCCCGCACCCGCCGCCGCCCCGCGCCGATGCCACGCGGGTCAGCCCGCTCGACTGTGCGGGACTGGGCGCGCTTGGCTGGCAGCCCGGCGGCTGGCCCCTGCTCCAGGCGACGCTGCCGCGGCTTCTGCCCCACCCGCCCGGCAATGCCTGCCCTTGACCCGCGCCGCGCCAGCGGTGAAAAGCCCTGAAACACGCGGAGTTTTCCCATGGGCAAGGCGCTTCTGGTCATCGACGTGCAAAACGACTTCTGCCCCGGCGGCGCGCTGGCCGTGGCCGAGGGGGATCAGGTCGTCGGCCCGATCAACGCCATCATGGCCGATTTCGACGTGGTGGTGCTGACCCAGGACTGGCACCCCGCGGACCACCGATCCTTCGCCTCGCAGCATCCGGGCGCGGCCCCCTTCTCCACCACGCAGATGCCCTATGGCACCCAGGTGCTCTGGCCCGATCACTGCGTGCAGGGCACCAGCGGCGCCGCCTTCCATCCGGCGCTGGAGCGTGACCCCGCCCAGCTTGTGCTGCGCAAGGGCTTTCGCGCCGCGATCGACAGCTACTCGGCCTTTTTCGAGAACGACAAGGCGACGCGCACGGGGCTTGCCGGCTACCTGCGCGACCGCGGCGTGACGGACGTGACGCTGGCGGGCCTTGCCACCGATTTCTGCGTCGCCTGGTCCGCGATGGATGCGGTGAAGGAAGGCTTCCGCGCCACCGTCCTGATGGGCGCAAGCCGGGCCATCGATCTGGACGGCTCTCTGGACAAGGCCATCGCCGACATGAAGGCCGCGGGCGTGGTGCTGGCATGATCGATCTGGCCAAGCGCGTCCACGACCACACCTGGAAGATCGACCCGATCGTCCGCTCGCTGCTCGATACCGACTTCTACAAGCTGATGATGGCCCAGACGGTCCAGAAGCGGCACCCGGATGTCGAGGTGACCTTCTCGCTGATCAACCGCTCGAAGCATGTGCCGCTGGCCGAACTGGTGTCGGAACAGGAATTGCGCGAACAGCTCGACCATGTCCGCACGCTGCGCCTCAGCCGGGGCGAAGTGACCTGGCTGCGCGGCAACACCTTTTATGGCAAGCAGCGCATGTTCAGCCCGGACTTCATCGACTGGTTCGAGAAGTTCCGCATGCCCGAATACCACCTCGAACGCGTGGGCGACCAGTACGAGCTGACCTTTCACGGTCCCTGGGCCGAGGTGATGCTCTGGGAGGTGCCGGCGCTTGCCATCCTGATGGAACTGCGCTCGCGCGCGGTGCTGAGGCACCTGGGCAAGCTGGACCTTCAGGTGCTCTATGCCCGCGCCATGACCCGCGTCTGGGAAAAGATCCAGGGCCTGCGCGATCTGCCCGACCTGCGCATCTCGGATTTCGGAACGCGGCGACGGCATGGCTTCCTGTGGCAGGACTGGTGCGTGCAGGCCATGATCGAGGGGCTGGGTCCGCGTTTCGCCGGCACCTCCAACTGCCTGATCGCGCTGCGGCGCGAGGTCGAGGCGATCGGCACCAACGCGCACGAACTGCCGATGGTCTATGCCGCGCTGACCGACAGCGACGCGGACCTTGCCGCCAGCCCCTACAAGGTGCTCGAGAACTGGCAGAAGGATTACAGCGGCAACCTGCTGGTGATCCTACCCGACACCTTTGGAACCAGGGCGTTTCTGCAGAACGCGCCGGCCTGGGTCACGGAATGGACCGGGGTGCGCATCGATTCGGGCGATCCGGCCGAAGGCGCGCGCACCGCGATCGACTGGTGGACCGCGCACGGCCAGGACCCGCGGCAGAAGCTCATCATCTTTTCCGACGCGCTGGACGTGGCCAAGATCCGCGAGCTTTACGCCGAGTTCCACGGAAAGGTGAAGCTCAGCTTCGGCTGGGGGACGCTGCTGACCAACGATTTCCGCGGCCTGGGCGACGACGACCGGCTCGCCCCGTTCTCGCTGGTCTGCAAGGCGGTCGCGGCGAACGGGCGGCCCACCGTCAAGCTGTCGGACAACCACGCCAAGGCGATGGGGCCGGAGGCCGAGATCGCGCGCTACAAGCGCGTGTTCGGCATGACCAGCCAGCGCGAGGGCGAGCTGATCGTCTGACCCCTCAGCGTCCGCGCAACGGCCCGTTCCAGTGCCGCGGCGGCTTCGGCCGTTCATGCGCCTCGGGCGCGGGCAGGGCCAGTTGCCGCGGCGCGGTCAGCGGCGCCCGGACACGGGGCTCGGGCGTGGTCGCCCAGTCCTCGGGCAGCCCGTAAAGACGGCATATCTCCCGGTGCCGCTCGGTCAGGACGGCGCGGAAGATCTCTTCCATCACCCGCCGCCGGTCCTGCTCGTAGGCCTCTTCCGTCTCGCTCCTGTACAGGAACATGCCGCCCCCCATTCCACCTCTGCCGACGATATCGCGCACCCACCCGGCGCGGCAATGCGCAGGCCGCCCGGATTTCCCCGATTGCTTAACGGATGCTTGACGCCACCCGCTTGCCGATCCGCCGGCACGACGCTAACGAAAGACGCAGGGCAGGAGAGCAGGTGCAGCATGGACGCGGTATTTCTAGATCTCGACGGGACGCTGATCGACCCGAAGGTGGGCATCACGACCTCCATCCAGCACGCGCTGCGCGAACTGGGCGCGGAAGTCCCGACGCCCGAAGAACTGACCTGGTGCATCGGCCCGCCGCTCTGGGACAGCTTTGCCGTGCTGCTCGGGCCCGGCGCGGATCTCGACCTGGCCGTGGCACTCTACCGCGAGCGTTTCACCACCGAGGGGCTTTTCGAGGCCGAGGTCTATGACGGCGTGGGCGAGATGCTGGAGGAACTGCGCGACACCGGCGCTGGCCTGTGGATCGCCACGTCGAAGCCCCATGCCTATGCCACGACGATCGCCGATCATTTCGGCCTATCCTCCTGGATTGACGGGCTGTTCGGTGCGGAACTCGACGGCACCCGCGGCGACAAGAGCGCGCTTCTGGCCCATGCGCTGGCCGAAACCGGCATCGACCCCGCCAAGGCGGTGATGCTGGGCGACCGCCGCTTCGACATCGACGGCGCGCGCAACAACCACATGCCATCGATCGGCGCGCTGTGGGGCTATGGCGAGGAGGGCGAGCTGCACCTGGCGGAACCCGATGCGCTGGCCGGCCACCCCGAGGAAGTCGCGGAAATCGCCGCGGAAATGATGGGCCTTGCCGACTGAGCCCTTGGCGTGCAGAGCCGCTCATGCATGATGAAAGCCCCCGCAACACGGAGCGCCCGGCATGAGCACGCGCCTGATCCAGATCATCCTGCCCGACAGCCTTGCTGACCGGGTCTGCCAGCAGCTTGACGACCTGGACAAGGCGAACTGGTGGCGCAGCGAGCTGATCCGGGACGAGCGCGAACAGGTGTTCGTCCTGGCCAAGTCGGGCGAGGAGCAGGACATAATGGACCGCATCGCCGAAAGCCTCGAGGGAGAGGAGGGCTGGCGCCAGGTGATCCTGCCCGTCGAGGCGGTCGCGCCCGAACTTCTGAGCGAGGAAGAGAAAGAGGCGCAGGCGACCCGGTCGCGGACCGCCGCCCGCGAGGAAATCCTTGCCGGTGTGCGCGGCAACGCGGCGCTGACTACCGACTTCCTGCTGATGACGGCGCTTGCCACGGTGGTCGCGGCGATCGGGCTCAACTCCGACCAGATGGCGGCGGTGATCGGCGCCATGGTGATCGCGCCGCTTCTCGGGCCCGTCATGGGCGTGGCGCTTGGTGTCGCACTCGGGCTGCGGGGGCTGATCCTGCACGCCACCCTGTCGCTGCTGGCGGGCTTTGCCGCGTGCATCGCCTCCAGCGCGGCGATGGCGCTGGTGCTGCCCATCAACATGGAAAGCGAGCTGCTGGACTACGCGCAGCCCGTGGGCCTTGGAACAATGGCACTGGCGCTGGCCTCGGGCGCGGCGGCGGCGCTGGCCACCGCGACCGCGAAATCCAGCCCTCTGGTGGGCGTCATGGTCGCAGCCGCCATCCTGCCGCCCATCGCGGCAGCGGGTCTTCTGCTTGCGGGCGGCGCCTTTCTCGAGGCGGCGCGCGCGGGCTTCATCGTTGTCGTAAACCTGGCCTGCATCACCCTTTCGGCGCAGGCCGTCTTCATCGCGAAGGGCATCCGCCCGCGCCGCTGGTCGGAACTGCGGCGGGCCGAAACCTCGTGGGCGCTGAACACGGTGGCGCTGGTGATCCTGCTGGCGATCATGGGCGCGATCATCGTCTTCTGGGACGTGATCTGACCCCTTGCCCTTCGCGCGCGGCGGGGCCAATCTCCGGCGCCATGACCATTGACCCCGTCGATCTGACCGCCCGCCTTGTCCGCTGCCCCTCGATCACCCCCGAGGAGGGCGGCGCCCTGCAACTTCTCGACCGCCTGCTGAGCGAGGCCGGCTTCCGCACCGTCCGGGTGGACCGAGGCGGCACGCCGAACCTGTTCGCGCGCTGGGGCGACGGCCGCAACGGACGCAGCTTCGGCTTCAACGGCCACACCGACGTGGTGCCCACCGGCCCGCGCGAGAAATGGAGCGTGGATCCCTTCGGGGCCGAGATCATCGACGGCTATCTCTACGGGCGCGGCGCCACGGACATGAAGTCGGGCGTCGCCGCCTTCGTCGCCGCCGCCATCGACTTCGTGCGGGAAACCCCGCCCGACGGATCGGTCGTCATCACCGTCACCGGCGACGAGGAAGGCGGCGCCGAACACGGCACGGTCGCCATCCTCGACTGGATGGACCGGCAGGGCGAGCGGATGGATGTCTGCCTGGTGGGCGAACCCACCTGCCCCGAACGCCTGGGCGACATGATGAAGATCGGGCGCCGCGGATCGCTGACCGCCTTCTTCACCGCAACCGGCGTGCAGGGCCATTCCGCCTATCCGCACCGGGCGAAGAACCCGCTGCACGCGCTGGTCGCGCTGATGGGGCGGCTGACCGAAACGCCGCTGGATGCGGGCACCGACCATTTCGATCCCTCGACGCTTCAGATCACCACCATCGACGCCGGCAACCCGGCGACCAACGTGATCCCCGGCAGCGCCACCGCCACCGTGAACATCCGCTACAACGACCTGCACAGCGGCGAGAGCCTGACCCGCTGGCTGGACGAGCACGCCCGCGCCGTGACCGGGGCGACCGGCGTCGGCATCGCGCTCAGGATCCACAATTCGGGCGAATCCTTTCTTACCCCGCCGGGCGATCTGTCCGACCTGATCGCCGGCGCGGTGCGAGAGGAAACCGGGCTCGACCCGGTGCTCTCCACCTCGGGGGGTACCTCGGATGCGCGCTTCGTGAAGGATCACTGCCCGGTGGTCGAGTTCGGGCTGGTGGGCGAGCGGATGCACGCGGTGGACGAACGCGTCGCGGTGGATCATGTCCACCGGCTCAAGGCGATCTACAGGCGGATCCTGACCGGCTATTTTGCCTGATCCGCAGCCCATATCGCCCAATGCAGGCCCGCCGCCGCCACGGCAGGGGGCTTCGGCCACGGCCAGCGGCATCGGCCTGATGATCGCCTTCGCCGCCCTTGCGCCCTGGATCGACATCCTGGCCAAGATGGCGGCGGGCAGCATCCCGCCGGTGCAGATGAGCCTTGCACGGTTCGCGTTGCAGGCGGCTCTGCTTTTCCCCGTGGTCGCACTCACCGCCGGCCTGCGGCTGCCCGCGCCCCGCATCCTGCGCCTGCACTTGGCACGGGGCGTGCTGATGGCGCTGGCCTCGGTCGCCTTCATCGCGGCGGTGCAGGCGATGCCACTGGCCGACGCGATGGCGATCTTCTTCGTCACCCCCCTGATCCTGACCGCCCTCGGCGGACTGCTGCTGGGCGAGGAGGTCGGCTGGCGAAGGCTGTCGGCGTGCCTTGTGGGTTTTCTGGGCGCGATCCTGGTGGTGCGCCCGTCCTTCGCGGATCTGGGCTGGGTGGCGACCCTGCCGCTGGCCACCGCACTCTGCTTCGTGGCCTATATCCTGCTGACCCGCCGCCTGTCGGGATCCGAGGGGGCGGTCGCGATGCAGGCCTGGTCGGGGCTGTTCGGGACCCTGACCGCGGCAGCGCTGCTGGTCGTGGGGGCGTCGCTCGGCTGGGCCTCCTTCGCACCGGTCTGGCCCGATGCGGGGGGCTGGGCGCTGATGGCGGGCACCGGGATCGTGGCCACCGTCTCGCACCTGTTCCTGGTGGCAGCCTTCGCGCGGGCGCCAACCCCGATCCTTGCACCGCTCCAGTACCTGGAAATCGTCTCGGCCACGCTGTTCGGCTACTGGCTGTTCGGCGATTTCCCCGAACCGCTGACCTGGGCCGGCATCGCGATCATCGTGGGCTCGGGGCTGTTCGTGCTCTGGCGCGAGGCGCGGGTGCGGGGCTGACAGCCAGAGGCCCCGGGTCAGGCCCGGGGCGCGCCGTGCACCATCGGGACGCCTTGCCCTGAAACGGAAAAGGCCCGGCACTGTGCCGGGCCTCTTCCATCCGTATCGACCCCTTGTCAGGCGGCCTTTACCGCCCGCTGGGTCATCACCCGCACCAGGTGCGCGCGGTATTCCGGCGTCGCGTGGATGTCGCCGATCATGCCCGAGGGATCGACCGACAGATCCGCCACCGCCTCGGGGGAGAAGTCGGCAGCCAGTGCCTTCTCGGCCTCTACCCAGCGGAACACGCCGGCATCGGATGCGCCGGTGACCGCGACGCGCACGATCGAGCCGTATTTGGCGACGAACACGCCCACCATCGCGAAACGCGAGGCCGGCTGCTCGAACTTCATGTAGGCGGCCCGCTCGGGGATCGGGAACTTCACCTCGGTGATGATCTCGCCTTCCTCGAGCGCGGTCGCGAACATGCCCTCGAAATAGTCGTCCGCGGCGATCTCGCGCGTGTTGGTCTTGACCGTCGCGCCCGAGGCAAGCACCGCCGCCGGATAGCAGGCGGCCGGGTCGTTGTTGGCAAGGCTGCCGCCGATGGTGCCGCGATTGCGGACCGCCGGATCCCCGATATGGCCCGCCAGATGCGCCAGCGCCGGGTAATGCGCCGCCGCCTCTGCCGCGACCACGGCATGGGGCGTCGCCGCCCCCACGCAAAGCCGCCCCTGATCGTCCATGCAGACGCCCCGCAGTTCCGGGATGCCGGTCAGGCTGACCAGCACCGAAGGCTGCGCCAGGCGCTGCTTCAGCGTCGGGATCAGCGTCTGCCCGCCCGAAAGCGGCTGCGCATCCTCGGCGGCAAGCGCCTTGACCGCCTCGTCGATGCTTGTGGGCCGCGCAAAGTCGAAGTTGTACATGTGTCCCAGTCCTTTCTCAGCGCGCCGCCTGGATCGCCTGCCATACCCGGCCCGGCGTCAGCGGCATGTCGATATGGGCGACCTTGATCCCGCCCGAGTTCAGCGCGTCGATCACCGCGTTCACGATCGCGGGCGGGCTGCCGATGGCGCCTGCCTCGCCGCAGCCCTTCACCCCCAGCGGGTTGTGGGTGCAGGGCGTCTGGCACGAGTGGTCCACATGGATCATCGGCAGATCGTCCGCCCGCGGCATCGCGTAGTCCATGTAGGAGGCTGACAGAAGCTGGCCGTTCGCGTCATAGACGCAGCCCTCGACCAGCGCCTGGCCGATACCCTGCGCCACGCCGCCATGGACCTGCCCCTCGACGATCATCGGGTTGATGACGTTGCCGAAGTCGTCCGCGGCGGCAAAGGCCACGACCTGCACCTTGCCGGTGTCGGGATCGACCTCCACCTCGGCGGCATAGGCGCCGGCCGGATAGGTGAAGTTGGCCGGATCGTAGAAGGCGGTTTCCTCCAGCCCCGGCTCGATGTTCTCGAGCGGGAAGTTGTGGGGGATATAGGCCTTCAGCGCGACCTCGCCCCAGGCCACCTTCTTGTCGGTGCCCTTGACCGAGAAGGCGCCGTTCTCGAACGAGATGTCGTCCTCGGCGGCCTCCATCATGTGGGCGGCGATCTTCCTGGCCTTGGCGATCACCTTCTCGGTGGCGCGCACCAGCGCCGAGCCGCACACCGCAAGACTGCGCGAGCCGTAGGTGCCCATCCCGAACGGGATCTTCGAGCTGTCGCCATGGACGACCTCGATCTGATCCTCGCCGATGCCCAGCATGTCGGCCACCACCTGCGCAAAGGCGGTCTCGTGGCCCTGGCCATGGCTGTGGGCGCCGACCATCACGCTCAGGTTGCCGGTGGCGTTCACCCGGACGGTCGCGGCGTCGTAAAGACCCACGCGGCTGCCAAGCTGCCCCACCAGATTCGAGGGCGCGATGCCGCAGGCCTCGATGTAGCTGACCACGCCCATGCCGCGCAGCTTGCCGCGCGACTCGCTTTCCTTGCGGCGGGCGGCGAACCCGGACACGTCGGCGATTTCCAGCACCTTGTCCATGGTCGCGTCGTAATTGCCGGTGTCATAGACCAGCCCGACCGGGGTGGTGTAGGGGTACATGTCCGGCTTGACGAAGTTCTTGCGCCGCAGCTCGATCGGATCCACGCCCAGCTCGCGCGCCGCCTTGTCGATGATGCGCTCGATCGAATAGGTGGCCTCGGGCCGGCCGGCGCCGCGATAGGCGTCCACCGGGGCGGTGTTGGTGAAGACCGCCTTCACGTTCACATAGACGTTGGGCACCGTGTAGTTGCCCGCCATCAGCGTGCCGTGCAGGAAGGTCGGCGTCGCCGTCGAGAAGTTCGACAGGTAGGCGCCGACGTTGGCCAGCGTCTCGGTCCGGATGGCGAGGAACTTGCCATCGGCATCCAGCGCCAGCTCCATCTTCGTGACGTGGTCGCGGCCATGCGCGTCGGTCATGAACGATTCAGATCGCGTCGCCGTCCACTTCACCGGGCAGCCCAGCTTCTTCGCCGCCGCCAGCACCAGCGCCTCTTCGCCGTAATGGTAGATCTTCGACCCGAAGCCGCCGCCCACATCGGGCGCGATCACCGTCAGCTTGTGCTCGGGGATGCCCAGCACGAAGGCCGAGATCAGCAGCCGGTGCAGATGCGGGTTCTGGCTGGTGGTGGTCAGCTTGTAGTCGCCGGTGCCCGGGTCGTACTCGCCCAGCGAGGCGCGAGGCTCCATCGCGTTCGGCACCAGCCGGTTGTTGACCAGCTCAAGCTTCGTGACATGGGCCGCCGACTTGATCGCGGCATCGGTCGCCTCGCGGTTGGCCTCGATCCAGCCCCAGTCGAAACACTGGTTGGTCTCGATCTCGTCATGCACCAGCGGGCCGCCTTCCAGCGCCTTGCGCATGTCCACGACGGCGGGCAACTCCTCGATGTCGATCTCTATCGCCTCGGCAGCGTCGCGCGCCTGGGCCGCCGTCTCGGCGATCACCGCGGCATAGGCGTCGCCGATGTGGCGCACCTTGCCATGGGCCAGCACCGGGCGCTTGGGCTCCTTCATCGGGGTTCCGTCGCGGCTTTCGATGTACCAGCCGGCGGGATTGCCGCCCACATCCTTGAAATCCTCGCCGGTGAAGATCGCCAGAACGCCGGGCATCGCCGCCGCCCTGGTGGTGTCGATCGACCGGATCTTGCCATGCGCGACGCTCGAGCGCGCAAAGGCGGCGTGCACCTGGCCCACCGCCGAGAAGTCATCCGTGTAACGTCCGCGTCCGGTCAGAAACCGGACATCCTCGCGCCGCTTCGAGCTGGCGCCGATACCGCTATCCTTGGGCATTTCCTGTTCTCCCTGAGTGACCGGGCGCTTGTCCCGGCCGTATCCTTGCGTGGTTCGATGATCCACCCGGGTCGCACCGCCGGGACTGATCCGTCTTTCGCCACCAGGCGCCGTTTTCCGGCGCGTCTTGTCTTCGTTCCATCAGGGCCCTGCCGCGCACCCCCTCGTGCGACGGGCCGGCGCCGGATTATTCGGCCGCCAGCGGCTGAAGCCGCGCGGCCGCGGTCTGAACCGCCTTGACGATGTTGTGGTAGCCCGTGCAGCGGCAGATGTTGCCTTCCAGGTAGTCGCGGATCTCGGCCTCGGTCGGGCTGGGGTTCTCCTTCAGCAGCGCCGCCGCCGACATCACCATGCCCGGCGTGCAGAAACCGCACTGAAGCCCGTGCTCGTCCTGGAACGCCTGCTGCACCACGCCCAGCGTCCCGTCCGGGTTGGCCATCCCCTCGATCGTCGCCACCTCGGCGCCGTCCGCCTCGGCTGCAAGCATCGTGCAGGACTTCACCGCGACGCCGTTCACATGCACGACACAGGCGCCGCACTGCGAGGTGTCGCAGCCGACATGCGTCCCGGTCAGGTGCAGGTCGTCGCGCAGGAACGACGACAGGAGCGTACGCCCCTCGACCGAACCGCGTCTTTCCTTGCCGTTGATTTTAAGCGAGATTTCCAAGATCCCGTCCTCCCATAGTCGTTGGTGCGCGCGGGCGCAGGGCCCGTCGCGTCTCACTCTGAAACGGAATCGGGACGTTTGGAACCCATTTCTTCGAGCCGCCCGCGAAACTTTCTTCACGGCTTCGCGAGACATTCCGCCGCGCCGCAAGCGGGCTTGCAAGCCGCCCCTTCGCACCCGATAACAGGCCCATGATCGGACGCCTGAACCATGTCGCCATCGCGGTGCCGGACCTTGACGCCGCCGCCGCGCAGTATCGTTCGACCCTGGGCGCCACGGTCGGCGAACGCCAGGACGAGCCAGCGCATGGCGTCACGGTCGTGTTCATCACCCTGCCCAACACCAAGATCGAGCTTCTGCACCCGCTGGGCGCGAATTCCCCGATCGCGGGGTTCCTGGAAAAGAACCCGTCAGGCGGGATCCACCACATCTGCTACGAGGTCGACGACATCCTTGCCGCCCGCGACCGCCTGCGCGACGCGGGCGCCCGGGTGCTGGGCGACGGAGAGCCCAAGATCGGCGCGCATGGCAAGCCCGTGCTGTTTCTCCATCCCAAGGATTTCACCGGCACCCTGATCGAACTGGAGCAGGCATGACCATCACCGGGGCCATCGTCCTTTTCGCGGTCATCTGGTTCATGTCGCTTCTGGTCGCATTGCCGCTGGGGCTGCGCACCCATGGCGATGCCGGGCAGAACACCCAGGCCGACCCGGCCTTCGCGCCGGTGAATGCCAATGTGAAGCGCAAGATGATGTGGGTCACGCTGGTGACCTTCCTGCTCTGGGCGCCCCTGTGCCTGGTGATCGCGTCGGGCTGGATCAGCGTCTCCGACCTCGATTTCTACAACCGCTTCAACGACTGAATCCTAAGGATCTGCGCGTTTTTCCGGCATTTGCGCAGGATAATTGCGCACGCCCGCGTGAATTGTGGCGAAAAGACTCGACAGGCGGCCCACGCTCCCTACCCTCATGGGGGCCAAGTGCAACAGGGAGCAAACGATGAAACTGACCGGACTGTTGACGACCGCCTTCGTTCTGGGCCTTGCCGGCATGGCAAGCGCGGGTTGCATGGACATGACCACCGCGACCAAGGACATGACCCCTCTGCCGACCGCGGATGCCGGCAAGGCCACCGCGACGCCCTCGATCCTGCTGCCGCAGGACGGCGCCAAGACCGAGGAAGGCTGACACCTTCCCTCCAGGCCCACGACTATCCTTTCGGGACGGTACGCCGTCCCGCTTTTCATTCCGCCCCGCGCATCCGGTGCCGGTGGAACTGGTGGGTGAAGGCCGCGACCCCGATCACCGGCACGAACAGGTTCAGGACCGGCACCGTCAGCGGCACCGCCAGCAGCGCCCCTGTCAGCCAGATCTCGCCCCGATGCCGCCGCCGCAGGGCGTCCGCCCCCGCAAGCCCCAGCCGCCGCGCCGCGACCAGCTGGTAGTATTCCCGCCCCAGCAGGAAACCGTTCACGGCCCAGAACACCAGCGGCGCGAACACGGCCGACACCACATAGACCACCAGCGCCGCCAGGTTCACCACCACCACAAGCCCCAGGAACCGCACCGCCTCGCGCAGGGCCGCCGCGACCGGCAGGCCGCGCGCGGGCGGCAGGCCCGGGTAATGCCGCGCCTCCACCGCATCGGCGATCCGCTCCAGGAAAAGGCTCATCACCGCCAGCGCGACGGGCGCGACCAGCACCGCCGACAGCACCAGGAATGGCAGCCCCGACAGCCACGCCACCCAGCCCCCCGACAGGTCCACCGCCCCGATAAAAGGCAGGCTCAGCGTGTCGGGCAGAAGCCAGGCCAGAAGCGTCGCGCCGACCCAGACAAGCCCCGCCAGCGCCAGGGCCGTCAGCGCCGCCGTCAGCAGGATCACCGACCAGATGCGCCGGTCGCCCAGTTGCCCCAGCGCGTGGGCGATATCGCCGGGCATCAGGCGTCGATCCGCCGGATCCGGGCGGCCATGTCCGGACGCGGGCGTTCCGGCGGGGCCGCCGTCTCGGTCCCGATCACGACATAGCCGGCCACCTCCTCATGGGGCGCCAGCGCCAGCGCCTCCTCGAGGAAGCCCGCATCGGTCGCCGTCCATCCCGTCAGCCAGCTTGCGCCCCAGCCCGCGGCCAGCGCCGCGTTCACCAGGCTCAGGCAGACCGCCCCCGCGGACAGGAACTGCTCGCGCGCGGGGATCTTGTCGCTGGCCACGGGCGAGGCGACCACCGCCACGATCAGCGGCGCGCCGATGAACATCATCGCGGCCTTTTCCGCGCGCTCGGGCTCCATCCCGGCCTCCAGCCCGCGCCTCAGCGCGATCTCGCCCAGCCGCGCAGGGGCCGTGCCACCGATCACCACCAGCCGCCACGGCTCCAGCTTGCCGTGATCGGGCACCCGCAGGCCCGCGCGCAGGATCGGCTCCAACCCGGCTTCATCGGGCGCCGGCGCCGCCAGCGTCTTGGCCGGGCGCGAGCGGCGCGTGAGCAGGAATTCCAGCACTTCGGGTCGGGGATCGGGCATCACGGGCTCCTCTGGTCTGGCCTTCGCGTCGCCCGACAAGTCCGGCCTTGCGTGCGGATTGTCAATCACCCCGCGCCCACGCGCCTTGCTGCCGGCGTGGGCGCGGGTAAGGTTGCGGAACCATCCCGCAAGACCGAGGACCGAATGACCACGAATGCCCCCGCCTACGACGCCATGATCTCCCATGTCCGCCAGACCACCGCGCTGGCGCAGGCCGCGGGCCTGCTCGACTGGGACCAGGAGACGGTGATGCCGCCGCGGGGCGCGTCCTTGCGGGCCGAGCAGGCGGCCGCGCTCGAAGACGCGGTCCATGCCCGCCGCACCGATCCGCGGCTGGGGGACTGGCTGGACACGCTCGACCCCACGACGCTGGCGCCCGAGGCCGCGCGCAACGTGACGCTGATCCGCCGCAGCTACGAACGGGCGACCCGGCTGCCGGCAGAGCTTGGGGCCGCGATGGCGCGCGCCTCGTCGCGGGGCCGGATCACATGGTCCCGCGCCCGTGCCGCCGGCCGCTTCGCCGATTTCGCCCCGGCCCTGAAGGAGATGCTTGACCTGAAACGGCAGGAGGCCGCCTGCATCGCCAAGGACGGCCAGTCGCCCTATGACGCGCTGTTGCAGGATTACGAGCCGGGCATGACCGCCGACCGGCTGATCCCGCTGCTCGAGTCGCTGCGCGCCCCGCTGTCGGAACTGCGCGCCGCCATCGCCGACGCACGGGCGCATGTCCCCCAGCCGGAGGGGCATTTCCCCGCCGACAGGCAGCTTGCCCTGTCGCGGCTGCTCGCCCCGGTGCTGGGCTACGACCTGGACGCCGGGCGCATCGACCTTGCCGTGCATCCCTTCTGCTCGGGCAGTGGCGGCGATGTGCGCATCACCACGCGCATCGACGAAAGCGACCCGCTGGGCTGCATCTATTCCACCATCCACGAAATGGGCCACGCGCTCTACGAGCAGAACATGCCCGAGGACACCCTGCTGGAGCCGCGCGGGCGATACGCCTCGATGGGGGTGCATGAAAGCCAGAGCCGGATGCTGGAAAACCAGATCGGCCGCTCGCGCCCCTTCGCGGACTGGCTCTGGCCGCGCTTTCGCGACGCGTTCGGCGCGGCGGGGCTGGCGGATGCCGACGCGCTCTACCGCGCGGTCAACCGGGTGCACAGCGGCTTCATCCGCACCGAGGCGGACGAGGTGCACTACAACCTGCACATCATCATGCGCACCGCGCTCGAACGCGACCTGATCACCGGCGCGCTCGAGGTGGACGACCTCGAGGATGCGTGGAACACCCGCTTCGAGGCGGATTTCGGCATCGCGGTCCCCAACGCGACGCAGGGCGTCCTTCAGGACATCCACTGGTCGCAGGGGCTGTTCGGCTACTTCCCGACCTACAGCCTGGGCAATATCTACGCGGCAGAGCTTTTCGCCGCGATGCGGACGCAGATCGACGACATCGACGGCTGCATCGCGCGCGGAGAGTTGCGGCCGCTGCTGGACTGGCTGACCGGGAATGTCCACCGCCACGCCAGCGCGATGGAGCCCGAGGCGCTGATCGAACAGGCCATCGGCCACAAGCCCACCGCCGCCCCGCTGATCGCCTATCTGCGCGACAAGTTCGGCCGGCTCTACGGTCTCTGAGGCCATCCGGAATTTATTGTGCGCTGCAACATTTCTCTTGAAATTGGTGCAGCGCACAATATATCTGGTTCGTAACGCCAGAGAGGGAGCACAGACATGTTCGACAAATCCGCCTATGCCTTCGACCCGGAGAAGATGATGGACTTCTTCAAGAACAACGAATTCACCAAGGCCTTCACCGAGGGCAAGCTGCCCCAGATGGACGCCGACGCGCTGTTCGCCGCGCAGAAGAAGAACATGGACGCCCTGGTCGAGGCCAACAAGGCCGCCGCCGCCGGCTACCAGGACCTGTTCAAGAAGCAGATGACGATCTTCGAGCAGACCGTCGCCGAGGCGCAGAAGCAGTTCAAGGACATGGACCTGAAGATGGACAGCAAGGCCGCCACCGCGCAGGCCGAACTGGCCAAGGCCGCCTTCGAGAAGGCGATCGCCAACATGAAGGACCTGGCCGAGACCGCGCAGAAGGCCAACACCGAAGCCTACGAGATCGTGTCGGCCCGCGTGAAGGACTCGATCGCCGAGCTGCGCGCCATCTCCGACAAGATGAAGGCCTGATCCCCCTCTCCTCCCCATCCGGGGATCGGACCTGTCTGACCGCGCAAGGGCCTTGCCTTTGCGCGGTTTTTTGTGTCTGCAGGGCCCGCATGTCCGGGGAGGATGCGATGGCCACGATCAGCTACGATGATTTCGCCGCAGTCGATATTCGCGCGGGACGCGTGATCCGCGCCGAGCCCTTCCCCGAGGCGCGCAAGCCCGCGATCAAGCTCTGGATCGATTTCGGGCCCGAGATCGGCGAGAAGAAAAGCTCCGCCCAGATCACCGCCCACTACACCCCGGACACGCTGGTCGGTCGCATGGTCATGGCCGTCGTCAACTTCGCGCCGCGCCAGATCGGCCCCTTCATGTCAGAGGTGCTGGTCCTCGGCGTGTCGGACGAAGACGGCGGCATCGTGCTGATCGCGCCCGACCAGGACGTGACCCCCGGACAGAGGATGCACTGAACATGGCCCCCAAACCCCGTATCATCGCCACCCGCAAGCTGCCCGAGGCCGTCGAGACGCGCCTTGCGGCCGAGTTCGACGCGGTGCTCAACACCGACGATCACGCCTTCACCGAAAGAGAGCTGATCGCCGCGATGCAGGAGGCCGACGGGCTGCTGCCCACGGTGGTGGACCGCATATCGGACAAGGTGCTGGACGCCGGCGGCAAGCGGCGGGCGCAGATCGTCGCGAACTTCGCCGTGGGCGTGAACAACATCGACCTCGATGCCGCGAAGGCGCGGGGCGTGGTGGTGACCAACACGCCGGGCGTGCTGACCGACGCGACCGCCGACGTGGCGCTGACGCTGATGCTGAACGTCACCCGCCGCACCTGGGAAAGCGAGCGGATGCTGCGCGAGGGCACATGGCCCGGGTTCAACCCGACGCTGCTGCTGGGCACCGGGCTGCAAGGCAAGGTGCTGGGCATCATCGGCATGGGCCGCATCGGCAAGGCGGTGGCGCGGCGCGCGCAGGCGGGGTTCGGGATGAAGGTGATCTACTACAACCGCTCTGCCGTGACGGACACCGGCGTGCCGGCCGAGGCCCGCGACAGCATCGAGGCGGTGATGGCCGAGGCCGACGTGATCTCGCTCCACCTGCCCGGCGGGGGCGCGAATGCGGGCGCCATCTCGGCCGAGCGGATCGCGCTGATGAAGCCATCGGCCTATCTGATCAACACCGCCCGCGGCGACGTGATCGACGAGCCGGCGCTGATCAAGGCATTGACGGAAAACAGGATTGCCGGCGCTGGCCTGGACGTGTTCGCGGCCGAGCCATCGGTTCCGGCCGACCTGATCGCACTCGATAACGTCAGCCTTCTGCCCCATATCGGCTCGGCCACGGTCGAGACGCGCACGGCCATGGGGATGCTCGCCATCGACAATCTGGCGGCGCATTTCGGGGCGGGGGATTACCCGGCGCGGGTGGTCTGAGGGGTGTCGCCGGTGGCTTCGCGCCAGTGGCGGCGGCAGAGGGAGACGTAGGTCTCGTTGCCGCCGACCTGGACCTGGGGGCCATCGGTGAGGGCGCGGCCGCCCTCGCCCATGCGGACGACCATGGTGGCCTTGCGGCCGCAATGGCAGATGGTGCGGACCTCGCGCATCTCGTCCGAAAGCGCCAGCAGGGCGGCGGATCCGGGGAAGAGTTTACCCATGAAATCGACGCGCAGACCATAGGCCATCACCGGCACGTCGAGGTCGTCCACGGCGCGCGCAAGCTGCCAGACCTGGGCCTCGGAGAGCCACTGCGCCTCGTCCAGGAGGACGCAGGCGACGGGGCCTTTTTCCAGTCTTTGCGCAATCTTTTCAAACAGATCAGTGTCGGCCCCGAAGGTGTCCGCCGGGGCCGCGATGCCGATGCGGCTGGCGATGCGGCCCGCCCCCGACCGGGCGTCGAAATCGGCGGTCAGGAGATACGTCTCCATCCCCCGTTCGTTGTAGTTGTAGCTGGCCTGCAGGAGGATCGTGCTCTTGCCGGCGTTCATGGTGGAGTAGTTGAAATAGAGCTTCGCCATGGCCTCAGATCAGGGGGACGATGGGCACGTCGCAGGCGGTGAGGGCGAGGAGCGCGAGGAGGAGGAGGGCGGGTTTCATGGGGTGTCCTTATGGGGCTTCGTCCGGGTCTAACCCCTTGGGGCGGCGGTGAAAAGGGGCGTCTGACAGGTGTATGGCACGCGTATGGCAGGCGTATGGCAGCGCACGGTGATCCGATCTTAACCGAAAATGCGGTTAATGGCGCCATCCGGGACAGGGGGGATGCCATGACCGAACGCAAGCGCACCAGGGCCGAGGAGAAGGCCTATATCCAGCTTCTGATCAACCTGAACGAGCAGGAGTCCTGGATCCGGGCCTATCGCAAGAAACAGACGCTGATCCCGTCGGACTGGTATTCGGTCGAGCGCAAGGTGCCGGTCACGCCGAAACGGTCCAAGGTGACGCTGCGGGTGGACGACCGGGCGCTGCGCTGGTTCCGCCGGATGGGGCCGGGCTGGCAGGCGCGGGTGGATGCGGTGCTGCAGGCCTACATGCTGTCAGTGATCTCGAAGGAGATCGAGGGGGAGTTCGATCGGGATTGGAAGGGGGATCCGATTTGAGGGTGGTTGGGGGAGCCACTGCAAAGCGGACCTACGCGCAATTTCACCACCTCGAGACTTGCTTGAACCCAAATAACTGCTTAGCCTAGTAGACAGAAAAAATCGAATACACTCATCGGAGAAAGTTCAGTTGAATTATATTGAGAAAGTGAAAATACAAGGCTTTTGGGGGCGAAAAAATGTCTCCATATCCTTCCATGACGACATAAACTTTCTAATCGGGCCAAATGGAAGCGGAAAAACCACAATAATAAACTTGATTTCTGCAGTTCTTAGAGCAGATATACCGGCTCTTTATTCAATCCAATTTGAGACTATTTTTATTCATTTGAAAACCATCGGCGCCAACAAAAAGCCTATAATTGAGGTTTCAAAAATTGTAGACCAAAAGATGGGAAGCCTCGAGATACGGTACAATGTTCGCGAAAAATCTAGCGACAAGGGACGCATATATGGCGTTGAGGGGCCTTATGATGAACGCATTTACAAAGATTATAGATATCCGCGTACACGCCGCCACATCGAAGCGGGCGCAAGATTAAGCAGTATTCTATCGTCCCTGGTAGAAGTGAACTGGCTCTCTATCCACAGAGCCGGATCAGAGTTTGAGCGTCGCACACGGAGAGAGGAAAGCTACGAGTCATCAATAGACCAAAAGCTGCACGAACTATCACGCGCATTCTCACAGTATTTTTCATTACTTGCCTCTCGCGCTGAGAGGGAAAGTAAAATTTTTCAAGAGCATGTCTTTCTCTCACTTCTCGACCAGAATCATACTGGTAGCGATGTTTTCCGACAGGCGTCCTCAGAACCAGAAGACAAAGATACAGTAGTTGGCGTTCTGCGCGACCTAGGCGTAACGAACGTCAAGGCGCTTCGTAGTGTAAGTGCTCATTACATTCGCCTGCAGAAAGCAATCAAGACATATGACGACGAAGGGTCTTTGGGTTTGGACGATGCGATAACATTATCTGATGCGCGCAGGATATCAGAGATGATAAACGAGTGGAGAAAACTACAGGAGAAACGAAATTTTATATTCGGCCCTCGCAATAAATTTGAGAAAATAATAAACAAGATGTTTTCTGGCAAACGACTTGTTTTTGACGCCAGAAATCTGCCAATTGTGAAGCTAAATACAGAAGAAATGGTTGATGTGGATGCACTTTCCTCTGGTGAAAAGCAGCTCTTCATCCTTCTTGGTGAAGCACTTTTACAGGAAGAGCGGCCAGTTGTCTTTATCTCGGATGAGCCAGAGCTTTCACTTCACGTAAACTGGCAGAGCTCTCTATTTGAGAACATTCGCAGCCTGAATGGTGCCTGTCAAATAATATCGGCAACACACTCGCCAGACATAGTTGGCGGATTTCACAGCAAAGCAATAAATATAGAGAGCTGTATCGAGGATGTTTTCAAGAACTAAACTTGGGCTTTCGAACCAAGTCCTATTCTACAACGTGGACTTAGTCGTTTACTGTGAAGGTAAAACTGTTGACGGCGAGGGGGCCTCAACAGATGAAATTTTCTGGGAACGCGTGTTTAGCCGGTGCGGAAAGGTTGTTCACTGCAAAAGCATAGGAAGCAAATCAGCCCTGAAAGAGCTCGCCAGGACCATTATAGATGAGGACATTGACAATGTGGTAATTGCCATGGATAGGGACTATGATGACTTTAAAGGAAACATAATTGATCACCGCTATGTAATTTACACTTTTGGTTATAGCTGGGAGTCTGACGCATTAGATTCATTTAATTTCGACATTGTTTTATCTTTGTTTGCAAATACAAATAGCAGCCGTAGCCTACATGGTGATTACACTCAGTTTCGGGCTGAGCAATCTAAGGATCTTAGGCGCATTGTCGCCCTTGACTATAAGTACATTGACCATGTAAAACCGCTTTTTAATAGAAGAAAACCTCTTTCGATAATGTTATTGGATCAAAATAAAGAGCCAAGAATTAATAGGGTAGCTCTTTTAAATTCTGCAAAGCAGATGTCAAGTTTTCAATCCGCCCCACTCTCAGCTTATCACTATAAGACTACTTGTGGAATTCAACGCTTCTTTGGCAAATTTATTGCAAAGCTTATTTACAATTGGTTCGTTTTTCGAACAAAAAGCATACAGAACGCAAGAAAGCCTCATTTTGAGGTCTTTATGAGCGTAGCCTTAAGCTCTATAGACCTAACAGATGATAAGAATCCGCGAAACTATTACCTCAAGAGCAAAATAGCGAAAATGTGAAATATATTGAGCTCGGTGTATTTTATTCCTCGATTTCATTATACTGTCCCTCACTGCAAGCTCGCCACCTTCAACCCGCCCTCGACACCTTCCTTCATCGCCCGCGCGGCAGCCCGAGCCCCCGCCGCCGTCGTGTAGTACGGAATCCGGTCGTAGAGGGCCACGGCGCGGATCTCGCGGCTGTCCTCGATGGCCTGGGCGCCCTCGGTGGTGTTGAAGACAAGCTGCACCGCGCCGTCCTTCAGGCGGTCGGTGATGTCGGGCCGCCCCTCGTAGACCTTGTTGATGATCTCGGCCTCGAGCCCCAGCGATTTCAGCCATTTCGCGGTGCCGCGGGTGGCGAGGATGTGGAAGCCGAGTTCCGAAACGGTGCGGGCCGCTTCCTCCATCACGGGGCCCTTGTCGGCGTCCTTGATCGACACGAACACGGTGCCCTTCACGGGCAGGGTGACGCCCGCGCCCAGCTGCGCCTTGAGGAAGGCGCGGGGGAAGGAGCGGTCCCAGCCCATCACCTCGCCCGTCGAGCGCATCTCGGGGCCGAGGAGCGTGTCGACGCCGGGGAAGCGGGCGAAGGGGAGCACCACCTCTTTCACCGAGAACCAGGGCATGTCGGGGTCCGCCAGCGTCATCGGGTCGGCCATGGGCAGCGGCGTGTCGGGGCCGACGCCCTGGGGATAGGGCGCGCGGAGCGGGAAGGCGGAGAGTTTCTCGCCGGTCATCACGCGGGCGGCGATGGAGGCGATGGCGCTGTCGGTGGCCTTGGCGACGAAGGGCACGGTGCGGGAGGCGCGGGGGTTCACCTCGAGGACGTAGATCTCGCCGTCCTTGATGGCGAACTGGACGTTCATCAGGCCGACGACGCCGAGCGCGCGGGCCATGACTTCGGTCTGGCGCTTGAGTTCCTCGACGGTGGCGCGGTCGAGGGAGTAGGGCGGCAGCGAGCAGGCGCTGTCGCCGGAGTGGACGCCGGCTTCCTCGATATGTTCCATGACGCCCGCGACATGGACGGCGTCCCCGTCGCAGATGGCGTCGACGTCGACCTCGATGGCGCCGGAGAGGTAGCTGTCGAGCAGCACCGGGCTGTCGCCCGAGACGGTGACGGCGTCGCGGATGTAGCGTTCCAGCTGGGCCTGGTCGCGGACGATCTCCATCGCGCGGCCGCCCAGGACGTAGGAGGGGCGGATCACGAGGGGGAAGCCGATTTCCTCGGCCGCCATGCGGGCCTGGTCGTCGGTGCGGGCGAGCGCGTTGCGGGGCTGTTTCAGGCCGAGGCGGGTGAGGAGCTGCTGGAAACGCTCGCGGTCCTCGGCCAGGTCGATGGCGTCGGGGGTGGTGCCGAGGATCGGGATGCCCTCTGCCTCGAGCCCGCGGGCGAGCTTGAGGGGGGTCTGGCCGCCATACTGGACGATGACGCCCAGAAGGGTGCCGGCCTCCATCTCCTTGGACAGGATTTCCAGGGTGTGCTCCAGGGTGAGCGGCTCGAAATACAGGCGGTCGGAGGTGTCGTAGTCGGTCGAGACGGTCTCGGGGTTGCAGTTGACCATGATCGTCTCGTAGCCGGCGGCGGAGAGCGCGTAGCAGGCGTGGCAGCAGCAGTAGTCGAACTCGATGCCCTGGCCGATGCGGTTGGGGCCGCCGCCGAGGATGACGACCTTTTTCGCGGCGGTGGGGCGGCTCTCGCATTCGACGGTGCCGCCGGCGTCCGCCTCGTAGGTGGAATACATGTAGGGGGTCTGCGCCTCGAATTCGGCGGCGCAGGTGTCGATGCGCTTGAAGACGGCGCGGACGCCCAGGTTGCGGCGGGCGCGGCGGACCTGCGCCTCGTCGCGGCCGGTGAGCCTGGCCAGGCGGGCGTCGGTGAAGCCCATCATCTTGAGCTGGCGCAGGCCCTTTTCGGTGACAGGCAGGCCGTGCTTGCGGATGCGGGCCTCGGTCTCGACGATCTCGCGGATGCGGGCGAGGAACCAGGGGTCGAACTTCGTGACGGAGTGGATCGTCTCGTCGTCGAGGCCCTGGCGCATGGCCTGGGCGATGACGCGCAGCCGGTCGGGGGTCTGCTTGGACAGCGCCGAGATGACGGCGGCCTGCCCCTCGCCGGGGATGTCGATCTCGTCGAAGCCGGTGAGCCCCGTCTCCAGCGAGGCGAGCGCCTTCTGCAGCGACTCGTGGATCGAGCGGCCGATGGCCATGACCTCGCCCACGGATTTCATCGCGGTGGTCAGGAACGGCTCGGCGCCGGGGAACTTCTCGAAGGCGAAGCGGGGGATCTTGGTCACGACATAGTCGATGGACGGCTCGAAGCTGGCGGGCGTCACGCCGGTGATGTCGTTGTCGAGTTCGTCCAGCGTGTAGCCCACGGCGAGTTTCGCCGCGACCTTGGCGATGGGAAAGCCCGTCGCCTTGGACGCCAGCGCCGAGGAGCGCGAGACGCGCGGGTTCATCTCGATCACGACCATGCGGCCGTCCTCGGGGTTGACCGCCCACTGCACGTTGGAGCCGCCGGTTTCCACCCCGATCTCGCGCAGCACGTTGATCGAGTGCGTGCGCATGATCTGGTATTCCTTGTCGGTCAGCGTCAGCGCCGGCGCCACGGTGATCGAATCGCCGGTGTGCACGCCCATCGGGTCCAGGTTCTCGATGGCGCAGACGATGATGGCGTTGTCGGCCTTGTCGCGGACCACCTCCATCTCGAATTCCTTCCAGCCGAGAAGGGACTCGTCGATCAGGATCTGCGACACCGGCGAGGCATCGAGCCCCGACTTGCAGATCTTGAGATAGTCGTCGCGGTTGTAGGCCACACCGCCGCCGGTGCCGCCCAGGGTAAAGGCGGGGCGGATGATCGCCGGCAGGCCCACATGGTCCAGCGCGTCGATCGCCTCCTGCAGCGAATTGGCGATGGTGGCCTTGGGGTTCTCGATGCCCAGCCGGTCCATCGCCTCGCGGAACAGCTTGCGGTCCTCGGCCATCTCGATGGCCTTGCGCTTGGCCCCGATGAGTTCCACCCCGAACTTCTCGAGCACGCCCATGTCGTCGAGCTTGAGCGCGGTGTTCAGGCCCGTCTGCCCGCCCATGGTGGGCAGCAGCGCGTCGGGCCGCTCCTTCTCGATGATCTTGGCGACCACCTCGGGGGTGATCGGCTCGATATAGGTGGCGTCGGCCAGCGCCGGGTCGGTCATGATGGTGGCGGGGTTCGAGTTCACCAGGATGACCCGGTACCCTTCCTCCTTGAGCGCCTTGCAGGCCTGGGCGCCCGAGTAGTCGAACTCGCAGGCCTGCCCGATGATGATGGGGCCCGCGCCGATGATCATGATCGAGTTGATGTCGGTTCTCTTCGGCATGTCATCCCCCGGCCACGGTCCGCGCAAATTGGCGGTGGTTTACGGGGGGGCATCCCGCTGCGCAAGGGGATTCCGCCCCCGCCTTCCCTCGGCCGCCCTGCGCCCGCGCCCGCGCCTTCCACTTTCTTCAAATATCCCCGCCGGAGGCATCCGGCCCCCGCCACGGGCGCGGCGAGGGCAGCGGAGCGCGGGCGCTCAGATCGGCGCGCGCCCCGCCTCGGCCGCGCGCAGCCTTTCCTTTTCCGGCTCCAGCCAGCCGCGGCGGATCGGGATGCGGTCCTGGTGTTTCGCCAGCAGCAGGTGGACGACATGGATGCGCTGGTGGCGGAAGCCCACTTCGGACCCGGCGAGATAGATCTCCCACATGCGCAGGAAGCGTTCGTCGAACAACTCCAGCACCCGTTCGCGGTTGGCAAGGAAGCGTTCGCGCCAGAGGCGGGTGGTTTCCGCGTAGTGCAGCGGCAGGATCTCGATGTCCTTGACCAGAAGCCCCGCGCGTTCCACCGAAGGGATGATCTCCGACAGGGCCGGGATATAGCCGCCGGGGAAGATGTATTTCTCGCCGAAGGGCTGCGGATAGGGCGAGGGTTTCGTCTGCGCCATCGAATGGATCAGCGCGGTGCCCCTCTTGTCCAGCAGTTCGGCCACCTTGGCGAAATAGGTGTCCATCTGCGGCAGGCCGACATGTTCGAGCATGCCGACCGACACGACATGGTCGAAGCGGCCGGTCTTTTCGCGGTAGTCGGTGATCTCGACCCGGAAGCGGTCGGCCATGCCGCGCTGGGCCGCGCGCTCGCGGGCGACGCGGGCCTGTTCGGCCGACAGCGTGATGCCGGTGGTTTCGAGTCCCGCCACCTCGGACAGGTAGAGGCCCATGCCGCCCCAGCCGCAGCCGATGTCGAGCGCGCTGCCGCCGGGCTGCGACAGAAGCTTGCCCGCGATGTGGCGCTGCTTGGCGCGCTGCGCATCCTCGAGGCTCTGGCCGTCATGTTCGAAATAGGCGCAGGAATAGTTCATGTCGGCATCGAGAAACAGCCGGTAGAGCCGTTCGTCGATGTCGTAGTGATGGGCGATGTTGGCGCGGGCGCGCGCCAGCCCGGTGCGGCGGCGCACGGAGTTGGTCACGCTGCGGCGCAGGTGGTTCCAGACCGCCCAGGGGGTGGCGGCCCAGACATTGCCGTTGCGACGCACCAGCGAGAGGAAGTCGTAGATCGAGCCTTCCTCCATCACGAGGCGGCCGTCCATGTAGAGTTCCCCGGTGGCCAGCGTGGGGTCGCGGGCAAGCCTGCGCACGGCGTCGTCGTCCGCGAGGCGGATCGCGACCCGCCCGGGCCCGGGGCCATAGGTGGTGGCGCTGCCGTCGGGCCAGGTCACGCGAAGCTGGTCCTGCCGGATGAGCCTTGTCAGAACGTCGTTCAATGTCAGCAGCATGGGCAAAGTCTGTAACCGACCTGCGGCCGTTGACAAGCCTGTGATGTCGCGGGGCCATGACGTGACTATATTGCTGCCCATGACAGACACCATCCGCCCCGCCGATCCGCGCCGCCGCCATGTCCTGCATGCGCGGCTCTGGGTCGAATTCCTTGCGCTGTTCGTCGGTATTCCGCTGGCGCTGGCCTATGTGCTGCCGCCCGACGCGATGTTCACGCTACTCTTCGCGCTGACGGCGGTGGGGGTGATCCTGCTGCACCGGACGCCCGGGTTTTCCTGGCGCGAGCTGGTCAGCGGGCCGATCCCGTGGCGCTTCGTGCTGGGCTTCTCGGTGCTGACGGCGGTGATCGCGGGCACCGCGACCTGGGTGCTGTTTCCGGGCAACCTGCTGGCGATGCCGCGCCATAACACGGATCTGTGGCTGGCGATCCTGGCGCTTTACCCGGTGTTCTCGGCGCTGCCGCAGGAGATCCTGTTCCGGCCGCTGTTCTTCCGGCGCTATGGCGGGCTGTTCCCGTCGATGCCGGTGGCGCTGGCGGTCAACACCTTCGTGTTCGCGCTGGCGCATCTGATGTATGGCCATCCGCTGGTGCTGGCGATGACCGCCTCGGGGGGGCTGGCATTCGCCTGGGCCTATGCGGTGAAGGGCAGTTTCCCGGCGGCGCTGCTGTTGCATGCGCTGGCGGGGCAGATCGTGTTCACCAGCGGGCTGGGGGTGCTGTTCTACCACGGCGCGGTCAACTGAAACGGGGCGGGTCGCGCGCCAAGCCTTGACTTCCACGGCCCCGCGCGATGTATCGGCGTCTGATCCCGGAGATGGAGCCAGACCATGCACGCCTATCGCAGCCATACCTGCGCCGAGCTGAACAAGTCCCATGTCGGCCAGACCGTCCGCCTGTCGGGCTGGGTGCACCGGGTGCGCGACCATGGCGGCATCCTGTTCATCGACCTGCGCGACCATTACGGCATCACGCAGGTGCTGGCCGATCCCGACAGCCCGGTCTTCGCCGCGGTCGAGAAGGTGCGCAGCGAGTGGGTGATCCGCATCGACGGCGTGGTCAAGGCGCGCGACGAGGGGCTGGTGAACCCCAACATCCCCACCGGCGAGGTGGAGGTGTTCGTGCGCGACATCGAGGTGCTGGGCGCCGCGGCGGAACTGCCGCTGCCCGTCTTCGGCGAGCAGGACTACCCCGAGGAGACGCGGCTCAAGTACCGCTTCCTCGACCTGCGCCGCGAAAGCCTGCACGAGAACATGATGCTGCGCAGCCGCGTGGTGGCGAGCCTGAGAAAGCGGATGTGGGACATCGGCTTCAACGAGTTCCAGACGCCGATCATAACGGCATCGAGCCCCGAGGGCGCGCGCGACTTCCTGGTGCCGTCCCGCCTGCATCCGGGCAAGTTCTATGCGCTGCCGCAGGCGCCGCAACAGTTCAAGCAGATGATCATGGTGGCGGGGTTCGACCGGTATTTCCAGATCGCCCCCTGCTTCCGCGACGAGGACCCGCGCGCCGACCGCTCGCCCACGGATTTCTACCAGCTTGACCTGGAGATGAGCTTCGTCACGCAGGACGACGTGTTCGCCACGATCGAGCCGGTGATGCTGGGCACCTTCGAGGAATTCGGGCAGGGCCGCACCGTCAACCGCGAGGTGCCGCGCATTCCTTATGCCGAGGCGCTGAAGAAATACGGCACCGACAAGCCCGACCTGCGCAACCCGATCGAAATGCAGGACGTGAGCGACCACTTCCGCGGCTCGGGCTTCGCGATCTTCGCCAATCTGCTGGAGCAGGAGGGGACCGAGATCCGCGCGATCCCCGCACCCACGGGCGGCAGCCGCAAGTTCTGCGACCGGATGAACGCCTATGCCCAGAAGGAAGGGCTGCCGGGGATGGGGTACATCTTCTGGCGCGAAAGAGATCGCGAGCTGACCGCGGTCGAAAAATATCTCGAAGAATTCAATATCTCTAAGATATACAAGGGGGATAAAGAAATCCCCCTCGAAGTGGGGATCGCGCAGCTAGAGGAATTTCTTCGTCAAAAAGACGATGATGCAATCCGCCGTATCGCAGAACATCTGAAGTCCGGCGAGACCGAAAGTGCGCAATTCTTGATCGATGCATATTTCGGCCCCTTTGAAGCAGCCGGCCCGCTGGCCAAGAACATCGGGCCGGAGCGCACGGAAGCGATCCGCCAGCAGCTTGGGCTGGGCGTGGGCGACGCGGCCTTCTTCCTGGGCGGCAAGCCCGAGAAGTTCGAGGCGGTCGCGGGGCGCGCGCGCAACGTGATCGGCGAGGAGCTGGGGCTGACCGACAAGGACCGTTTCGAGTTCTGCTGGATCGTCGATTTCCCGATGTACGAGCAGGACCCGGAAACCGGCAAGGTGGATTTCAGCCACAACCCCTTCTCGATGCCGCAGGGCGGGCTGGAGGCGCTGGAGTCGGGCGATCCGCTGAGCGTGAAGGGCTACCAGTACGACCTGGCCTGCAACGGCTACGAGCTGATTTCCGGCGCGATCCGGAACCACAAGCCGGAAATCATGTTCAAGGCCTTTGAACTGGCGGGCTATCCGCCGTCCGAGGTCGAGAAGCGTTTCGGCGGCATGCTGAACGCCTTCCGCTACGGCGCGCCGCCGCATGGGGGCTGCGCGGCCGGCATCGACCGCATGGTGATGCTGCTTGCCGACGAGCAGAACATCCGCGAGGTCATCATGTTCCCGATGAACCAGCGCGCCGAGGATCTGCTGCTGGGCGGCCCGTCGGAGCCCACCAACGTGCAGCTTCGCGAACTGGGTCTGCGGATCGTGCCGCAGGAGTGAGCGGCCTTTACCGATTGTGACAATCCTCGCGGGAATTGATGAAAACTGATCGCAAATCCCGCGGGAGTTGATAATATATCAGGGTCGATGCGTAAGGTCGGCACCATTTATCGAGTGAGGGAGTTTCCCATGTCCGGCAATTCGGGCCTTTTCGACGCGCTGCGCGTCGCCGTCATCGGCAGCCTGATCCTGATCCTTGCGGGCGCGCACTGGGGCACGACCCCGGCGCCGATCTTCTGAGACCCGGATCCTTCGGGGTCACGCGCCGAGGTTGAAGACCCGGCTGGGGCTGAACATACCGAACTTGTAGACGCCCAGCGCCACGGGGCGCCCGGCGACGGAGGCCCAGGCTTCCTCGCCGTTGTCCGCGTCGGTGGACAGCACGGCCGCGTCGTTCCCGTTGGCCAGCCGCCCGGCCGCCGCCGGATCGCAGCGGCATTGCGGCAGGTCGGCAAGGCCCGCCTCGAGGGCCAGGAGCATCGGTTCCAGATCCTCGCGCGTCAGGTCGTCCGACCATCGCAGCACCGGGCCCCGGGCCAGGGTGAAGGGGCCCGACCAGGTGCGGCGCAGGGTCAGCACATGGCCGAGGCAGCCCAGCACCTGCCCGAGGTCGCGGGCGATGGCGCGGACATAGCCGCCCTTGCCGCAGATCATGCGCAGGCGGGCGGTGTCGGCGTCGGGGCAGTCCAGCAATTCCAGTTCCGCCACATGCAGCGGCCGGGCGGCAAGTTCCGGCGTCTCGCCGTCGCGGGCCAGCGCGTAGGCGCGTTCGCCGTCCACCTTGACGGCGGAAAAGGCGGGCGGCACTTGCAGGATATCCCCGCGAAAGGCGGGAAGCGCGGACTCGATCGCGGCGCGGTCGGGGCGCGCGGGGGCGGTGGCTGTCACCTCTCCGTCGGCGTCGTCGGTGGTGGTGGCGGCGCCCCAGCGGATGGTGAATTCGTATTCCTTCAGCGCGTCGGTGACGTAAGGCAGCACCTTGGTCGCCTCGCCGAAGGCCACGACCAGCAGGCCAGTGGCCGAGGGGTCGAGCGTGCCGGCATGGCCCGCCTTCTTCGCGTCCAGCAGCCAGCGCGCCTTGTTCACGATGGTGGCCGAGGTCAGCCCCGCGGGCTTGTCCACGATCAGCCAGCCGGACAGGTCCCGGCCCTTCTTGCGGCGTGCCACGGGTCCTATTCCTCTTCGTCGCGCCGGTCGGCGTCTTCGTCGTCGTCGTCGTCGCGATCGAGGTCGCGGGTCACGCGCGGGTCCGCAAGCATCCGTCGCGTGGCGTCCATCTGGTCGAAGGTGGTGTCCACCTCGAAGCGCAACTCGGGCGAGAATTTCAGGTCGACCGAGCGGGTGACGGCGCGGCGCAATTCGGCGCGGTTGCGGTTGAGGGTGCCGATCAGCGCCTCGGCCCCGGCGCCGCCCAGGGGCAGCACGAAGACGGTGGCGTGGCGCAGGTCGGGGCTGGTGCGCACCTCTCCCACGGTGATCGAGGCGCCGGCAAGGCCCGGGTCGTGCAGGTCGCCGCGCGCGAACACGTCCGACAGCGCCCGGCGGATCAGTTCCGCGACGCGCAACTGGCGCTGGCTGGGGCCTGCGCCCCCGGCGGTGCTGTGTCTTGGCATGGTTTTCCCTCGTTTCGCCCCATCTAGGCCCTCGCGCCGGCTTTGCCAAGCGCGGGAATGGCGCTTAGAAGGGCCAAGCGGACCAAGGGACAGGAGAAGTGCGGATGCAGGGCAAGGTCAGGATCGGGGTGATGGGCGCGGCCGGGCGCATGGGGCAGATGCTGATCCGCGCCGTGGGCGAGGCGGAGGCCGCAACGCTGACCGGCGTGACCGAGCGGCCCGGCCATGCCTGGATCGGCCGCGACCTGGGCGAGGCGATGGGCGGGCCCGCGCGCGGCGTCACGGTCAGCGACGATCCGCTGGAGGTGTTCGCCGGCGCCGATGCGGTGATCGACTTCACCACCCCGCAGGCGACGCTGGCCAATGCGGCGCTGGCGGCGCAGGCGCGTTGCGTGCATGTGATCGGGACCACCGGCTTCACCGACAAGGAGATCGCGGCGCTGGAGCCCGCGCAGCGGCATTCGGTGCAGGTGCGGGCGGGCAACATGAGCCTGGGCGTGAACCTGCTGACGCTGCTCACGCGCAAGGTGGCGCAGGCGCTGGGCGAGGATTTCGACATCGAGATCGTGGAGATGCACCACCGGCACAAGGTGGACGCGCCCTCGGGCACGGCGCTGATGCTGGGCGAGGCCGCGGCCGCGGGGCGTGGCGTGGCGTTCGCGGATGTCGCGGACCGCGGCCGCGACGGGCAGACCGGGGCGCGGCGGCGCGGCGATATCGGCCTTGCCGCGCTCAGGGGCGGCGACGTGGTGGGCGAGCATGACGTGATCTTTGCCGCCGATGGCGAGCGGATCGTGCTGCGGCACCTGGCGACCGACCGGATGATATTCGCCCGGGGCGCGGTGCGGGCGGCGCTGTGGGGCCAGGGCCGCAAGCCCGGCGCCTATGACATGATCGACGTGCTGGGGATGCGGGACTAGGCGTCGCGCAGCAGGATGTTGCGCAGACTGCCAAGGCCCAGGGTCACCAGCGCGCCGATGCCTCCGCCGACGGTGAGGATGGCGAGGAAGGTGGAGAGCGACGGCTCCAGCATGGCGAGCCAGCTGAAGGAGGCCCAGGCAAGGGTCCCGCCGATCAGGCCCAGCCCGAGGTTCACACCGAAGGAAAATGCACGTCGGGGCGACAAGCCTGCCGCCAGTTGCGCGCCGATCGCACCCGAAAGGATGCATGCAAAGAGAATCATATCACTCGCCACCACCTAGTTCGACGGGACATGATGCGGAATTATGGCCCAACTGTGACATGCCAAGGCCTGGGCCCCGGTCGTTTCAAGCAAGAAAGGGTGAGGGATGCGTGATCTGACGAAGCTGTTCTCGGTCGCGGGAAAGCGGGCGCTGGTGACGGGGGGCAGTTCCGGCATCGGGCGGATGATCGCCGAGGCGCTGGCGATGGGCGGGGCCGATGTCGCGATCGTCTCGCGCAAGGCCGATCGCTGCGCGGCGGTCGCGGACGAGATCAACGCGCTGGGCCATCCGGGGCGGGTGACGGGCTTCGGGGGCGACGTGGGCAGCGAGGCGGCGATCCTGGCGCTGGCCGAGCGGGTGCGCGCGGGCGGCGCGCGGCTGGACATCCTGGTGAACAATGCGGGCATCAGCTGGGGCGCGCCCTATGAGAGCTTTCCCCATGCGCAATGGGAGCGGGTCCTTGCCGTGAACGTGGCGGGCGCCTTTACCCTGACGCGGGAGCTGACGCCGCTGCTGGCGGCGGCGGCCAGCCCCGGGGATCCGGCGCGGATCGTCAATATCGGCTCGGTCATGGGCACGGTTCCGGTGACCGAGGGCGCCTATTCCTACACCATGTCCAAGGCGGCCATGCACCACATGACGCGGGTGCTGGCGGGCGAACTGGCGGCGCGGCACATCACCTGCAACGCGCTGGCGCCCGGCCCCTTCGCCAGCCGGATGACCGCCTTCGCGACCGGGACCGAGGATGGGGCGGCCCGCGTCGGGCGCAACGTGCCGCTGGGCCGGATCGGGCAGGCCGATGACCTGGCGGGCGCGGTGCTGTACCTGTGCTCGCGGGCGGGGGCCTATGTGTCGGGGGCGATCCTGCCGCTGGATGGCGGCATGTCGGCGCAGGCGCCGATCGATCTGTTCGCCAACACGCTGGAGCCTTGACCCCGCCGGGGGACGGGCCATTTCGGCCGGCGAAAGGCGGGACCATGAAGCGCAACGACCTGGACATCTATGACCGCTACGCCGCGCAATGGTGGGACGGCTCGGAGCGCTGGCTTCGGGTGCTGCACAACATGGTGCCGGCCCGGCTGCGCTATTTCGAGCGTTTCGCCGGCGACTGGGCTGGCAGGCGGGTGCTGGACCTGGGCTGCGGCGGCGGTTTCCTGGCCGAGGCGCTGGCCCGGCGCGGCGCGGTGGTATCGGGGATCGACCCGTCGGAAGGCGCGATCGAGGCGGCGCGCGCCCATGCCGCGGGCGAAGGGCTGGAGATCGGCTATGCCGTGGGCGTGGGCGAGGCCCTTCCTTACGAGGATGGCAGCTTCGACCATGTCGTCTGCGTCGATGTGCTGGAGCATGTCACATCGGTCGAGCGGACGCTGGCGGAGGTTGCGCGGGTGCTGCGGCCGGGGGGCATGTTCCTTTACGACACGATCAACCGCACGGCGCTTGCGCGGCTGGCGGTGGTGAGCATGGCCGAGGACGTGCTGCGCCTGCTGCCCAGGGGCACCCATGACCCGGCGCTGTTCATCCGTCCCGCCGAGTTGCACGCGATGATGCGCAAGGCGGGGCTGGCGCCGGGGCCGATCACCGGGCTGGGGCCGCGCGGGCTGAACCGGCGCGGCGATTTCACCTTTGGCACGGTGCCGCTGAAATCGGTGATCTACATGGGCACCGCGGTCGCCGGGGGCTGAGGCGGCAGGCCCTAACCCTTGAGTTCGCGGCTGCGGCCGGCGGCGGCGGCGACCGTCGCGCGGATCAGCGGCGGCAGGCCGTTTTCGGCATCCATCAGCACGGCGAGCCCGGCCTGCGTCGTGCCGTTCGGGCTGGTCACGTTGGCGCGCAGCTGGGCCGGACCCTCGTCCGCCTCCATCGCGAGCATGCCCGCGCCCGCGACGGTCGCCTTGGCAAGCCGCATGGCCAGCGCGGGGGCGAGTCCCTCGGCCTCGCCCGCGGCGGCAAGGCATTCGATCAGGTGGAAGACATAGGCGGGCCCGGAGCCGGACAGGCCGGTGACGGCGTCGATCTGGTCCTCGTGCTCCAGCCGCACCGTCTCGCCTATGGCGGCGAGCACCGCCTCGGCCATGTCGAGATGGGCGGGGCCGGCGGCATCGTTGCCGATCAGCGCGGTGATGCCGCGGCCGATGGCGGCGGGGGTGTTGGGCATGGCGCGGACGATGGGCGTGGCCGCGCCGAAGACCTGCTCGAAGCGGGCGATGGGGGTGCCCGCGGCGATGGAAAGGACAAGCGTGGGCCCGCCGCCCAATGCCGCCACATCCGGAAGGGCCGCGCCCATCATCTGCGGCTTGACGGCGACAAGGCAGATCGCCGGCGCGGCGGGCAGGTCCGCGTTCAGGTGCAGCCCCTGCCCCGCCAGCGCCTTCAGCCGGTCGGACGGGTTCGGGTCGCGCACATGGATCGCCTGGGGCGGCAGGCCCTTGGAGAGCCAGCCCTCGAGCATGGCGGACCCCATCTTGCCGCAGCCCAGAAGCAGGATCCCCTTGTCTGCGATCCGGTCGAAAATTCCCATGGCTTTACTCCCCGTGCCTGAAAGCAGAGGCCCCGGCGCAAGGCCGGGGCCCGTCATGCCCGGTGGTGCAGGTCTGCCCCCGGCCTGTCAAGCCGGGGTCATGCGCCCTCAGGCGCGGCCATAGGCTTCGGTCATGGCGATCTGCATGGCCGCCTCGGGCGTCTCTCCGCCCCAGGCGACCAGCTGGAAGGCGGGGAAGAACCGCTCGCAGCTGGTGACGGCGGTGCGCATCATCTCGGCGATCTGCTCGGCCGAGGCGGTGGCGCCGCCCGACAGGATCAGGCCATAGCGCCAGACCATCAGCTTCTGGTCGGGCCAGAGCGTGAAGGCCCCGGCCCAGCACTTGTCGTTGGCCTTTTCCATCGCGGCGCAGAGCGCGGACCGGCGCTTTTTCGGCGGGTCCATGTCGAAGGCGCAGATCAGGCGCAGGGTCTCGTCATGGCCGTTCCAGGCGAGGGTGACGGAATAGGTCCGCCACGCGCCTTCGATCGCCATGGCGATCTGATCCTCGGCCACGCGGTCGAAGTCCCACTCGTGGCGCTCGGCCAGCGTCTCGACAATGTCGATGGGGTGGAGATCTTCGGTGAGAAAGTCGTGCTCGACAGTGCTCATGCCCTGGTCCCTCTAGAAATGGCCGCTGGCGGAGCAGAACCCCGCAAGGGGCTGTGGGGATATCAACAGGTCGGGTCGATTTCGCGCCCGACCTACCACATATCGTCGCAGAAAATCGAGTCGAGTAAAGACAATTTTCGTTAACTTCGCATGACAACCTGTCAGGCGCGGTGGGCCTGCCTGCGGCTTGTGCAGTCCTGCGGAAGGGATGGCCCGGGCGTCAGGCGTCGCGGGCAGCGGCCGCTTCCAGCGCGGCGATCCGGGCCTCGAGCGCGGCGTTTTCCTCGCGCGCCTTCTGGGCCATGGCGCGCACGGCCTCGAATTCCTCGCGGGTGACGAGGTCGCGGTCCGCCAGCCAGCGGTCCATCAGGCTTTTCATCGCGGTCTCGGCCTCTTCGCGGGCACCCTGCGCCACGCCCATGGCGTTGGTCATCAGCTGCGAGATGTCGTCGAGGATCCGGGAACGGGTCTGCATCGGTCTGGCCTTTCGGTCGGTTGGTCCGCCTTATATGGCGGCTGCGGTGCATTTGCCAAGGCGGCGCTTGACTTGGGCCAGCCTGCGCGGGATCACGGCGGGCGACCCGAGCCACCCCGAAGGAGCCCCCATGCTGGCCGCCCTGCCCTTTCCGGACATCGCGCCCGAGATCTTCAGCCTGAGCCTGTTCGGCATGGAGTTCGCGCTGCGCTGGTACGCGCTGGCCTATATCGCCGGGCTTGGCCTGGGCTGGTGGCTGGTCGCGCGGATGATGAAGCGGCCCGCGCTGTGGGGCGGCAAGCCGCCGATGACGCCGAAGCAGCCCGAGGATCTGCTGACCTGGATGGTGCTGGGCGTGGTGCTGGGCGGGCGGCTGGGCTTCGTGCTGTTCTACAACTGGGACTATTACAGCCAGAACCCCGGAGAGATCCTGGCGGTCTGGCAGGGGGGCATGTCCTTTCACGGCGGGCTGCTGGGGGTGATGGCGGGGATCGTCGGCTATTCGGCCGCGAACCGGCTGCCGGTGATGCGGGTCGCCGACGCGGTGGCGGCCGTCACGCCGGTCGGGCTGTTCTTCGGGCGCGTCGCCAATTTCATCAACGCCGAATTGTGGGGCCGGCCGACCAACCTGCCCTGGGGCGTGGCGTTTCCCAGCCCGGCCGCGCAGATCTGCCCGCCGGAATTCGGCGATCCCTGCGGGCGGCACCCGAGCCAGCTTTACGAGGCGGGGCTCGAGGGGTTGGTGCTGGGGCTGGTGATCCTGTGGGGCGTGACCCGGCTGGGCTGGCTACGCACACCGGGGCGCGTGACGGGCGTGTTCCTGCTGGGCTACGGGCTTGCGCGCACCATCGTCGAGGGCTTCCGGCAGGCCGATGTCCAGTTCGTCACGCCCGACAACCCGTTCGGCCATGTGCTGCGCTTCGGGGGCGGGATCGACGCCTTCGGGCTGACCATGGGCCAGCTTCTGTCGCTGCCGATGGTGGGCATCGGGCTGGCGGTGCTGCTGGTCGCGCGGAAACGGGCGTGACACGCTTGGGCGAAAGGCTCGCGCGGCGGATCGCGGGCCTTGGGCCGATGCGGGTGTCGGAGTTCATGGCGGCCTGCCTGACCGATCCCGAGCACGGCTATTACACCACCCGCGACCCGCTGGGCGCGCGTGGCGATTTCATCACCGGGCCCGAGATCAGCCAGATGTTCGGCGAGATGCTGGGCCTGTGGCTGGCGCAGGTCTGGGCCGACGCGGGCGCGCCCGCCCGCTTCGTGCTGGCGGAACTCGGCCCCGGGCGCGGGACGCTGATGGCCGACATGCTGCGCGCAGCAAGACTGGCGCCGGGCTTCACGGAGGCCGCCGAGGTCTGGCTGGTGGAGACGAGCCCCGTGCTGCGCCGCGCGCAGGCGCAGGCGGTGCCCGGCGCGCGCTGGGCCGACCGGGTGGCGGACCTGCCGCAGGACGCGCCCCTGTTCGTGGTGGCGAACGAATTCCTGGATGCGCTGCCGATCCGGCAGTTCCTGCGCGAGGGCGCCCTGTGGCGCGAGCGGATGGTCGGGCTGGAGGGGGACCAGCTTGCCTTCGGGCTGGCGCCGGCAGCGGCGGACCCCGAACTCGACCGCCGCTTTGCGGACGTGGCGGATGGCACGCTGGTCGAGACCTGCGCGCCCGCCGAGGCGGTGGCGGCAGAGCTTGCCGCGCGGGGCGCGCGGTGCCTGTTCGTCGATTACGGCGACTGGGCGGGCCACGGCGACACGCTTCAGGCGCTGGCGGGCCATGCGCCGGCGGACGTGCTGGCGACGGCGGGCACGGCCGACCTGACGGCGCATGTGGGCTTTCGCTGGATCGCCGAGGCGGCGGCGCCCTTGCGGGCGGATTTCACGACGCAGGGCGTCTTTCTGGAACGGCTGGGGATCACCGCGCGGGCGCAGGCGCTGGCGCGGGGGGACCGCGCCGACGAGATCGCCGGCCAGCACCGCCGCTTGACCCATCCGGATGAAATGGGAACCCTGTTCAAGGTCCTGGCGCTGACCCCGCGGGGCGCGCCGCAAACACCGGGATTTGGCTGATGACGCTCGAGATACTGACCACGCCGGCGCTGCGCGGGCTGACCCATGGCTTCTTCACCCGTCGCGGCGGGGTGTCGAAAGGGGTCTATGAGGGGCTGAACTGCGGCCCCGGATCGGACGACGCGCCCGAGGCGGTGGCCGAGAACCGCGCGCGGGTGGCGCAGGCGCTGGGGGTCGCGCCAGAGCGGCTTTACTCGCTGCACCAGGTCCATTCGGCCGATGTGGTGGTGGTGGACGAGACGACGCGCTGGGCGGAAAAGCCGCGCGCCGACGCGCTGGTGACGGCCACGCCCGGCATCGCCATCGGCGCGCTGGCCGCCGATTGCGCGCCGGTGCTGTTCGCGGACCCCGGGGCGGGGGTTGTCGGCGCGGCGCATTCTGGCTGGAAGGGTGCCATCGGCGGCGTGCTGGAGGCGACGCTGGACGCGATGGAGGGGCTGGGCGCGGACCGCGCGCGCATCACCGCCGTGGTGGGCCCCGCGATCAGCCAGCGCGCCTATGAGGTGGGCCCGGAATTCATGGACCGCTTTCTCGACGAGGATCCGGACCATGACCGCTTCTTCGCGGGCGGCAGCGGCGACCGGGCGATGTTCGACCTGCCGGGCTTCGTGCTGCACCGGCTGCGGGGCGCGGGCGTGGGCAGCGCGGAATGGATCGGGCACTGCACCTATTCGGACCCCGGACGGTTCTATTCCTACCGCCGCACCACCCATGCGAGGGAACCGGATTACGGGCGGCTGATCTCTGCGATCCGGCTGTAGGCGGGCATCGCGGGGCTCGACCCTTGCCACCCGTGCCAAAGGGGCTTACCTCGGATGCAAAGCATTTCAGGGAAGCGACATGACCGCCGAGACCGAGAAAGACACGACCGAAGGCCGGGGCGCCGATCCGGTGACCTCGAAGCTGATGGCCGCGCGCAAGATCATCATCTGCGAGGGCATCGACCAGAAGATGGCCAAGCGCGTCACCGCGCAGCTTCTGGCGCTGGCCGAGGAAAGCGACGACCCCATCACCATGTTCGTCAACAGCCAGGGCGGACATGTCGAGGCGGGCGACACGATCCACGACATCATCCAGTTCATCAAGCCGCGGGTGATCATGGTCGGCACCGGCTGGGTCGCCTCGGCCGGGACGCATATCTTCCTGGCCGCGGAGAAGGAGGATCGCTACTGCCTGCCCAACACCCGCTTCCTGATCCACCAGCCCTCGGGCGGGGTCGGCGGCAAGGTGTCGGACATCGAGATCCAGGCCGAGCAGATCGAGCGGATGCGCGAGCGGCTGGCGCATATCATCTCGAAGACCACGGGCACCGATATCGACCAGGTGCGCAAGGACATCGAGCGCGACAAGTGGATGACCACCGAGGAGGCGCAGGCCTATGGCATCCTGCACAAGGTGGTGCGCAGCGCGGACGAGTTGAAGTGACGCGCTGATCCCCGGGCGCCGCGCGGGTCGCGGCGCCGCATGCCTCCGGCGGGGATATTTGAAGAAAGTGGAAGGCGGGGGCCGCGCGCTCAGGCGGCGGGTCTTGCGAAGATATCCGCCATAAGGCGTTCGAGCATGGCCTGATCGTCCTTGGTGAAGGCGTCGGGGCGGTTGCTGTCGATGTCGAGGACGGCGATGAGGCGGCCTTCCGCGTCGAAGACCGGCACGACGATTTCCGAGCGGGTCGAGGACGAGCAGGCGATGTGGCCCGGGAAGGCGTCCACGTCGGGCACCAGTTGCGTGCGCCCCTCGCGCGCGGCGGCGCCGCAGACGCCCCGCGCGAACGGGATCACCAGGCAGCCATGGCCGCCCTGGTAGGGCCCGATCTTGAGCAGCCCCGGCGCCGTCACCCGGTAGAACCCCACCCAGTCGAAGCGGTCGTACGCGTGGTAGAGCTCGCAGGCGATGGTGGCCATCTTCGCGATGGCGTCGTCCTCGCCTTCGCAGAGGGCGTGGATGCGGGCGGTGACGCTGTCGGTCGGGGCGATGTTCTGGTCCATGATGCGCAGGTGCCTTGGCGCGCGGCGGCTGTCAAGCGGCGCCGCGCCGGCGTAGCATGCGCGCAGATCAGGCGGGAGGGCGCGATGGGCGACACGCAGGCGAGACGTTTCGAGGCGGGCGACTGGGTGGTGCTGGGTTTCACGCTGGCCTATGGCGCGGGGTTCACGAGCTGGTTCCTTGCGCGTGGGAACCTGGAGTTCATGGTGTATGTGGGCACGATGATGGTCTTCATCGGCCTGCTGGGCCTGAGCCTGCGGACCGCCGCCTGGCCGCGCCCGATGCTCTGGGCGCTGTCGGCCTGGGGGCTTGCGCACATGGCCGGGGGTGCGGTGCCGGTGAACGGCTCGGTGCTTTACGCGTTGCAGCTGGTGCCGCTGGTGTCGGAAGGGGAGATGACGATCCTCAAGTACGACCAGCTGGTGCATGCCTATGGCTTTGGCGTGACGGCCTGGCTTCTGTGGCACCTGATGGCGCGGCATTTCCCGGACCTGCGGGGCACGACCACGATCCGGGTCTATCCGGTGCTGGGGGCGATGGGGCTTGGATCGTTCAACGAGATGATCGAGTTCGCCGCCGTGCTGTCGGTGCCGGAGACGCATGTGGGCGGCTACGTCAACACCTCGCTCGACCTGGTGTTCAACGCGGCGGGCGCCATGATCGCGATGCTGGTGATCGCGGCGCGGGACAAATGAAAGGCCCCGGACCGATGTGGTCCGGGGCCGGGTTGCATCCGGCACGGCGGTGCCGCGCCGGGTGAGGCTCGGGGTCAGCCCTTGCCGAACTCGGGATAGGCTTCCATGCCGAGTTCCGCCATGTCGAGGCCGTTGACCTCGGCTTCCTCGTCCACGCGGATGCCCATCGTGGCCTTGAGGATGGTCCAGACCACGAAGCTGACCACGAAGACGAACACGCCCACGATGATGATCGGCATGAGCTGGCCCATGAAGGTCGCGTCCGAGTTGGTCAGCAGGACCGCGAGCGTGCCCCAGATGCCGGCGAACAGGTGCACCGGGATCGCGCCGACCACATCGTCGATCTTGAGCTTGTCGAGGAAGGGCACGCCGAAGACCACGATCACGCCGCCCACGCCGCCGATCAGGGTGGCCATGCCCAGCGTCGGGGTCAGCGGCTCGGCCGTGATCGACACCAGGCCCGCCAGGGCGCCGTTCAGCACCATGGTAAGGTCCACCTTGCCATAGACCAGCTGGGTCAGCAGCAGGGCGACGACGGCGCCGCCGGCCGCGGCCGCGTTGGTGTTGGCGAAGATGCGGCTGACATCGGCCACGTCACCCACGGTGCCCATCGCCAGCTGCGAGCCGCCGTTGAAGCCGAACCAGCCGAGCCACAGGATGAAGGTGCCGAGCGTGGCAAGCGCGAGGTTGGAGCCGAGGATCGGGTTGACCTGGCCGTTCGCGCCGTACTTGCCCTTGCGTGCGCCCAGAAGGATGGCGCCGGCAAGTGCCGCCCAGCCGCCGACCGAGTGCACGACCGTGGAGCCGGCGAAGTCGAGGAAGCCGAACTGGCTGTCGAGGAAGCCGCCGCCCCATTTCCAGGAGGCCTGGATCGGGTAGATCAGGCCGGTCAGGATGATGGTGAAGACCAGGAACGGCCAGAGCTTGATGCGCTCGGCCAGGGTGCCCGAGACGATCGAGGCGGTGGTCGCGCAGAACATCAGCTGGAAGAAGAAGTCCGAGCCGGTGGAGGCGTAGGACAGGTCGTCCGCATCCTCGGCCGCGATGCCCACGGCCTCGAGCACGGCGACGCCGAAGGCGCCGAGATAGCCGCCCGTCTCGTCGGTGCCGATGGACCAGTTGCCCAGCGGATACATCAGGTTGTAGCCGATCAGGTAGTACATGATCGCGGCCAGCGAGAAGAGCGCGATGTTCTTCGTCAGCTGCATGGTGACGTTCTTGGAGCGCACCAGCCCCGCCTCGAGCATGGCGAAGCCGGCCGCCATCCAGAACACGAGGAAGCCGCCGATCAGGAACAGCAGCGAGTTGAAGATGAAGACCGTATGCTCGGCCGCCTCACCGGTCGGCGCGGCTGCCTCGACGGCGGCATCCTGTGCCAGAAGGGGCGTGGCGACCAGCAGCGCGGCACCGGCAAGCCCCAGAAGTTTCATCGTTTTCGAGTTCATTTCACCAGATCCTTGTTGGAGTGCCCGCAGCAGGTCAGAGCGCTTCGTCACCGGTTTCACCGGTGCGGACGCGCAGCGCCTGTTCCACGTCGAGGACGAAGACCTTCCCATCCCCGATCTTGCCGGTCTTGGCGGTTCCGGAGAGCGTTTCGACCACCTTCTCGACCATCTCGTCCGCCACCACGAGTTCGAGCTTCACCTTGGGAACGAAGTTCACGACGTACTCCGCGCCCCTGTAGATTTCGGTATGGCCAGCCTGGCGGCCGTACCCCTTCACTTCAGAAACCATCAAACCCTGGACACCAATCCGGGTGAGGGCCTCGCGGACCTCCTCCAGTTTGAACGGTTTGATCACTGCAATGATCAGCTTCATCGTTTCCCCTTGCTCATTGGCGGCTGCCTTTCGGCGGGCGCGCGTCCTTCACCATCGGGTGATGGGCGGAAAAGAGAGCGGGACTGCGCCGTTGGCCAGAAATTTGCCCAGGAACGCGGCGGTGGATTCGACAGAATCCGGGTTTCCGTGCCCAAAATGTGCATACAAATGCAGCATTGCCTAATTCGTGTGCACATCATGTCCGCGTGCTTGCCTCTCCACAAAGGCAGGCGGAACGGATAGACTCACGCAAAACGAGCAGCTCAGAGAAAAGGCCGGTCACATGGCCAGACGCGACAGCACAGGCAGGGGCGGGGCGCCGAAGCGCCCGCGCCGCACCCCGACGCGCCCCCGCAAGGCGACAGCCCCCGCACGCCGGGGATCATCCGGCCCCGGCCTATTCGAGCGGGTGCTGCGATTCCTGCTGTTCGGGCTGATCGTCCGGGTGCTCTGGTGGCTGGGGCTGCGCACCGCCGTGATCGGCGGCATCATCCTGGGCGGCGCGACGCTCTGGGCCTATGCGCAGTTGCCCGAAGCGGAGGCGCTGCTCGACGGGCGCGAGCGCGGCTCGGTGACGCTGCTCGACCGGGAAGGCAACACCTTTGCCTGGCGGGGGCAGCAATACGTCACCACCCGCGCCGAGACGGCGAGCCCGCACCTGGTCAACGCGGTGATCGCGACCGAGGATCGGCGGTTCCACGATCATTTCGGGCTGGACCCCATCGGCATCGCGCGGGCGATGGCCGCGAACCTGCGGGCCGGGCGCGTGGTGCAGGGCGGATCCACCATTACGCAGCAGGTGGCGAAGCTGCTGTTCTTCGAGAATACCCGGTCGCTGGAGCGGCACATCAAGCAGGTGCCCTACGTCCTGGCGATGGAGGCGAAGTACACCAAGGAAGAGATCCTTTCGATCTATCTGAACCGGGCCTACCTGGGCGCGGGCGCACAGGGCTTCGAGGCGGCGGCGCAGCGCTATTTCGGCAAGTCGGCGCGCAACGTGACCCCGGCCGAGGCGGCGATGCTTGCGGGGCTCCTGAAGGCGCCGTCGCGCTATGCGCCCACCAGCGACATCGAGGCGGCGCAGGGCCGGGCCGAGGTCATCATCGGGCTGATGGAGGAGCAGGGCTACCTGTCGCGGGTGGATGCAGAGCTTGCGCGCGCCCTGCCGGCGCAGCTGTCGGACGCGGCATCGGCGCGGGCGGGCGGCTATTTCGCCGATTGGGTCATGTCGGCGGGGCCCAGCTTCCTGACCAACCAGACCAGCGAGGACGTGGTCCTGCGCACCACCTTCGATCCGCGCCTGCAGCGCGCGGCCGAGACGGCGCTGGCCGAGATATTTTCCACCAAGGTGCGCGAGGGGTCGAAGGCGCAGGCGGCGATCGTGGTGATGTCGCCCGACGGCGCGGTGCGCGCGATGGTGGGCGGGCGCAACACCGGGGCCGCGCAGGCGGGGCAGTTCAACCGCGCCACGCAGGCGCTGCGCCAGCCCGGATCCGCCTTCAAGCCCTTCGTCTACGCCGCCGGCCTGATGGCGGGGATGCACCCGCTCGACATGGTGGTGGACAGCCCGATCACGCTGAACGTGCCCGGCTCGGGGCCATGGAGCCCGCAGAACTACACCCGTGAATACCTGGGCGAGATCACCCTGACCGAGGCTTTCCGGGAATCGATCAATACGGTCGCGGTCAAGGTGTCGGAACAGGTCGGGCGCACCCGCGTCCGCGCCATCGCGCAGGACCTGGGCATCGAGCGGCCCCTGGCCGACGGGCCGTCCCTGGCGCTGGGCGTGTCCGAGGCGACGCTGCTGGAACTGACCGGCGCCTATGCGGGCATCCTGAACCAGGGTCAGCGGTCGATGCCCTACGGGGTGATCGACCTGCGGCTGAAGGGCGACAACACGGTGCTGATGGGCACCGACCGCCAGGCCCCGATCCCGGTGCTGGACCCAGAGGCGGCGGGGATGCTGGTCTACATGATGTCCGAGGTGATCGCCAATGGCACCGGCCAGCGGGCGCAACTGCCCGACCGGCCGGCGGCGGGCAAGACCGGCACGACGCAGGCCGCGCGCGATGCCTGGTTCATCGGCTTCACCGGCGATTACGTCGCGGGCGTCTGGATGGGCTATGACGACAACACGCCGCTGAGCGGCGTTACCGGCGGCGGGCTGCCCGCCGAGATCTGGCGCGAGACGATGCTTCGTGTGCACGAGGGGTTGCCGCCCACGCCGCTGCCGATGGTGGTGCCGGAGGTGCCCGGAACGCGGCTGCCCGACATGGGCGACGATCCTGTGGCCGGCAACATCCTGCAACAGGTCATCGGCGGCATCTTCGGCGCGAGCGGGCTTTACTGACCCGCACGCGCCGCGAGGGCGGGTTCAGCCGCGGCTGCGCAGGTCCGCGATCAGGCCGTCGATGCTGTTGCGGTTCGCCTCGAGGATGGCGCGCACCTCGCTGCGTTCGGTCGAGAGCATCGACACGCCCTCGATGAACAGGTTGAACAGCCTGGGGCTGCCCGAGCGGTCGCTGACCTGCCAGTCCACGCGGATCGGCGCGCTGCCGGGGAAGGTCACCGCCGCGCTGACCAGGATGCCGCGGTCGCCCTCGTCGCGGGCGCCGGTCACGTTGAACTGGGCGCCGCGATATTCGCGGAACTCGGCGCCGTACTTGCGCGCCAGGTAGGACTGGAAGGCCGCGACGAAGGCGTTCTGCTGCGCCGCGCTGGCGCTGCGCCACGGCTGCCCCAGCACCGAGCGGGCAATCACGGGCACGTCGGCGTAGCGGGCGAAGATCCGCTCGAACGAGCCGATCGCCTGGCTTTCCGAGGCGTTCGAGTTCACCACCGCCATCAACTCGTCCACGGCCTGCTGGATCAGCGCGGTCGCCTCGTTGGTGGTAAGCGCCGATGCCCGCAGCGGCACCAGTGCCACGCCGGCCGCGGCAAGGCCGACGGTCAGAAAGCCCCGGCGGCCGGGTCGGAAAAGGTCAGAAGTCATAGGGGTTCTCCAGTTCTTCCGCGCTCACGCCGTCATTCGCGGCGCGCGAGCGGTTCTGCAGGTAGGCGATACGGGCGGCAGCATAGCTGTCCGCCGATTCGTAGAGCAACGCGTCGATCACGCGGCCCAGATCGCTGCGGATCTGAAGGACATCCGCCACCTCTGCGGCGACGAGATAGCCCGTGGAGCCGTCGGGCAGCGCGCCCGGGACCGGGTCGCCGACGCGGTCCACCACGCGGCCGAAACTGTCGCGCACCGTGCTGGGACCAAAGACCGGAAGTTCGACGTAAGGCCCCGACGGCACGCCCCAGACGGCCATGGTCTCTCCGAAATCGGTCGGATTGTCGAAGACGCCCGCCTCGCTTGCCACGTCGAGCATGCCGCCGAGACCGAAGAACCCGTTCAGCAGAAACCGCGTGAGCGCGCCGCCCGCATCCTCGATATCGCCCTGGAGCAGGTGGTTCGCGAAGTAGACCGGCTGCGACAAGGTATTGACGCCGTTGCTTATTCCCTTTCGCGCCGGCTGCGGGACCGCCGTGACATACACGTCCGACGACGGCCGCAGCACGTTGCGGTCGAGCCCCTTGTTGAAGGCGTGCACAGAGCGGTTCACGTTCTCGAACGGATCGGGCGTCTCGCCAGCGGGCACATCAGAGCGGGTGCAGCCCGCAGCGAGGGCCGCCAGCAGGCCAAGGGCCGCAAGACGCGGGAGCACGGAAAAACGCATTGTCTCAAACATTCGTCAACCTCGGTGGCGGCACGATCATATACGCGGGCGGGATCAGTCTGTAACCGACGCTCCGCAGAAAGTGATGCTTATCGTGCGCACTCGCATATACTGAGCGGCGGCCAAAGGCGACGAAAGATTGACGGTTTTTCCGCGAGAGGCAGGCCCATGCTCACACCCGCGCAACGCAAGTCCAGGGCCGACGTCGCGGCAGAGATGGCGGCCGCGATGGGGCGCGGGCGCGGCCTGATCCTGTCGGTGGGCCTGTTCAGCGTTTTCGTGAACCTGCTGATGCTCACCGGGCCGCTGTTCATGCTTCAGATTTACGACCGCGTGCTTGCCAGCCGGTCCGAGGCGACCCTGGCGGCGCTGTTCGTGCTGGTTGCGGCGCTCTATCTGCTGATGGGGTTGCTCGACCATGCCCGCGGGCGGATCGCCGCCCGGATGGGCGCGCGCTTCCAGGATGCGCTGGATGCGCGGGTCTTCGAGTCGATCCTGCGCCGCGCCGTGTCCCCGCCCGAACGGGGCCGTCCGGCCACCGGCCTGCGCGATCTGGAGGCGGTGCAGAAGTTCCTTTCGGCGCCGGTCTTCTTCGCGATCTTCGACCTGCCCTGGGCGCCGGTCTTCCTGCTGGCGATCTTTCTGTTCCACCCGCTGCTGGGCTGGCTTGCGGTGGCGGGCGGGCTGGTCCTGGTGGGTGTCACCCTGCTGAACCAGGTCACCACCGCGCGCCCCAACCGGGAGGCGGCGGCCGCCTCGGCGCAGTCGCACGCGCTGGCCGACCATCTGCGCGAGGAGGCGGAACTGATCCAGGGGCTGGGCATGCGTCCGGCGGTGCTGGCGCGCTGGCGGCAGAGCCGGGACAAGGCGCTTGAGGGTCAGCTTGCGGTGGCGGACCGCAGCGGCGGCTTTGCCAGTTTCTCGCGGTCGTTCCGGTTCTTCCTGCAATCCGCCATGCTGGCGCTGGGCGCCTGGCTGGTGCTGCAGGCGCAATTGACCGCGGGTGCGATGATCGCCGCCTCGATCCTGCTGGGCCGGGCGCTGGCGCCGGTGGAACTGGCGATCGGCGGCTGGCCCCTGTTCCAGCGCGCGCGCGAGGGGTGGCAGGCGCTGACCGAGTTGCTTGCCGCAACGCCGCCGCCGGCGGAACCGACGCCGCTGCCCGCGCCGCGCGCCATTCTGGACGTGAACCAGGTGACGGTCGTGCCGCCGGGCGAGAAGACGGCCACGCTGCGGATGGTGGGCTTCCGGCTGGAGCCGGGGCAGGCGCTGGGGGTGATCGGCCCGTCGGGTTCGGGCAAGTCCACGCTGGCACGGGCGATCACCGGGATCTGGCCCACCGCCTCGGGCAAGGTAAGGCTGGATGGCGCGACGCTCGACCGCTATGCGCCCGAGGCGCTGGGCCGCGCGATCGGCTACCTGCCGCAGGACGTGGCGCTGTTTCCCGGCACCATCGCCGAGAACATCGCCCGGCTTGCGGAAGAGCCCGATGCCGCCGCCGTGGTGGATGCGGCGAAACGCGCGGGCGCGCACGAGATGATCCTGGGCCTGCCCGACGGATACGACACCCTGCTGAGCGCAGGCGGCAGCCGGCTGTCGGGGGGGCAGAAGCAGCGCATCGGGCTTGCGCGGGCGATGTATGGCGACCCGGCGTTGCTGATCCTGGACGAGCCTAACGCCAATCTGGACGCGGCGGGCCAGCAGGCGCTGAACGCCGCCATCCGCCAGATGAAGGAGGCGGGGCGTTCGGTCGTGATCATGGCCCACCGGCCCGCGGGCATCGCCGAATGCGACCGGATCCTCGTGCTGGAGGGCGGGCTGCGCAAGGCCTATGGGCCGCGCGACGAGGTGCTGCGCGCCCAGCTTGTCAACTACGACAAGGTGGCCGGCGCCATCGGGGCGGAGGGACGGAAATGACCGCGCGCAGGCCCGGGGCGTTCAGCGCCGCACGGCCCGTGGCGCTGGGCTTCGCGGCGCTGGCGATCCTTGTCATCGGCCTTGGCGGCTGGTCCGCGATGGCGCGGATCTCGGGCGCGGTGGTGACCGGCGGCATGATCGAGGTCGAAGGCAACCGCCAGGCGGTGCAGCATCCCGACGGCGGCGTGATCGGCGATATCCGCGTGATCGAAGGGCAGGACGTGACGGCCGGCGAGGTGCTTCTGCGCTTCGACGACACGCTGCTCCGCTCGGAGCTGGCGATCATCGAGGCGCAGCTGTTCGAGGGGCTGGCCCGCAAGGCCCGCCTGGTCGCGGAACGCGACGGTGCCGACGCGCCGGAATTCGCGCCCGACCTGCTGGCGGCGGCCACCGGAAGCCGCGACGTGCAGGAGCTGATCGACGGCCAGCGCCAGCTGTTCTTCGCCCGCCGTGACAGCGCCGAGGCCGAGGCCGACCAGCTGCGCGAACGGATCCGCCAGATCGAGCGCCAGATCGAGGGCGTCGGCGCCCAGATCGCCGCGTTGAGCGAGCAGCGCAGCCTGATCGGCGAGGAACTGGCCGATCAGCAGAGCCTGCTGGAACGGGGCCTGACCCAGGCCGGGAGGGTGCTGGCGCTGAAGCGCGAAAGCGCCCGGCTGGGCGGGCTGGTGGGGGAGTTGCAGGCGCGCGAGGCGCAGGCACGGGCCCAGATCTCGGAGACGGGGATCCAGATCCTGCGCCTGACCTCGACCCTGCGCGAAGAGGCCATCGCCGAGTTGCGCGACCTCGAGGTGCGCGAGTTCGAGCTGCGCGAGCGCCGCCTTGCCATGCTGGAAACCCTGTCGCGGCTGGACGTGCGGGCGCCGGTCTCGGGCATCGTCTATGGCCGGCAGGTCAATAGCGTGGGCGCGGTGGTGCGACCGGCGGATGTGCTGATGTATGTGGTGCCGCAGGACGAACCGCTGGTGATCGCCGCCCGGATCGAGACGATCCACATCGACCAGGTCCGGGTCGGGCAGGCGGCGTCGCTGCGCTTTCCCGCCTTCGACCAGCGGATGACGCCGGAAATCGAGGGGGTCGTCACCCGCGTGTCGGCCGACGCCTTTACCGATCAGAACACGGGAATCGCCTATTACACCGCCGAGCTTCTGCCGCTACCCGGCGAAACCGACAAGCTGGGCGACCGTCAGCTGTTGCCGGGGATGCCCGTCGAGGCCTATATCCGGACAGGAGAGCGGACGCCGCTGAACTACCTGGTCAAGCCGCTCGCCGATTATTTCAACCGCGCCTTCCGCGAAACCTGAACCGGAGCCCTTCATGACCGGCATCATAGACGCCCGCCTCGCCGAGCTTGGCATCACCCTGCCCGACGCCCCCGCCCCCGCCGCGAACTACGTCCCCTTCGTGGTGGCCGGTGACATGGTGTTCATCTCGGGCCAGGTCAGCAGCGACGCGAACGGGCTGCGCGTGGGCAAGGTCGGCGCCGAAGTGTCGCTGGAGGAGGCGCAGGCCTCGGCGCGGGCCTGCGGGCTGGCGCTGATCGCGCAGCTGCGCAAGGCCGCCGGCGGCGATCTGGACCGGGTCGCGCAGGTGGTCAAGCTGACCGGCTTCGTCAACGCCGTGCCCGATTTCGGCCAGCACCCGGCGGTGGTGAACGGGTGCTCGGACCTGATGGTCGAGGTGTTCGGCGACAAGGGCCGCCATGCGCGCGCCGCGGTCGGGTCGGGCTCGTTGCCGTTCAACGTGCAGGTCGAGATCGAAGGCATCTTCCGGCTGGCCTGAGATGACCCCGCATCCCGATTTCCTGCGCCTGCCCATCGCCCATCGCGGCCTGCATGACCGCGCGAGGGGCGTGATCGAGAACAGCGAAAGCGCCGTGCGCGCCGCCATCGCGGCGGGCTACGGGATCGAGATCGACATCCAGCCCTCGGCCGAGGGCGTGCCGATGGTGTTCCACGACGCAAGGCTTTCGCGCCTGACCGGGGCCGAGGGGAACATCACCGACCTGAGCGCGGGTGAGTTGGGCCGGATCGCCCTGACCGGCGGGACCGACCGGATCCCGACGCTGGCCCATATCCTCGACGTCGTGGGCGGTCGCGTGCCGCTGCTGGTCGAGATCAAGGACCAGGACGGAACGCTGGGGCCGGATGTCGGCGCGCTGGAGCAGGCGGTCGCCGGGGTTCTGGCGGGCTACGGCGGGCCGGTCGCGGTGATGTCCTTCAATCCCCATTCCGTCGCGGCCTTCGGCAAGGCCGCCCCCGGGATCGCGCGCGGGATCGTGACCGAATCCTTCGACGAGGCGGAGTACGACACCGTGCCCGAAGCCCGGCGGCTGGAACTGTCCGCCATCGCGGATTTCGACCGCGTCGGGGCCAGTTTCGTGTCCTGCAACTGGCGCGACCTGGACCGCACGCCGATCCACGGCCTGCGCGCCCGGCAGGTGCCGATATTGTGCTGGACCATCCGTTCCGCGGCCGAGGAGGCCGAGGCGCGGCGGCTGGCGGACAACATCACCTTCGAGGGCTACGCGGCCGCGCTGGCGCATTGACCGCGACGCGCTGGCGCCCATCTGGTATCGCTGGGGACCAGCAGCAAGGGCAGCCATGGACGGCCAGGACCAGATCGAGATAACGGTGCTTTCCGGCCTCGACCGCATCGACGCGGCCGACTGGGACGCCTGCGCCAACCCGGGCGGGGGCTGGCCCGTCGATCCCTTCACCACGCACCGGGTGCTGCTGGCCTTCGAGGAGTCGGGCTCGGTCGGGCCGGGCACCGGCTGGCAACCGCGCCACCTGGTGGCCCGGCTGTCGGGCGAGACGATCGCGGTGATGCCCCTCTACCTGAAGGGGCACAGCCAGGGCGAGTACATCTTCGATCACAACTGGGCCCATGCCTATGAGCGGGCGGGCGGGCGCTATTACCCCAAGCTACAGGGCGCCGTGCCCTTCACCCCGGCGACCGGGCGGCGCTTCCTGACCCGCCCCGGCTGGGAGGGGACCGGCACCGCCGCGTTGGTCCAGGGCGCGCTGCAACTGGCGCAGGAGAGCCGGCTTTCGTCGTTCCATGTCACCTTCTGCACCGAGGAGGAATGGGCCCGTGGCGGCGAGATGGGGCTGTTGCAGCGGGTCACGCAGCAGTTTCATTGGGAGAACCGGGGCTACCGCGATTTCAACGCCTTCCTCGCCGACCTGTCCTCGCGCAAGCGCAAGACGATCCGCAAGGAGCGGGAGACGGCGCAAGCCTTTGGCGGCACGATCCGCCAGATCACCGGGGAGGGCTTCGAACCGGCGCATTGGGATGCGTTCTGGCGGTTCTACCAGGACACCGGCGCACGCAAATGGGGCACGCCCTATCTGACGCGGCGCTTCTTCGACCTGGCGCATGCGCGCTTTCCCGAGCTGATGATGCTGGTGCTGGCCGAACGCGCGGGGCGCCCGGTCGCGGGCGCGCTGAACTTCATCGGGCGCGATACGCTTTTCGGGCGCTACTGGGGCTGCATCGAGGATCACCCCTGCCTGCATTTCGAGGCGTGCTACTACCAGGCCATCGACCATGCCATCGCCCATGGCCTGAGCCGGGTCGAGGCGGGCGCGCAGGGCAGCCACAAGCTGGCGCGCGGCTACCTGCCCGTGCCCACCTGGTCCCTGCACTGGATCGCCGAGCCGGGCTTTGCCAACGCGGTCGCCCGCTACCTTCAGGCCGAGCGCGACGCAACCGACGAGGAAATCGAGGTGCTGACGACCTACGGTCCCTTCCGCAAGACGAAAGGAGAAGAATGATGGCCGAGAAACTGACTGGCGATGCGCGCGACACCGCGCTGGCCCCCCTGCTCGAGACGGGCTGGAGTCTGGACGCCGAGCGGGACGCACTGGTCAAGGAATTCCGCTTTGCGGATTTCCCGACCGCCTTCGGCTGGATGGCCGCCCTGGCTGCGGTTGCCGAGAAGATGAACCACCACCCCGAATGGCGGAATGTCTACAACCGGGTGCAGGTGGTGCTGACCACCCATGACGCGGGCGGGCTGACCGCGCTCGATGCCCGGCTTGCCGCCGAGATGGATGCCCGCGCCGGGGACTGAGCCGCGGCGCGGGGCGTCGGGATCAGAGAAGCTCGACGATGCGGTCGCCGCCCGAGATGTCGCAGGAGCCGCGGCCTTCCTCGATGTTGAGATGCGCGACCTTGCCGTCCTCGACGATCAGCGAGTAGCGGATCGAGCGGTTCAGCAGGCCCCGGTCGGGCGCCGAGAAGGTGCCGATCGCCTGGCTGAAGCTTGCCTCGGGGTCGGCCAGCATGGTGATGCCAGCCGCGGTGGCCCCGTTCGACGCGCCCCAGGCCTTCATCACGAAGGGGTCGTTGACCGACACGATGCCCACGGTATCGACGCCCTTGGCGCGGATCGCGTCCATGTTGCGGATCACGCTGGGGATGTGCACCGCCGAGCAGGTCGCGGTGAACGCGCCGGGCATCCCGAACAGCACCGCGCGGCCCGAGCCGAGAAGATCGGCGACCTGCACGGCGCGCGGGCCGTCCTCGTCCATGATGAGGAAAGCGCTGTCGGGAAGGCGGTCGCCGGTATTCAGGGGCATGTCTGGTCGATCCTTTTGCAATGGAAACCCTTGGTTCGTTGCGCCATATAGGGGCGCCAGCGGAAAACGCGAGAGGAAATCGATGACACGGATCGTCGTTGTCGGGGCCGGTCAGGCCGGCGCCAGCCTGGCCGAGCGTTTGCGCGCGCTGGGCCATGCCGGCGATCTGACGCTGATCGGGGCCGAGGCGCATCCGCCCTATCAGCGCCCCCCGCTTTCGAAGAAATACCTGCTGGGCGAAATGGCGCTGGAGCGGCTGTTCCTGCGCCCGCCCGCCTTTTACGCCGAGCAGGGCATCACGCTGCGGCTGGGATGCCGGGTGACGGGGATCGACCGGGCCGGCAAGGCCGTGCTGCTGGAGGGGGGCGAGCGGCTGGACTACGACCGGCTGGCGCTGACCACGGGTTCTGTCCCGCGCCGCCTGCCCGCGGCGATGGGCGGCGATCTGCCGGGCGTCTTCGTGGTACGCGGGCTGTCGGATGTCGATGCCATGGCGCCCGAATTCCGCGATGGCGCCCGGGTGCTGGTCGTGGGCGGCGGCTATATCGGGCTGGAGGCGGCGGCGGTCGCGGCGTCGAAGGGCCTGCATGTGACGCTGATCGAGGCCGCGCCCCGCATCCTGGGCCGTGTCGCCTCCGACGCCACGGCTGCCTATTTCCGCGACCTGCACCGCGCCCATGGCGTCGACCTGCGCGAGGGCGTCGGCCTCGTCCGGCTGCTGCCGGGCGCGGACGGGCGCGTGGCGGGGGCAGAGTTGTCGGACGGCACCACGCTGGAGGTGGATTTCGCGATCGCCGGGGTCGGCATCGCGCCCGACACCGCGCTGGCCGAGGCGGCGGGCCTTGCCATCGACAACGGGATCGCGGTGGACGCCAACGGCCGGACCAGCGACCCCGACATCTTCGCCGCCGGCGACTGCACCTCGTTCCCGTGGCAGGGCGGACGGCTGCGGCTGGAAAGCGTGCCCAACGCCATCGAGCAGGCCGAAGCGGTGGCGGCCGCGATGCTGGACCCCGACGCGCCGCCCTATGTGGCCAAGCCCTGGTTCTGGTCCGACCAGTACGACGTCAAGTTGCAGATCGCGGGACTGAACACCGGCCATGACCGGGTCGTGACCCGCAAGGGTGCGCGCGAGGGCGCCCTGTCGGTGTGGTACTTCAGGGGCGAGCGCCTGCTGGCGGTGGACGCGATGAACGACCCGCGCGCCTACATGACCGCGAAGCGCTGGATCGAGGCGGGGCTGTCCCCCGCCCCGGACGAGATCGCGGAGCCCGCGCGCGACCTGAAAGAGATCGCGGCAGGCTGATGCGGATCGTCGGCGGCAGATTTCGCGGCACCGCGCTCGCCTCGGTTGGCAAGGGGGACCCGGAGGCGCATCTGCGCCCGACCTCGGACCGGGTGCGCGAGAGCCTTTTCAACCTGCTGGCGCATGGCGACTATCCCCCGCTCGAAGGCGCGCGGGTGCTCGACCTGTTCGCGGGCACCGGCGCGCTGGGCTTCGAGGCGCTGAGCCGGGGCGCGGCCCATGTGCTGTTCGTCGATGACGGCGCCAAGGCGCGGGCGCTGATCCGCGAGAATACAGACCGGCTGCGGGCGATCGGGACGACGAAGATCTATCGCCGCGACGCGACACGGCTGGGCGAAAACCGGGGCGCGCCCTACGGGCTGGTGTTCCTCGATCCACCCTATGGCAAGGGGTTCGGGGAACGGGCGCTCGTCTCGGCGCTGGCGGGGGGCTGGATCGCCCCGGGTGCGCTGATCGTCTGGGAAGAGGCCGCGGGGGCCAGCGTAACGCCGCCCGCGGGGCTTGTGCCGCTGGATGACCGGCGCTACGGCGAGACGCAGATCCGCATCTTTCGGCTGGGCGATCCGGACTGACGCGGCAGCGCCTCTGGCCAGTTGCCGCAGGGTCGCCTATCACGGAGCCATGAGCCGATTTGCCCCCGCCCCGACCGAGGATGCCGCCCATGGATAGCCGGGTGAGCGAGCCGCGCGCGCTGCTGTCGTCGGTCTTCGGTTTCGACAGTTTCCGCCCCGGGCAGGAAGAAATCGTCAGCGCCGTCTGCGCCGGGCGCGACGTGCTGGCGATCATGCCCACGGGGGGCGGCAAGTCGCTGTGCTACCAGTTGCCGGCGCTGGCCCGCGAGGGGGTGACGGTGGTCGTATCGCCGCTGATCGCGCTGATGCGCGACCAGGTGCGCGCGCTGCGCGAGGCGGGCGTGAGCGCGGGGGCGCTGACCTCGGCCACCGACGAGGCGGAGGCGGAGGAGATCTTCTCCGCGCTCGATGCCGGGCGGCTGAAGCTGCTCTACATGGCGCCCGAACGGCTGGCGCGGGCCGGGACCGAGGCGCTGTTGCGCCGGGTGCGGCCGACGATGATCGCGGTGGACGAGGCGCACTGCGTCAGCCAGTGGGGCCACGACTTCCGCCCCGACTACCTGGAGATAGGGCGGCTGCGCGAACGGCTTGGCTGCCAGGTCACCGCCTTTACCGCGACCGCGGATGCCGAGACCCGGGCCGAGATCGTCACCCGGCTCTTTCCGGAGACGCCGGAGGTGTTCCTGCGCGGCTTCGACCGGCCGAACCTGGACCTGGTTTTCCGGCCCAAGGACAACCCGCGCGCGCAGTTGCTGGATTTCGTGAACGCGCGGCGGGGCCAGTCCGGGATCGTCTATTGCGCAAGCCGCGCCCGGACCGAAACGCTGGCCCGCGCCCTGGGAGAGGCGGGGCATTCGACACTTGCCTATCACGCCGGCATGGAGGCCGATGCACGCCGCCACGCGGAGACGCGGTTCCAGCGCGAGGACGGGCTGATCGTCTGCGCCACCGTCGCCTTCGGCATGGGGATCGACAAGCCGGACATCCGCTATGTCGTTCATGCCGACCTGCCGAAATCCATCGAGGCCTATTACCAGGAGATCGGACGCGCCGGGCGGGACGGGCTGCCGGCCGAGACGCTGACCCTGTTCGGCGCCGACGACATCCGCCTGCGCCGGGCCCAGATCGACGAAAGCCTTGCCCCCGACGAGCGCAAGGAGGCCGATCACGGGCGGCTGAACGCGCTTCTGGGCCTGGCGGAAACCCCGCATTGCCGACGGCGGGCGCTGCTGGCCTATTTCGGCGAGACGCCCGAGGATGATTGCGGCGGCTGCGACACCTGCCGCGAGCGGCCCGAGTTGCACGACGCGACGGAAGCGGCGCAGAAGGCGTTTTCGGCCGTGCTGCGCACGGGCCAGAGTTTCGGCTCGGGCCACCTGATCGACCTCCTGCGCGGCGTCCGGACCGAGCGGATGCGCGAGCGCGGCCATGACGAGTTGCCCACCTTCGGGGTGGGAAAGGATCTGTCCAAGGCACAGTGGCAGGTGATCTTTCGCCAGCTGATGGGCCTGGACTACCTGCGCCCCGACGTGACGCGCCACGGCGCGTTGCGCCTGACCGAGGCGGCGCGGCCCTTGCTGCGCGGCGAAGCGGGGCTGGAGCTGCGGCGCGACCGGCTGGAAGGGGCGGCGCGGGCCGTCACGGTGGCCCCGCGGGCGTTGGTCGACGAGGAGGACGCGGCCCTTTTCGCGGCGCTGAAGGCGCGGCGGCGGGCGCTGGCCGAGGCGGCGAAGGTTCCGGCCTATGTGATCTTTCCCGACCGCACGCTGGCCGAGATGGCCGCCCGGAGGCCCGCGACGCTGGATGCGATGCGGCAGGTGCCCGGCGTGGGCGACACCAAGCTGGAGCGCTACGGGCAGGTGTTCCTGGAGGTCGTCACGGGCGCATCGGTGGCCGCCCTGCACCCGGCACGGCGCAGGATCGCCGGGCGCGGCGCGGCGGACCTGTTCGACCGGCTGCATGCCGAGATGGTGCGGCTTGCGCGTGGCGAGAGCGGGCTCGAGAAATACCTTGGCTGCACCCATGCGACGCTGGTGAAGGTCGCCGAGACGCGCCCGGGCTCGATGGCGGCGCTGGAGGCGGTTCCGGGGATGGGCGCGCAGAAGACCGCGCGGTTCGGGACGGCCTTTCTCGCCATCCTGACCGAGGACTAGGGTGCCGGCGCCGGATGCCTCCGGCGGGGATATTTGAGGAAAGTGGAAGGCGGGCGCGGGGGCGCTCAATCCTCCATGGCGGCGCGTTCCTCGACGATCTCGAAGGGGACGCCGGGCTCGTCCTTGGCGCAGCGGATCACGAGGGAGGTCTTGACGCTGGCGACATGGTCGGCTGCGGTGAGTTCCTCGGTGAGGAAGCTCTGGAAGGTGGAGAGATCGGGGGCGACGCATTTGAGGATGAAGTCGATCTCGCCGTTCAGCATGTGGCATTCGCGGACCAGGGGCCAGGAGCGGGCACGGGCCTCGAAGGCGGAGAGCACCGCCTCGGCCTGGCTGGTGAGGCTGACCATGGCGAAGACCTGCACCTCGAAGCCGAGTCCGCGGCCGTTGACGCGGGCGTGGTATCCCTCGATGAAGCCCGTCTCCTCGAGGGTGCGCACGCGCCGCAGGCAGGGCGGCGCCGAGATGCCCACCCGGCGCGACAGCTCGACATTGGTCATCCGGCCATCGGCCTGCAGTTCAGCGAGTATCTTGCGGTCGATCGGATCGAGCTTGACGCTTGGCACGGAACGGGTCCCCCTGGAAATCGAAGGTTATTTTACCAGCACCGGCATATTGCGCAAGATTGTTTCAAGCTTGCGCAATGATTTAATCGCGAGACCGGCAGGATCCGACGGCTCGGCCGGGGTTCCACGGCCCCGCCGATCGGCCTATATACGGGGCCATGCCTGCACGAGACGCGTGCGAGAAGGAGCTGCGCCATGTCCGAGACCCGCCACACCCGCCTGTTGATCATCGGTTCCGGCCCCGCCGGCTATACCGCCGCCATCTATGGTGCGCGCGCCATGCTGAACCCGGTGCTGGTGCAGGGGATCCAGCCGGGCGGACAGCTGACCACCACCACGGAGGTGGAGAACTGGCCCGGCGACACCGAGGTTCAGGGCCCCGACCTGATGGTGCGGATGGAAGCGCATGCCAAGGCCATGGGCACCGAGATCGTGCAGGACCACATCTCGCGGCTGGATCTGCAGGCGCGGCCCTTCGTGGCCGCGGGCGACAGCGGGACGACCTATACCGCGGATGCGCTGATCCTTGCGACGGGGGCGCAGGCGAAATGGCTGGGGCTGGCTTCGGAGGACAGGTTCAAGGGCTTCGGCGTGTCCGCCTGTGCGACCTGCGACGGGTTCTTCTACCGCGGCCAGGAGATCGTGGTCGTCGGCGGCGGCAACACCGCCGTCGAGGAGGCGCTGTTCCTGACCAATTTCGCATCCAGGGTGACGCTGGTCCATCGCCGGGACACGCTGCGCGCGGAGAAGATCCTCCAGGAGCGCCTGTTCGCCAATCCGAAGATCGAGACGCTCTGGTTCCACGAGATAGAGGAGGTGCTGGGCACCGACAGCCCGCTGGGTGTCGAGGGGGTCCGGCTGCGCGACGTGCGCGACGGGTCGCTGCGCGAGCTGCCCTGCAAGGGGCTCTTCATCGCGATCGGTCATGCCCCCGCCTCGGAGCTGGTGCGCGACCAGCTCGAGACCCATCACGGCGGCTATGTGAAGGTGGAACCGGGCACGACCCGCACCTCGATCCCGGGCGTGTTCGCGGCCGGCGACCTGACGGATCATGTCTATCGCCAGGCGGTGACCAGCGCCGGGATGGGCTGCATGGCAGCGCTCGATGCCGAGCGCTATCTTGCGGCACTGGACGCGGGTGCGGCGAAGGCCGCCGAATAGGACCGGCGTCCTTGGGCCAGCTGGGGGAATTCGCGCTCGCGCTGAGCGGCGGGGGCGCCGCGGCGCTGGGGCATGTGCCGATACTTGAAGTGCTGGACCGGCTGGAACTGCGGCCGGTGGCGGTCGCGGGCACCTCGATGGGGGCCGTGATCGGCGCCTGCCACGCGTCCGGCATGGACGGGGCGGCGATGCGGCGACACCTGGAGGGGGTGCTGGGCGATCGCTGGTCGCTGCTGCGGCGCGTCACGGGCGCGATGGGGCTGGAAGGGCTGGGCAGCCTGCCGGCGATGGACCCGCTCAGGATGGTGGAGGCGTTCCTGCCCGACGGCGTGCCGGAACGGTTCGAGGATCTGGAAATCCCGCTGCGGGTGATCGCGACGGATTACCACGCGCAGGAGCAGAAGATCTTCGACAGCGGCCCGCTGCGGCCGGCACTGGCGGCCTCCATCGCGATTCCGGGCGTCTTTCGCCCCCATGCGCTGGGGGGTCGGGTCTATGTGGACGGGGGCGTGGTCAACAACCTGCCCTTCGACGCCCTGCCGGACGCGGCAATGGTCATCGCCGTCGACATGGCGACCGAGACGCCGAACGGGGATGCAGGCGAAGTGCCCGGCACCATCGAATGCACCATGGGTGCGATGCAGGTGATGATGCGCGCCATGCTCGAGTTGCGGATGCGGACCGAGGCGCCGGAGATGCTGGTGCGGTCGGGCGCCGGGCGTTTCCGGGCGCTGGAGTTTCACCGCCTGCGCGAGATCCTCGACGCGTCGGCCCCGGCAGCGGAAAAGTTGCAGCGGTTGCTGGAGGGATGGACCGAGGAGGCCGAGCGCCCCCGGCCCGTTGTCGTCACCGGGGACTAGCGCCGCCTATTCTGCCGCCATCAGGGGTGCAAGGCGGCCCTTGCCGAACACCAGCGGCGTGCGGTCGCTGGCAGCGAAGCGCAGGACACGGCCCAGGATCACCTCGTGATCGCCGCCGTCGCAGCGGTTGTAGACGCCGCACTCGAAGCTTGCGGCGCTGTCGGGCAGGACCGGGATCCCGTGCAGGCCGGGCTGCCAGTCGAGGCCCGCGAAGCGATCCTCGACCCGCGAAGAGAAGATGCCCGGCAGGTCGGACTGCCCGACCGCCAACACGTTGATCGCGAAATGCGGGTTCCGCTGGAAGGACGGGAGGCTGGACGCGCGGAGCGCGATGCTCCAGAGCACGAGCGGCGGATCGAGCGAGACGGAATTGAACGAACTGACGGTCAGGCCGACCGGGCGCCCGTCGGGATCGAGGGTGGTGACGACCGCCACGCCGGTGGGAAAGCAGCCCAGCGCGCGCCGGAACTCCTGCGGATCGGGAAGGGACGGGCTCTGGGCGTCGGGCTGCATCGCAACTCTCCTGTCTGTTGCACTGCAAGATAGGAGGGACCGGCGTCAGGACAAATCCCGCGCGCGTGGCGACAGTCAGTTTCCGGAGGCCGGCGCCCCGGCGCGCGCGCGGCAGGGGCCGAAGACGGCCGCAAGGCCCAGGATGAGACCCGAGACGGTGGCGATCATGCCGGCGGCGCTGACCGCGTCCCTTGCGCCAAGCCAGAGCGGGCCATAACCGGCAAGGACATAGCCCAAGATGGCCGAAAGCGCCGCGAACAGGACGGACCAGGCGATCTGCCGCTCCAGCCGATTGGTGACCAGGCGGGCGGCTGCGGGCGGGCAGATGAACATGGCGATCACGATGATCGAGCCGACCGCGTCGAAGGCCGCCACCGCGGCCACGGCGGCCGCGATCACCAGGCCGACGCCGATCGCCCCCACCGGCAGACCGAGGGTGGCGGCGAAGCCCTCGTCGAAGGTCGAGATCTTGAGCGGGCGCCAGAACAGTCGCAGAAGCGCCAGCATCGCCGCGCAGGTCAACGCGATGCGGAGCAGTTCCGGCGGCAGGCCGGCCAGCGCAGCGGGATCGATGAGCGAGCCCCAGCCGGTGGCGTCCAGCCAGATCAGCGTCTCGAGATTGCCGTAGAGCGCATGCTCGACATCCAGGTGGACCGAGGAGGTGTCGGACTGCTCCAGCAGCAGCACGCCGGCGGCGAAGAGCGCGGTGAAGGTGACGCCCATCGCGGCGCCGGGTTCGATCCGGCCGAGGCGGCGGATCGTCTCGATCATCACCACGGCGACCACGGCCGCCCCCGCGGCCCCGATCAGCATGGGCCAGGCGGCGACGGTGCCGGTCACGAGAAAGGCCACGACGATGCCGGGCAGGGCCACATGGCTGATCGCGTCGCCGATAAGCGCCTGCTTGCGCAGCAGCAGGAAATTGCCCGGCAGCGCGCAGGCGATGGCGGAAAGGACACCGATCAGGAGCGGCGTCAGGCTGAAGGGGACGAACTCCGCGCCGCTCATGCCGGCAGCGCCTGCGGCGGGCCGAGGCGGCGGTCGATCTCGGCGATCTGGTCCGGGGTGAGCACGCTCTCGATTTCCTCGAGGCCGTCATGCGGCGAGAGGGTGTCGTCATGTGCCGCCATCCGTCGGGCCATGCGCCAGCGCGCCTCGTCGCGCAGGGCGCGGGCTGCGCGCGCCCGGCCCGCCTGGGTGGGAACACCGTCGGCACGGATCAGTCCTGCCCGGCGCAGAAGCCGCAGCGTCAGCGGCTCGTGGATTGCCTGGCCCTGGGCAATTGCCAGCAGCCCCTGCCGCAGGTGCACCCGGTCGCGAAAGCGGCGATGGCGCACGGCCGCGGCCAGAACGCCGCGCCCCGGAGCCAGCAGGAGCGAGAGCGCAAAGAGCGCGAAAGCCACCAGCACGATGATGGGGCCGGTCGGTAGCGCGGGCGCCGTGGCGGAAAGCGCCGCGCCCAGATAGCCCGACAGCCCCCCTGCCCCGCCCGCGATCAGCGCCACATGCCCGGCGCGGTCGGTCCAGAAGCGCGCGGTGACCGGGGGGATGACGAGCAGCGCCACGATCAGGACAAGGCCCACGATCTTCAGGCCGATCACGGTCACGGCAAGTACGAGCGCCATCATGGCAAGATCGGCACGGCGGATGTCGATGCCGATGCTGCGGGCATATTCGGGATCGAAGGCGGTCAGCAGCATCGGGCGGTGCAGCGCGCCCACGGCAAGCAGCACGAGAAGGCCGCCCAGCGCGATGGTCAGCGCGTCGGACCAGAGCATGCCGGCTGTCGCCCCGAGAAGAAAATCCTCGAGCCCCGCCGCGCGGCCCGCGCCAAGCGTCTGGATCACGGTCAGAAGCACGATGCCCGCGCCGAAGAACACCGACAGCACGGCGCCGATGGCCGCATCCTCGGACAGGCGGGTGCGGCCGGTCAGCCATTGCACCAGCAATAGCCCGACAAACGCCGACAGGGCAGAACCGGCCAGCAGGCCCGGAAGCCAGCGGCCATCCAGCCCGAGCGCGACCATGACCAGAAAGGCAAGCCCCACGCCGGGCAACGTCGCGTGGCTGATCGCGTCGCTGACCAGCGCCCGCTTGCGCAGGAAGAGAAAGGTGCCGGTGACCCCCGCAGCGATTCCCAGCAGCGCCGCACCTGCCGCGACAAGGGCGGCGTTGTAGCCAAGCTGCAGGGTCAGCGCCTCGAGAAGCATGTCATCCCCCGGCGGCGATCCGGTCGATCTGCGCGGTGGCGAGCCGCCCGCCATAGGCTGCCTGGAGCGTTTCCGGGGTGAAGGCGGTGGCCACCGGTCCCTCGGCGATGCAGCGCACGTTCAGCAGAAGCACGCGGTCGAAATACTCGGCCACGGTGGACAGGTCGTGATGCACGGCCACGACCGTCCGTTCCTCTGCCTTGAGCGACTTCAGGACGGCGATGATCGCCTTCTCGGTGGCTGCATCCACCCCGGCGAAGGGCTCGTCGAGCAGGTAGAGATCCGCGTTCTGCGCCAGCGCCCGGGCAAGGAACACCCGCTGCTGCTGGCCGCCCGAAAGCTGACCGATCTGGCGGTCGGCAAAGCCCGCCATGTCCACCCGTGTAAGGCAATCCCTTGCGCGGGCCATGTGCGCGGCGCGGATGCGACCCAGCAGGCCAAGTTCCCGCGACAGGCCCATCAGGACGACGTCGATCACCCGGGTCGGGAAATCCCAGTCGACACTGGCGCGCTGGGGGACATAGGCGATGCGCCCGCGCTGCTGTTCGAGCGGCTGGCCGAAGACGGTCACGCTGCCGGAGACGGGCCGCAGGATGCCCAGCGCCGCCTTGAGAAGCGTGGACTTGCCCGCGCCGTTCGGCCCGATGATCGCCGTCATGCTGCCCGGCGCGACGGTCGCATCGACCGAGAATACCGCCGGTTTCTCGCCATAGGCCACCGTCAGGCCCCGGATCGCCAGCGGGCTTGCCGCAAGATCCGGCGGGTCGGCCCGCACCAGGGCTGGCGCTGCGCTCATGCCGCCCCCTCGACCGGGCGGGACAGCCGACCGTCCATGCCGCGTTCGGGAACACTGCCGCCAAGGGCTGCGGCGATGGTGCTGACATTGTGGTCGATCATGCCGAGATAGGTGCCCTCGTAGCTGCCGTCGGGGCCCATCGCGTCGGAGTAGAGTTCCCCGCCGATGCGCACCGTGTGACCCTTGGCGGCCGCCCCCTCGATCAGGGCGCGGATGTTGCGGTCCGAGACGGTGCTTTCCACGAATGCAGCGCCGATGCGGCGTTCGACCAGCATGTCCACCAGTTCGCCGATCCGCGCGAGCCCGGCCTCGGATTCGGTCGAGATGCCCTGGATACCAACGACCTCGTAGCCATAGGCAGCGCCGAAATAGCGGAAGGCGTCATGCGCTGTGACCAGCACCCGCGCCTGTTCGGGGACCGAGGACAGCACGTCCGTGCTGTATCGGGCCAGCCGGTCCAGTTCGGCCAGATATGCCGCGGCCCGGGCGTCAAAGTCGGCAGCCTCGTCGGGGCGAACCTCGGAAAGCGCGTCGCGGATCCGGGTGACGGCCCCGGCCCAGAGGGTGGGGTCCATCCAGACATGGGGATCGCGACGGCCGGCGTAGTCCTCGTGCCCGATCAGGCGCGCCTCGGGAAGACTTTCGGCGACAGCGACGACCGGCTGGCGGGCGGCCAGATCGAGAAGGAACTCCTCCATCTGCGCCTCGAGATAGAGGCCATGCCAGAGCACGAGTTCGGCGCGCGCCAGCGCCACGATATCGGTCCGGGTCTGCCGATAGGAATGGGGGTCGATCCCCGGCCCCATCAGCGCGCGCACATCGACTGCCGCGCCACCTATGACACGGGCCGCATCGGCGATCATCCCGGTTGTCGCGACAATGGAGAGAGGCGTGGACCCGCGCGCCGCGGCACTGCCGAGCGCGAGGACGGGAAGGAGGCCGAGAAGCGTGCGCCTTGTGGTCGTCATCCGTGAATGTCTCCGCGACCGGGGCGCGGGGCCGGCCGCCGGTCTTTCACGTCATATGCCGGCTTAACCTGGAAAGTCAATGCAATTGAGAATTATTCGCAACTGGAGCTTGCGCACATTTTCGCGCGCGGTAAACATGGTTCGCATGAACGGACCGGCGCACCAGCAGATCGACGAGATGGAGCAGGCCCTGCGTGCCGACGGCATGCGGATCACGCGCCAGCGCAGCGCGATCCTGCGCGTGCTGGCCGAATCGGACGATCATCCGGCCGCCGACGAATTGCACCGCCGCACGCGCGAGATGGATCCGACGGTGTCGCTTGCCACGGTCTATCGCACGCTCTCGGCGCTGGAGGCGCATGGCGTCATCCACCGCCTGACATTCGAAGGGGGCGGCGCCCGCTTCGAGACCGCCGACAGCCCCCATCACGACCACATCATCGACATGGATACCGGCGCGGTGATCGAGTTCCGGTCGGAAAAGATCGAGCGGCTCCAGGCCGAGATCGCGGCCGAGCTGGGGTATGACGTGGTGCACCACAAGCTGGAACTCTACTGCCGCAAGCGCTGACGGGGCTCAGCCGGGCCCGATCCGTGGATCGCATCCGCCAGACGCGGGACCGGTTGCCGCGCCCCGCCCCGCCCGGTCATGGTTATCGGGATATTCGACGATGCGACCCCGGGCATCGGGAAAACGCGTGTAGTAGCCCAACGTGACAGGGACGCGCGGCGTCGGCACGTCGAAGGGCCGGCGCCCCTCGACCAGTGCCGTGACCGTCTCCCGGTCGTTGTCCAGCAGCCATGCCGCCAGCCCCGCCCAGTCCGGCACGCGGACGCAGCCATGCGACAGGGCGCGGTGATCCTCGGCGAACAAGTCCCTTCGGTCGGTGTCGTGCAGGTAGACCAGCAGACCCGGCGCCAGCCGCACCGCCAGCAGCCCGAGCGGATTTGAGGGCCACGGCGGCCAGGCGCGGTCCCGATACTCGCCGCTTGCGACCATGGCCTGTGTCGGCCGCCAGGTCGGGCGAAACCGGACAGAGGTGGTATGGGTCCCGATCACCGGGGTCGGATGCGAGGGGATGGCGACGATGACGCGGCTTCGCGGCGCGGGCGCCCCGTCCTCGAAGGCGATCAGCTCGAATGCGGGGATGTTCACAAGCACCGCCTTGCCGCTGTCGGGCACGACATGGGCGATGCCGGCCCTGTCCAGCCGGCGCGGGTAGTTGCCTGCCGGGCCGCAACCGGGCATCAGCGCCAGCTAGAGAAACGCGGCCCCCATCACGAAAGGCGGGGGACTGCGCATCGGGAAACAACGGTCCTGTCCCGACACGGGCCAGGCCCGCGTCAAGGTATCGGGGGTGGCCTTGACCTCGGTCAAACCGGCGCCGCGCCGGCGCGCGTAGCATCGGGGCATGAAGCGGATGCAGGACAACACGGCGATCGCCGCCCGTCTTGACGAGGCGGCGGATCTGCTGGAGGCGCAGGGGGCGGACCGGTTCCGTGTCGGCTCCTACCGCGATGCGGCAGCACGGCTCAGGGGTCTGGGACGCCCGGTCGCCGACATCCACGCCGAGGGCGGCCGTGCGGCGCTCATCGCCCTGCCCGATATCGGCGAGCGGCTGAGCCGGGCCATCGTCGAAATGCTGTCCACCGGACGATGGGCGCAACTGGAACGGCTGCGCGGGGACAGCGCGCCCGAGGCGCTGTTCCGCACCCTGCCCGGCATCGGGCCTGCGCTTGCACGCACGCTCCATGAAACGCTGCATGTGGACACTTTGGAGGCGCTGGAGGTCGCCGCCCATGACGGGCAGCTGGAAGGGCTGCATGGCATCGGGCCGCGCAGGGCGCAGGCAATCCGCGACAGCCTGGCGCAACGGCTGGCGCGGCGCAGCCGGGTGCGTTCGGACACCGGGCAAGAGCCCGGCGTCGGCCTGCTGCTGGAGATCGACGCGCACTACCGCGCAGAGGCCGCGGCCGGACGCCTGCCGCAGATCGCGCCCCGGCGCTTCAACCCCGACGGCAGGGCCTGGCTGCCGATCCTGCACGCTGATCGCGACGGCTGGTCCTTCACGGCGCTTCACTCGAACACCGGGCTTGCGCATCGGCTTGGCCGTACCGGCGATTGGGTGGTGATCCATTTCTCACATGACGCGACCGGCGAGGGTCAGCGCACGGTCGTCACCGAAACGCGCGGCCCGCTGAAGGGGCGGCGCGTCGTGCGCGGACGCGAGGCCGAGTGCCTGCAACTGGCGGGCCACGGCAAGGCGCCTACGAATTGATGCGGGTCAATGCATCCCTGCCCCGGTCCTGCGACGCTCAAGGCGCCCCTTCTCCGAGAGGAAAGGCATCCATCGTGCACACGGACCCACAGATCGCATTCGTCGACATCGATCCCGATGTCCGGATCGAGAGGCGCATCCGCGAGCGGCTGACGCGTCTCGACCGGCTCAGCGACAAGCTGATCTCCTGCTCGGTCAAGATCCGGGCCCCGCATCAGCGCCACCAGAAGGGCACGCGCTACATCGTGGACATCGCCGCCGAACTGCCGGATGGCGGCCGTCTTTCGGTCGGGCGATCGCCGGGGGACGATGGCGCGCATCAGGATCCGCTGGTCGCGGTGCGCGATGCCTTCGATGCGATGGAGCGCCAGCTCAAGCGCTGGAAGGAACAGCACGGCGGACGACCCACGGTGCTGGAGCACCCGCTTCAGGGACGGATCACCCGGATCGAACCCGGCAAGGACTTCGGCGAGATCGCAACCACGGACGGGCGCAACATCTATTTCCACCGCAATGCCGTCCTGGGAGACGGGTTCGACGCCCTATTGCCGGGCGACACGGTCGAGCTGACCGTCGACCAGCGGGATGCGGACAAGGGCCCCCATGCAAGCATGGTGCGCCCGATCACCCGCGCCGCGTTCACCGACAAGCCCTGAGCGGGCCGCCGCGCGTGTTCCGGGACCGGCAGGAGGCAGGCGAGGCATTGGCGCGGGCGCTTGCAGCCCGCATCGGCCGGGACCCGGCGCTGGGCGGGCCGGGGGACGCCCGCATCGTCGTGGCCCTGCCCCGGGGTGGCGTTCCGGTCGCGATGGAAGTCGCAAGGGCGCTGCACGCGCCGCTCGGGCTGGTGCTGGTGCGCAAGATCGGCCTGCCCTGGCACAGCGAGCTTGCGGCCGCCGCCGTGGTCGACGGCACGCCCCCGGTGCTGGTGCGCAACGAGCAAGTGATCGCCATGTCCGGCATGTCCGAGGCGCAGATCGAGGACGGCAAGGCCGCGGCGCTGGCCGAGATCGCCCGGCGGCGCGCGCTGTGGCTGCCGGACGGGATCGACACGGATGTCGCGGGAAAGATCGCGATCGTGGTGGATGACGGGATCGCAACCGGCGCCACCGCCCGCGCCGCCCTGACCGCGCTGCGCCGTCAGGGCGCGCGCGGCATCGTGCTGGCGGTGCCAGTGGCGCCGGCGGATGCGCGCGCGGCCATCGGCGGGGACGCGGACCTTATGCTGGTTCTGGAGACGCCGCCGGATTTCGTGGCCGTCGGCGCGCATTACCGGCGCTTCGACCAGGTGTCGGACAACGAGGTGAAGCGGATGCTCGAGCACTACCGCTCGGGCGCCGCAGGAAAGGGAGACAAGGCATGAGACTTGAGAACGGGACGCTGGTCGTGGTGGCCGATGGCGAGAAGTACATGCTGCTCGAGAATGCCGGCGAGGGGTTGCGCATCGATCTGCGGGTGCGCGACGTGGAGGAGACGGACATCCCCCCGACGCGCGAGCAGGGCGCCGACCGTCCGGGCCGCACCATGGCATCGGGCGACCGGCGCGCCAGCATGGGCCAGACCGACTGGAAGGCCCTGGGCAAGGCGGCCTTCGCCCGCGACCTTGCCCGGCATCTGGAAAAGCTCCAGCGTCCGGGCCGGGCGCGGCCGATGGTGGTGCTGGCCGATCCGCGCACGATGGGCGAACTGCGCCGCGACATGGGCGAGGGGCTGCGCAGGCATGTGGTGGCAGAGATCCTGGGCGACTACGTCCACCACACCACCGCCGACATCGAAAAGACGATCAGGGACGCGGAACCCTGAGCCGCCCTTGACCCTGCCGGTCCCGAAGCCCTAGAAGCGCCGCGAAACCGGAACAGCGCCGAGGCGGGGAAATGGGCTTCAAGACTGGCATCGTGGGCCTGCCGAATGTGGGCAAGTCGACCCTGTTCAACGCGCTGACGCGCACGGCGGCGGCGCAGGCGGCCAACTTCCCCTTCTGCACCATCGAGCCGAATGTCGGCGAGGTGGCGGTGCCCGATGCCCGGCTCTACAAGCTGGCCGATATCGCCCAGTCGAAGCAGATCATCCCGGCGCGGATGACCTTCGTGGACATCGCGGGGCTGGTGAAGGGTGCAAGCCAGGGCGAGGGTCTTGGCAACCAGTTCCTTGCCAACATCCGCGAATGCGACGCGATCGCGCATGTGCTGCGCTGCTTCGAGGATGACGACATCACCCATGTCTCGGGCCGGGTCGATCCTGTCGAGGACGCCGAGGTGATCGAGACCGAGCTGATGCTGGCGGATCTGGACAGCATCGAGCGCCGGCTCGCGAACCTGTCGCGCAAGGTGAAGGGTGGCGACAAGGAAGCGCTGGTCCAGCAGGGGCTTCTGAACCGCGCCAAGGCCGCCATCGAGTCCGGCAAGCCCGCGCGCACCGTCGAGGTGTCGGACGAGGACAGCAAGGCCTGGAACCAGCTGCAACTTCTGAGCGCGAAGCCCGTCCTTTACGTCTGCAACGTAGAGGAGGACAAGGCAGCGACCGGCAACGCCCTGTCTGCGAAGGTCGCGGAAAAGGCCGCCGCCGAGGGCGCAGGCTGCGTGGTGATCTCTGCCGCCATCGAGGAGGAGATCGCGCAGCTCGACGATGCCGAGCGCCGCGAGTTCCTGGACGAGATGGGGCTGGAGGAGGCCGGGCTCGACCGCCTGATCGCGGCGGGTTACGGGCTGCTGGGCCTGATGACCTATTTCACCGTCGGCCCCAAGGAGGCCCGCGCCTGGACGATCCCCGCCGGCACCACCGCCCCCAAAGCGGCGGGCGTCATCCACGGCGATTTCGAGCGGGGTTTCATCCGGGCGGAGACCATCGCCTACGACGACTTCGTCGCCCTGGGCGGAGAGGCCGCCTGCCGCGAGGCGGGCAAGCTGAGGGCCGAGGGGAAATCCTACATCGTGCAGGACGGCGACGTCATGCACTTCCTCTTCAACACCTGAGGCGCGCATCCCCCAGCGCCATTAAGCTTAAATGCCATGCATTCGGGCCTTTCCCGGTAACTCCGTGGTCGGACCCCTTCCCTAGCATGACCGCGGGTGCGCCAACAGGCGCGGGGGCGGTCGGGGGGCCGGAATGTCGGGGATCATTCAGACGGGGCGTGTTCTATTCGGCGATGCCGACAACCCGCTCGACGGTATCAGCGATGTCGAATGGATCGAGACGGGAACCGGCCTCTATCTTGCCGTGGCATCCGAATCGCATGGCGCCGTCTCTGTCTTTGCGCTGGACGACGCCACCGGCCCGACACTTGTCGCGCGCCTGAACCTGTCGCCGACATCCGGCACATTCGTGCTTTCGGACCTGGTCCCGGCGCCGCTTTCGACTGGGATGCAGCTTGTCACGCTTGGGCGCTACGATGACAGCTACGGGGTTTACAGCTTCGGCGACGACGGTGCGCTGACCCCGACCGGTGTCCCGCTATCGGGGCCCCTCGTCACCGGCGGCCATGTGGGCGCGACCCACGAGATCAACGGCCGCACCCTGCTCTATTCCGCCAATATCGGCGCCACCGGGCTGGAAGTATTCGACGTGTTGCAGGGCGGCGGCCTTGCGCATCTTCAAACCTTCGTCGATATCAACGCGCGGCCCATAGCGGACGTCACGGCGCTGCATCCTGCCAATCTCCATGGCTCCGACTGGCTCTTCGCCGCAAGCGCGTTCGATCAGGGGATCGGATCCATGGGCCTGAACTGGCGCGGCAGGCCCTGGTTCATAGAGCGGTTCCACCCGCAGGAAGACCAGGGCTTCGCCCGTGTGACCGAGATCGACAGCCTTCAGATCGGCGACCGGGCCTTCGTGGTCGTGGCGGCCTCGCAGACGGACTCTCTCTCGGTGCTCCGGCTCTCCGTGCATGGCCGGATGAAGATGGTGGACCACCTGATCGACACCCTTGCCACACGGTTCGAGGACGTTCAGGCGATGGAGGCCTTCCAGACCGCGGATCGGTCCTTCGTGATCGCGGCCGGGGCCGATGACGGCGTTTCCCTGTTCGAGCTGACCTGGAACGGCCGCCTCGTCCATCTCGAGACGCTGGCGGACGGGTTCGACACGACCCTGCGCAACCCTTCATCGCTGGCCGTGAGGGTGGTCGGCGACACGGCCCGGGTCCAGGTCGGCTCTGCCTCGGAACATGGCGTGACGGAACTGATACTCGATCTCTCGCGCAGCGGCTCGGAGATATGGGGTGGCCCGGTGCCAGACCAGCTTGTGGGAACGCCCCGCGATGACGTGCTCTGGGGTCTTGGCCGCTCGGACCAGCTGTTCGGCGACGAGGGCGACGACCGCCTGATCGACGGCCGCGGCCGCGACATGCTTCACGGTGGTCTCGGCGAGGACACCTTCGTATTGATCAAGGATGGCAGGACCGACCGCATCGCCGATTTCGAGCCGGGGATCGACAGGATAGACCTGAGCGACTTTGCCTATGTGAACCACATGGACGACCTGCTGATCGCCAGTCGGCTCTGGGGCGCCGTGATCTTCGTCGACGACGAGCGGATCCGCCTGCACCACCCCGACGCCGTTCCCTACGATGTCACGGATCTGACCGCGGACAGTTTCATCTTCGGCTGACGGGACAGGTAGCTGCGCCGTCCGCGCCACCACAGCCGGCCGGATAGGCCGTTCCATCGGGTCAGTCCGTCGCCGGGGCGTTCAGGTGCTGACGCCCAAGGCTTCTGGCGTTCAACGTCGGCAAGGCATGCTTCTGCTGCTGCTGCACCTTCGGTACGACCGCGAAGGTGCAGCAGATCGCCATCGAATGGCAGCGAGGGGCCCACCCCAGCGCCCATCACAAACGGCAGGATTGCCATTGGCAGGGACCGCCAACAGGTTTGGCAATATCCGGTCGGTGCTCGCAGCGAACGCCTGCGGCACCGTTCGACGACAGGCCTTGGCGGCCGATCTTGGGCTTGGGCCAAGATGCTGTTTTCGCCCTTGTATCCATGGGCCAAACACTGCTATCCGCGTCAGTGGAGACGTGGCCGAGTGGTCGAAGGCGCTCCCCTGCTAAGGGAGTAGACGGGAAACCGTCTCGAGGGTTCGAATCCCTTCGTCTCCGCCACAATCACAAATCACTGGTATTACTGGGCTTTCCTCTCGACGGCCGGGCTTTGCTGTCCGGGCTGTATCACGAGAATGCCGCGAGCGAGGACATGCGCTGTGTTGTCCAGCCTCCCGGCCCCGGCGAGAGCTGGGGGTTCGGGATGGTGAGCCCGCCCGATCTCGTGGGGGTTCCGAACCCATGGATCGGAATACCGCTGGGCACAGAGACCAGGAAAGGGCTTGGCACCCGCCATCTCCACCGCCCGCAAGCTCCATGACTTCGCGCCGGGCGACATCCGCAGACTGCAGGATGGCTTGAGCGACGGCGAAGCCTTCTCCCTCGCTTCGGCTGTGGAGTGGCGGGAGGCGATCCTGGCCGCCCGCAAGAAGGCGCAGGAAGAGGGCGGCCCCTTCAACGGCGGTGTGGAGTTCGTCCTGACTGACAAGCTGGAGCAAGCCGCAACGCGGCGTTTCAATCGACCAGCTCAAGCGTTTTGCCCGCGTGGCTACTGGGCAGGGTATCCGCCCGACCTCGCCCACGCGCAGTATGTGGAGGCTTGTTGCGCCGGATATCCCTGCGGCTATGCCCGTTCGATCCGGCGCAGCCCCGGACGGTGGGCGCGGCGAAGTTGCCATGACCGGGATTGATACCGTTCGGTGGAAGGGGGGGCCCTTTTGGCCGGCACCATGGCCCGTATCAGCGCGGGCTGGCCAGGAAGCCTGGATCGGGGTGGCGGGCCGGGCGACAGACCGCCCGGCCACTGCCGTGTCAGTTCCGCAAGGCGGCGCGTTGGGCGTGCGGTTCGCGCAGGACAAGCCCGCCAAGCGCTACATCGTGAGTGTCCGTCTTGGGATCGTAGGAGATCGTGTAGCGGGTCGGATACCATCCGGTCCTGGCCACCGCCTCGGGCTGCTTGACCTCGGCCGTGATCGGCTGGCGCGACGCGATCACGTCGAGGCTTACCATCGGTTCCACAAAGGTAACCGCGCCGTCCCAGGAGCCGTAGATGAAGACGTGGTCGAACGGAGCGCCGGAAAAGATCGGGTGGGTCGTGTCGAGCCAGTGCTCGCCCATCGCCGGAACGGGGTCGGGCTGCGGCGGCGGGGCGTAGTCGGCCGGCATGAAGATGCGGTCGGGATAGTTCGCCGCCCTGGTCATGTAGGCGGGGTCCGCCGGGTCGATGGCTAGCCGATCGGCCTCGGACGTGAAGTAGAAGTGCACGTCGAAATGGGGCACGCCGAACAGACCGTCGGGGTGGTGACCATGCGGCATCCAGTCGAGCGAAACATGGCCGTAGCCTGCCTCTATCGCCCTTTCGGGCAGCGGCAGGGTAACGAAGATCATGTCGTTGCCCAAGGTCGCGACGGCGTCTGCGGACATCGACACGCCGATCTCCTGCGGCCGGTTCTGGCTGTCGAGCAGCGCCCAGCTGTGCGCGGTCCCGGCCCCGAAGGCCACTTCGGCCCCCCGGACGATCTCCTCTGCGGCAACGGCGGAGGTGAGGCCGACGCTCGCGGTTGCGGCCAGGGCGATTTGTCTGGCGATGTTCATCTTGCGGTTGTCCTCGTTCTTGTGCCGCCCGCGGACAGGTTTTCCGAAGCTACCTTGGGCGGCGATTGCGATGGCGGGGACATAGCCATCGGTGCACCTCCGCGCCCGCTAAGAGTTCGCTAAGGAATGCTAAAACAATCTTAAGCCGCTCGGGCGTCCCGGCGCAGATCCCGCTTTCGGCAAGCCGGGATCGGGTGTAAATCTTTTCGATCGCTTCCATCCGAGTTGCCCCGGTGACGACCACGCCCGCAACCACGCTCCGCTCTGAACAACCCGCCAGGCCATCGGAGGATCTTGCCGCCTGGTCCGCGATCCTGCGCGGTGCCTCCGACGGCTCCGTGCTGTCGTCCGAGATGATCGCGTTCTGCACCTCGGGCCTCAGCGTGGTCATGGCCGCGCGCGGTTCGAACGGTCGGCCCATCGCCGGGCTGGCGCTGGCTGCACGGGCGGATGCCGGCGTGCTGCGGCTGATGCTGCGGCGGCCGGCGAACGTGGCGCTTCTGGATGCCATCGCGCAAGGCAGTGCGGTGGCTGCCACGTTTACCCGCCCGCGCGATCACAGCGCGGTCCAATTGAAGGGCCGGGCCGGGTCCGCGACCCCGGCAGATGCCGAGGACATGGCGGCGCTGGCCACGCAAACGGCGCAGTTCCGCGAAGTGCTGATCGGCATGGGCTACAGTCCCGCCTTCTCGGCGCTTTACGGGACCTACCAGGTACAGGAAATCGTGACGGTCCCACTGATGACCGAGCGTGCTTTCGTGCAAACCCCCGGGCCGGGGGCGGGCAGCGAGATCCGCCCATGAGCGACTGCCTGGTCGCGATCCGCAACTGCCTCGAAGGATTCGTGCCGGCGATCCTGGCCACCTGCGATGCCGACGGATTGCCCAACGTGTCCCTGATAAGCCAGGTGCATTTCGTCGATGCCGAGCGCGTGGCGCTGTCCTACCAGTTCTTCAACAAGACCCGGCGCAACATCCTCGCCACCCGGGCCGCGTCGGTCGCCGTGGTCGATCCGGTGACCTGCGCACAATACCGGCTCGATCTGGACTACGAAGAGACCCTGACCCACGGGCCGGTCTTCGAGGCGATGAAGGCCCGCCTTGCCGGGATCGCCTCGCACAGCGGCATGGCAGGCGTGTTCCAGCTGCTGGGTTCCGATATCTTCCGGGTGCGTACGATCGAGACGATCGACGGGCCGGCGCTGGGCGCGCCGCCGCCGCGCCAGGACCTGCTGGCATTGCGGCGCGTCGCGGATCGGCTGGCTGGCAAGGACGATCTGGAGCATCTCCTCGACGCGGCACTCGAGGCCATCGCGGGGGAATTCGGCATCGCCCACGCCCTGATCCTGATGTGCGAACCGCGGGCCGACCGGCTCTATACCGTGGCGTCGCGGGGATACGCCGCCCCGGGCATCGGCTCGGAGGTGGCGTTCGGGGACGGCGTGATCGGCGTCGCCGCTCGCGAGGGTGTCCCGATCCGCATAAGCAACATGGCCGCCGAATACGACTACGGCAACGCGATCCGCCAGAGCGCGCAGCGGTCCGGCCATGCCTGGTTCGCCGGTGCCGAAATCCCCTTTCCCGGCCTTGCCGCACCCCAAAGCCAGCTCGCCCTGCCGATCGCCTGTCGTGGAAACGTGCTGGGCGTGCTGTTCGTCGAAAGCCGCGAGGCGATGCGATTCTCGTTTGCCGACGAGGATGCGCTGGCGCTCGTCGGCGCCCATCTCGGGGCACTGATCGCGGCCATGCCGCGGGACGAAGCGCCGGCACAGGCCGGTCTCGACATGCAGGAAATCGACGCGACACGGGTGGTCCCTGTCCGCCGTCATGTCGCAGACGACAGCGTCTTCTTCGGCCACGACTACATCATAAAGGGCGTTGCCGGCGCGATCCTCTGGCGTGTCCTGAGCGAGCATGTCGAAAGCGGGCGCCAAGAATTCACCAACCGCGAGCTCAGGCTCTACCTTGCCCGCCGCCTGCCCGACCACGCCGAGAACCTGGAGGCGCGGCTTGTGCTGCTGCGCCGCCGGCTTGAGGAACGCGGCGACGGCATCCGCATCGAACGCTGCGGGCGTGGTCGGTTCCGGCTGGCCGCGGATTGCCGATTCGAGCTGGAAGAGATCGGCGGCGCCGCGGTCCAGTCCGCCAATTAAGGTTCCTTGAGCCTTTCGTGCACGATCATTTAGGCACCGCTGCGCTGGCAAGCGGTCTATACGCCGCCTCCATCACACCGATGGAGGCTATGGATGAACACGGAATGGATGATCGAGGCGCTGGAGCGGATGATGCTGATCCGGGCCCACGAGGAGACGGCGGCCGCGTTGCAGCAAGCGGGCCGCGCGCCCGGCAGCTGCACTGCGATAGGCGGGGAGGCGTCGGCGGTGGGCGTGGTATGGGCGCTGGGCGAGGACGACGAGATCCTCACCAACCACCGCAGCGCTGGACACCTGCTGGCCCGCGGGGCCGATCCGAACCGGCTGCTGGCCGAGATCATGGGCCGTCAGGATGGCTACTGCGGCGGCAAGAGCGGCCCGCTGCACGTCTCGGCGAGCGAGTTGGGCGTGGTGCTGACCTCGACCATCGTCGGCGGCGAACTGGCGTTGGCGACCGGCGTCGCGCTGAGCCGGCGGATGGCCGGGCGCGAGGGGGTCGTGGCCTGCTTCTTCGGCGACGGGGCAGCCTGCCAGGGCCGGTTTCACGAGTCGGTCAATCTGGCGGCGGTCTGGGGCCTGCCGGTGCTTTATGTCTGCGAGAACAACCACTGGCAGGCCTTTGTGCACCGCGACGAGACGATGCTGGTGGACAGCATCGCCGCCCGGGCGCCCGGCTACGGGATCGAAGGCGCCCGCGTCGATGGCACTGACGTGATCGCCGTGCATGAGGCCGCCCGCCACGCCATCGCCCGCATCGCCGAGACCGGCCGCCCCTATCTGCTGGAGACCGTGACCTACCGCCTGCGCGGCCATTTCGAGCCGGACGACATGGCCTATGTCGATCCGCAGGAGCATGCCAGCTGGGCCGCCCGCGATCCCATCGACCTGCTGCGCAACCGGTTGGTCGGATCCGGCGCCCTGGACCGCGCAACGCTGGACGGCATCGAGGCGCGCGTCGCCAGGCGCATCAGCATGGCCGAGGCCTTTGCTTCGGCCAGTCCCTTCCCGGCGCCCGAGGCGCTGACGACCCATGTTTATGCCTGAGGACAATGCCATGACCATGATGACCATGATGACCATGATGGACGCCATCGATGCCGCCATTGCCGCCGAGATGCGCACCGACCCTTCGGTGCTTGTCTTTGGCGAAGGCGTCGCCACCAAGCGAACGGCCCTGCGCGACGAATTCGGCGCCGCGCGCGTTCGCAACACCCCGCTCGCCGAAGGGATTATCGCCGGCACTGCGGCCGGCGCCGCGGCGACCGGGCTTCGGCCCATCGTCGATCTGCTCTTCGCGCCCTTCCTCTGCTACGCCATGGACGAGATCGTCAACGCCGCGGGCAAGCTGCGCTACCTCTCGGGTGGGCAGTTTTCCTTCCCGATGGTCGTTCTCGCCCACACCGGCGGCGGCTGGGGCGTGGGCGGGCAGCACAACCACAACCTGGAGGCGTGGTTCGCCCATGCGCCCGGGCTCAAGGTGGCGATGCCCTCCACCCCGGCTGACGCCTGGGGGCTGATGCGCGCGGCGATCCGCGACGACAACCCGGTGCTGATCTTTACCGACATGGCACTGGCTTATGCGCCTGGCGAACTGGGCGAGACAGCGGTGCCGATCGGGCAGGCGCGCGTTGCGCGCGAGGGAAGCGACGTCACGCTGATCGGCTACGGGAAGACCGTGCCGGCCTGTCTTGAGGCCGCGGCAGAACTTGCCCGCGCAAGCATCGCCGCAGAGGTGCTGGACCTGCGCAGCCTGAAGCCCCTAGACGAGGCGGCGATCCTGCGTTCGGTGCGCAAGACCGGTCGAGTGGTGATTGCACATGAAGCAAGCCGAACCTGCGGCATCGGGGCAGAGGTTGCGGCAATGGTGGCGGATGCGGCCTTCGCCTCCCTGCGCGCCCCGGTGCGGCGCCTGACCGGACCCGACGCGCCAGTCGCCGCCTGCTTCCCGCTGGAGGCCGCCTACAGTCCGGCACCGGCTGCCATTGCCGCCGCGGCCCGCGACCTTATGGGCGACCATGTCCCGAGGGATCTTGCCCTGGCGGTATGATCCGCGCCGCGCGGCGGGGCGGGAAGCCGGGTTCCACGGATCCGGCTTCCATCCGTGTCGATTTCGGCCCCGCGCGGGGATGGGGCGAGCGTCTCGCGGTCCGCGCGACCCCATGTGCAGCCGAAACGCCGCCCGCCGGCTAAGTGCTGGCGGGATCGCGGCCTGCCCGTGGATGCGCGCGGCCGGAGGGATATCGAGTTGCGCAGGCTGCCTTGGGCATCCGCCCGGCCGAAGCCGGCATCGCGAGCGCTGGAGGTGGCTGCGGTTGACATGGATCAAGGCGCATATGCGCTGCGACGCATGATCATACCGCCATGCAGGATATATTGTCCGCCATCTGCGACCCGACCCGGCGCGCCGCCCTTGCACTTCTTTGGGGTGGGGGCGAGCATTGCGTCTGCGAACTGATGGTTCGGCTTGACGCGAGCCAGAGCCGGATGTCGCGGCACATGAAGGTGCTGCGCGAGGCCGGTCTCGTGCTCGACCGGCGCGACGCGCAATGGGTGCGCTATCGCAGGAACCCGGATCTCGCGCCGGAATTCGCGGCGGCCATCGACGCGGTGCTTGCCGCCGAACGTGTTCCTGAAAGGAAAGTCGCGTGACCGCCGTGCCCCATGATCCCGTCCTGCATCGCGAAGCGCCCGACTGGCTTTGGTATGTGGGCGTAACCGTCGCGGGCGCGGTCCTGTATCTTCTCTACGGCCGGCTGGTCCCGATCTCGGAATTGGTCACGGCGATGCTGCCCGTGGCGCGCGACAGCCACACCGGCGAGGCCATCGCCTTTTTCGTCCATGACGTGCCGAAGGTGCTGCTGCTGACGGGCATCGTCTTTGTCACCGGGTTCCTGCGCAGCTGGTTCAGCCCGGAAAAGAGCGGCGCGATCCTGGCTGGCAAGAGCCAGATCTGGGGCTACCCGCTTGCCTCGCTGCTCGGCGTGCAGACGCCGTTCTGTTCCTGCTTCTCGATGCCGCTCTTCATCGGCTTCGTCTCGGCGGGTATCCCGCCGGGTGTCACGTTTTCCTTCCTGATCGCGGGCCCGATTGTGGGGCCGGTGGGCCTGGGCCTGCTCTACGGACTCGTCGGCGGGCAGATCGCGACGATCTACCTGGTCTTCGGCTTCACCATCGCCACCGTCGCGGGCTTCATCCTCGGCCGCATGGGGCTGGAGCGCAACCGGCAGGACCGGGTGCGCGAGTTGAACGCCGGTCCCGTGGGCGATCCGCCCGAAGAGCGGCTGAAGATCGGCGCCGCGCAGGTGCTGAAACTCCGCCTGATCGCGATCTTCATCGCGGTCGCGTCGGCCGGGATCCTCGCCACCGCCTTTCCCTTCAACTTCCTGCCATGAGCGACGACCGGAAAATGGACCTTTCACAACACTGGGACAAGGCCTATCGCGCGCGGAACGAAGATGCGCTGACCTGGTTCGAGAACATGCCCGAGGCGTCCTTGCGGCTTGTGCGCGACCATCTGCCCGAGGGCGGGGCGCTGATTGACGTCGGCGCTGGCGCGTCACGGCTGGTGGATCATCTGCTGGCGGATGGACACGCGGCGCTGACCTTGCTGGACCTGTCGGCCGAAGCACTGGCCATCACGAAGGCCCGGCTTGGGGCGAAGGCCGGACAGGTCAGCTTCGTCACGGCCGATGTGCGAGAATGGGCCCCCGACAGGACCTACGACCTTTGGCATGACCGGGCGGTGTTCCATTTCCTGACCGAGCCTGCCGACCAGAAGCGCTATCTTGAAACACTGGATGAAACCCTGCGCCCGGGCGGAATTGCCATCATCGCCACCTTCGGCCTGACAGGACCGGAGCGGTGTTCAGATCTTCCGGTGCAGCGGTATTCGCCCGAAACGCTTGCCGGGCGGGTCGAAGAACTGATGCCGGGCATGATGACCCTCGTACAGTCAGAGCATCAGACCCATCGCACACCCAAGGGCAACACGCAGTCCTTCCAGATCTCGGTCTTTCGCAAGAAGGAAACACGCCCATGAAAAACGTCACGGTCTACGGGCCCGGCTGCAAGCGCTGCGAAACGCCCGAAGCCATGGTCGGGGACGCGGAATCCCGGCCTGGTGTCGAGGTCGAGGTCGTCAAGGTCATCGACGCGAACTCCATCGCCATGGCGGGGGTCATGTCGGCGCCGGGCGTCTCGGTCGACGGCAGGCTTGTCCACGCCGGTGGCCTGCCGGATGCGGCCAAACTCGACAACTGGCTCAGCGCATGATCCGCGCCTTCGCTTTCGCCGCCGTCCTTGGTGCGCCGACCCTTGCACTCGCTGACGTCCTCGAAGTCCAGCCGGTCACGGATGATGTCTGGGCCATCGTCGGCCCGCTGGGGCAACGCAGCCCCGAGAACCTGGGCAACAATGCGACCTTCGGCCTGGTCGTCACCGAGGCGGGTGCGGTCCTGATCGATCCGGGCGGCTCGTGGCAGGGGGCGGCCATGCTGCACGCAGCCATCCGCGGGATCACCGATCAGCCGGTGGTCCATGTCATCGACACCGGCGGTCAGGACCACCGCTGGCTGGGGAACGGCTACTGGCAGGCGCAGGGCGCCACGGTGATCGCATCCGATGCGGCGGTGGAGGACCAGCGGACCCGCGCCTCGATGCAGATGACGGCGCTGTCGCAGCTGATCGGCGACGCGCTCGATGGCACAGAGCCCAGCTTCGCGGATGTGACCTTTGCCGGTGCACATTCGCTGGAGATCGGCGGGCTGACCTTCGAGATCGTGCATCCCGCCCCCGCGCACACGCCCGGCGACAGCCTTGTCTGGGTACCGGCGCGCGATACGGTCTTCACCGGCGACATCGTTTACGTCGAGCGCATCCTGGGCGTGGGCGACCAGAGTTCGATCGCCCGATGGCCCGACGCCTATCTGGCGGTAGAGGCGACGGAAGCCGCGCATGTCGTGCCGGGCCACGGCGGGCCCACGACGATGGAGCATGCCCGCGCCGACACCTACGACTACCTGATGAACCTGCGCGCGCAGATCGGGGCGCTGCTGGACAAGGGCGGTGACATCATGGCCGCGCCGCAGGTCGACCAGTCGGCCTTTGCGTATCTCGAGCAGTTCGACAGCCTTGCCGGCCGCAACGCGCAGACCGCGTTCCAGCAGATGGAATGGGAATGATGCTGGAGTATCGCGTCACCGCCCGCCGGATCGACAGCCACGGATCCGAGGCCGAGGCGAAATCGGCACGCCTCGTGCTCGACACCGACCTGGCCGGGCGGGACGATGCGTTCAATCCCGCCGAGATGCTGCTCGCCAGCCTAGCGGCCTGCCTGCTGAAGGGGGCCGAGCGGGTGGCACCGATGCTCAGGTTCGACTTGCGCGGGATCGAGGTCAGCCTGCACGGGGTTCGTCAGGACAGCCCGCCCCGGATGGTCCGCATCGACTACGCGATCGTGGTGGATACGGATGAGACCGACCAGCGGCTCGATCTTCTGCACCGAAACCTGCGCAAATACGGCACCATCTCCAACACGCTGGCCGAGGCCATCGAGCTTGTCGGGACGATCCGGCGGAAGGACTGATCCATGCCGCATGATCACGCCCACGATCATGGCACGCCTGCGGACCTTGGTCCGGCCTTCCGCTGGGCGGTCGGGCTCAACACCGCCTATGTGATCGTCGAGGCGGCAGCGGGTTTTCTGACCGGCTCGCTTGCGCTTCTGGCGGATGCCGCACACAACCTGACCGACGTGGCGGGCTTGCTGATCGCCTGGGGCGCGGCGGTTCTGGCGAAACATTCTGCGACCCGTGCGCATAGCTGGGGGCTGGGACGCGCCACCATCATGGCGGCGATGCTGAACGCGCTCGCCATCCTGATCGGAGTGGTCTGGGTCATATGGGAGGCGGCGCATCGGTTCCAGACGCCGGTCGACCTGCCTGGACTGACCATCCTGGTCGTGGCGCTGGTCGGGATCGCGGTGAACACCGGTTCGGCGCTTCTGTTCATGCGCGCCCGGAAGGTCGACCTGAACGCCAGGGGTGCTTTCCTGCACATGGCCGCCGACGCCGCCGTCTCGGGCGCCGTGGTGCTGGCGGCGACGGGGATCCTGCTGACCGGCTGGACATGGCTCGACCCCGCCGTCGCAATCGCCGTCAGCCTGCTGATCGCCGTGACCGCCGCCGGGTTGTTCCGCGAGGCGCTGCATCTCAGCCTCGATGGCGTACCTGGCCAGGTCGATCCGGCGGCGGTGGCGGATTGGCTCGGGCGGCAGGATGGCGTTCGGGATGTGCATGACCTGCATATCTGGCCGCTCTCGACCACGCACACCGCGCTGTCGGTGCATGTTGTCAGCGGGGCGCAGGATACCGACGCGGTGCTGCACGTCCTTGCCGAGGGGCTGAAGCACGAATTCGGCATCGCGCACAGCACCATCCAGGTGGAACGCGAGCCCTGCGGCACAAGCTGCCTTCGTCCCGGCGCGTGATGCGGGACATCCCTGCCGGGATGTGGTTCTGCGTCTGCCGAAATGAATCCTTTACAAAACCGGAATTGTAGTTATTTTTACGATATGACCACGATAAGCTCCAACGCTCGCGCCCTTGCCGCTCTTGGCCATGATGCCCGCCTGTCGATCTTTCGACTGTTGGTGAAGGCCGGGGATGACGGGCTGCGGGTCAGCGATATCGGCGAGCATCTGGGCCTCGCGCCGTCGACGCTCGCGCATCATCTGTCGACATTGGTCGATGCGGGGCTTGTGCTCCAGGACAAGCAGGGCCGCGAAGTGTTCAACAGGGTGGATTTCCCGGCGATGCACACGCTCGTCGGCTTTCTGACCTCGGAGTGCTGCGCCGGTGTCGCGGTGCGACCGTCGGAGGACGCTGCATGATGCGCGTACGCCTTTTTTATTGCCTCGATACAACTGCATTTCCGGAGATTTGGTGATGACCGACACAACCCTCCCGACACCGGGCCTCCGGTCCACGCTGCGCCATCTGTGGCAAGACCAGCGGGTCTGGCTCGCCTCGGCGCTGATCCTTGCGGCGCTGGCGGTCTTCGATGCGCCCCAGGCTGCGGGCAGTGCGATCTTCGCGGGCAACGCCCTTCTGAACACGGCGCCGTTCCTGATCCTGTCCATCGCCATCGCGGCCTGGGCCAATGCAACCGGCGCCGACAACCTGATCGCCAAGGCCTTTACCGGCGCGCCGATCCTGATGATCGGCCTCGGCGCATTGGCAGGCGGCATCTCGCCGTTCTGTTCCTGCGGGGTGATCCCGCTGATCGCGGCGCTGCTGGCGATGGGCGTGCCGCTTTCTGCGGTCATGGCCTTCTGGCTGGCCTCGCCCATCATGGACCCGTCGATGTTCGTGCTGACGGCGGGCGTGCTCGACCTCGAATTCGCGGTCGCCAAGACCGTCGCCGCCATCGGGCTTGGCGTGTTCGGCGGCACGGTGGTGCACCTGATGATAAAAGGCGGGGCCTTCGCCGATCCACTGCGCGATGGCGTAGGCAATGGCGGTTGCGGCGGTGCGAAGATCCGCGCGCCCAAGCCCGTCGTCTGGCGGTTCTGGGCGGATGCCGACCGCCGGGCCAGGTTCGGCAAGACCGCGCTGACCACCACGCTGTTCCTGGCCAAATGGCTGACGCTCGCCTTCATCCTAGAGAGCCTGATGCTGGCCTGGATCCCGGCGGAAACCGTGACCGCCGCGCTTGGCGGCGAGGGGCTGCTGCCCATCGTGACGGCAACGCTGGTCGGGGTTCCGGCCTACCTGAACGGCTATGCGGCGCTGCCGCTCGTGGGCGGGCTGATCGAGCAGGGCATGGCGCCCGGTGCGGGCATGGCCTTTCTTGTGGCCGGGGGCGTCACCTCGATCCCGGCGGCGATGGCGGTCTGGGCACTGGCGCGGCCGCAGGTCTTTGCGGTCTATATCGGCCTGTCCCTGACCGGCGCATTTGCATCGGGCTTGCTGTTCCAGCTCTGGACCTCGATGACTTGAACAACTACGGCGAGGCGCGTTGTCTCGCCGCTCCTTTCCTGGTCGAACCTCATCATGATCCCAAGACTGTCTTCCGACCGGCGCGGCCTGATCGTCGCCGCCCTCGGCTCGTCCCTCACGGTCAGCTGGGCTTCCAGCTACTACATCCCCGCGGTTCTGGCCGTGCCCATGGCCGAAGACCTCGGCCTGTCACCGGTCTGGGTCTTCGGCGCGTTTTCCATGGCGATGGTGGTTTCGGCCATGGTCGGACCCTGGGCCGGGGCACGGATCGACGGCGCCGGCGGGCGCGGCGTGCTGATGGCGTCCAACATCGTCTTCGCGGCGGGCCTCGGGCTGCTTGCCGTGGCGCCGGTGCCCCTGGTGCTTTTCGCAGGCTGGGCCGTGATCGGGCTCGGCATGGGCATCGGGCTGTACGAGGCAGGGTTCGCCACGCTGGCGGGGATCTACGGCAAGGATGCGCGCGGGCCGATTACAGGCATCACGCTGATCGCCGGCTTTGCCAGCACGGTCGGCTGGCCGCTTTCGGGGCTGATGCTGGCGACTTGGGGCTGGCGCGAAGCCTGCATCGGCTGGGCGCTTATCCATCTGTTCCTGGCCCTGCCGCTGAACGCCTGCCTGCCGAAGGGCGCCGAGACCAAGGCCCCACCAAGCACGACGGTCGAGGAGGGACCGCCGCCTTCGGATCGCGCCATCTGGCTTCTTGCGTTCGTCTTCGCGGCGACATGGTTCAACTCGACCGCAATGGCCGCGCACCTGCCCGGCCTGCTACAGGCCGCAGGGGCCAGCACGGCGGTCGCCATCGCCGCCGGCGCCCTGATCGGCCCCGCGCAGGTCGCGGCAAGGGTGCTTGAGTTCGGCCTTCTGCGCCGGTTACATCCCCTGATGTCCACGCGCGTGGCCGCAGCGGCGCACCCTGCCGCCGCGGTCGCTTTGGTGACTTTCGGTGGACCCGCCGCCTATGCCTTCGCACTCCTGCACGGCGCGGGGAACGGGATCCTGACGATCGCGAAAGGAACGCTGCCACTGGCGCTGTTCGGTGCTGCGGGATACGGGCGGCGGATCGGCTGGCTCAATGCGCCGGCACGCATCCTGCAAGCAGCGGCGCCCCTGATCTTCGGCGCTGCGCTGACGGCCTGGGGTCTTTCGGCGATATGGCTGACGGCGGGCATCGGCGTTGCCTCCTTCATCGCTCTGCTCGCCCTGAGAAGAACATGAGGCGGCGCGAACTCTGCACGCTCGGTGCAGGTCCGGATGCCGCAAGCGCCGTCCGCGACGGCAGCCAGATGACCGAAGCCGCGCGGATCCGGCTCATCCTTCGGCACCTTGGTCTTTCCGCCACGATCCTGAATGGTGGGCGCACCACTCCTTTCGTCGTTCCCCGGCAAGCTGTCCATTCGTCGGTCGGGGTGATTTCGCCTGCGGTCGCCCAGCCGCCCGGCCGTCGCGGCAAAATGCCAGCACCGCAAGTGATCTTCACTCAGGTCCGTCGCCGCGCCAACTCGCGGTAGAGAGCTTCCCGCGTGATGCCGAGTTCGGCCGCCACCTCCTGCCAGCGGCCCCTTTCCGGCATTGAATTGTCTTCTCCGAGCCATGCGTCGAGACGGTCCGCGACCCTTGGCAACGACCGGATTTCAGACCTGAGGCGTGCCGCCTGAACGCTGCGCGCCAGCAGCGCGGACCAGCATTCCGCCAGCGCCGGCTCATTGGAAAGCACGGAAAGGAAGCGCTCCTTCGGCAAGCCCGCAACCACGCTTTCCCCGGCGGCGACAGCATCGCAGTGATACCGCGACGAGTAGGCCGAAGCCTCGGCGATGACTGCGCCCGGACCGGCGTTCTGCAGAACCATCTGGGCACCATGCGTCGTGTGCCGATGCAAGTGCACCCTGCCGGAGCGTACCAAGAAAATGTCGGCGACATCTTCGCCCGCGGCAAACAGCGTCTCGCCCGGCGCAAGCCCCCTGAGACGTGCATCCTGGAAAATCAGGGAAATCGATGTCTGCATGATCGCGATCATATGGCCGCCGGCGTTCCTCTGCAACAAGGGGGCACGCACCCACGAGAGGCCCCCATGATCCGTCCTTTTTTCGTTTTCGCACTTCTTTCCTCTGCCGGTCTGGCGCTGGCGCAGGATTCGACCCCGCAACACGCGGGAATGCAGCATGGGCAGCACATGCCCGGCATGGATCACGCGGGTCATGGGATGAACGCGGACACCGTTCCCGCATTGCCGATGGAGGGGGGGCAATCTGCCTTCGCCGCCATCCAGGAGATTGTGGCGCAGTTGATGGCCGACCCGAATACGGACTGGAGCCGTGTCGATATCGCGGCACTTCGTCAGCATCTTGTCGACATGGACAACGTGACGCTCCGCGCCCGCGTTCAGGTCCAGGAGATGAAAGACGGCGCCCGCTTCGCGGCGACGTCCGAGGACGCGGAAGTCGCCAATTCCATCCGCGCCATGGTCCCGGCCCACGCGGCGACCATGAATGGCGCCGAGGGCTGGACAATGCAGGCCTCAGAGATCCCGGGCGGTGCGGCCCTGACCGTGACCGGCGCCGACCCTGACCGCATCAGGGCCCTCGGATTCATCGGCGTGATGACGGTTGGCATGCATCACCAGGCCCATCATCTTGCGTTGGCGACAGGGCAGGATCCACACGCGCACTGACATCGGCGGGAACGGCACTGCGTTGCATCAGCGTGAATGCCGCCATGATCGGGCAAAGCGCGACGGGCAGTTCATGCCCCGACAAGGCAATCGGCCGGGTTCGTGAGCGTCGGATCCCGGCCCCGTCCCGTCCGCCAGCAGCCCAGACGACGGTGTTGTCCCGATCCGGTCGCGGTCGGATCTTTCCACGGTCTTGAAGGGCCATCCGGAAGTGGCTGGCCAGGTGTCCCAGCGCCAGGGCGGCCGGGGGGCGGTCTGGCGTGTTCGTGGCGGCGGGGCTTCCGGTTCCGCCATTCCGCCTTCCCGAGAAGGCCCGCAAGCCTGCCGCGCTTCGGTTGCGCTTGGACAGCGTGGCGGAAGCGGAACAGGACGGGAATGGCGCGGGTCCACCCGCTTCTATCTGCCGGCACCCGGATCGGTCAGGCTGCGTCGGTCCACGACGGCAACCCCGTCGGCAACCTTGTCGCCGGGATGGGTGATCACCGCATCGCCGGATGCAAGGCCCGACAGCACCTCTGCCACCTGGCCGTTCCGGCGACCGATCACCACCGGTCTGAGGCTTGCGACGCCATCGACGACGACGAAGACGACCCAGTCCTCGCCCTGGCGGAACAGGGCGCTGAGCGGCACCTGAAGCACATTCTCTGCCTCCCACTCCACGATGCGCAGAAAGACGGAATATCCTTCGCCAAGCCCCGCGCGCGCTTCGGGCGGCGAGGTCAGTTCGAGCCGCACATCGACGCGCTGCTCTTCGATCCCCAGGGCCGAGACCCGGGTGCGCGCGGCCGGCTCTATGGCTCGGACCACCGCCTCCAGCGCGCCCGGGCCGCCCCAGCGCTCGACGATCGCGCGGGCGCCTTCGGACATCCGCACGGCGTCGCTGGACAGAACGTCGGCCACGATTTCCAGATCGGCCGGATCGCCCACGGACAGAAGGATCGTGCCTGCCGCGACCGGGCGTTCGCTGGTCTGCGCGATATCGAGCACCACCCCGTCGGCAGGTGCGGTGATGCGGACGCAGCATTCGCCCGCAACGACCATTCCGGCGGGATCTGGTTCGATCAGCGCGGCGCGGGCGCGGGCCAGCGCGCCTTCCGACATGGCGAGGCTTGACCGCGCGGTATCGAGTTCCGCCTCGCGAAGGCGCATCTGCTGGGTCACATCCTCAAGCTGGGTCATCGAGGCGACGCCGCGATCGACAAGCGCGGTGATCCGGTCCAGCTGCGTCCGGGCATAGGCCACCTCTACCTCGGCCTGCGTCAGGCGGGCGCGGGCCAGGTCCGTCGCGGCCTCGGCCTCGCGCACGGCGGCCTCTGCCTGGCTGCGGGTGCGACTGTCGAGCAGGCTCGGTGCCACCGGCTCGACCACCGCGACCACCGTCTCTCCGGCGGTCACCCGGTCGCCGACATGGACCGGCGAGCGCAGGGCGATCCCGGTCATCGGTGCGGCCACTTCATAGATGTCGCGGATGCGGGTCTTGCCGTCCACATCGACGGTCTGCCGCATCAGATCCTGCCGCACCTCGGCAAGGTCCACAGGAACCGGCACCGGACGGAACAGGTAGATCCCAAGCCCCGCCAGCCCCACCAGAAGGGCCACCGCCAGCGTCACGGATCTGGGTTTGATGTGCATGTCCTACTCCCGCGTCTTCATGACGGCGACCAGATCGAGCCGGTCCAGCCTGCGCCGGACCAGCAGCGCCGCGGCCATCGCCGCGCCCAGCACCACCAGGCTCGCTATGCCGAAATTGCTGCGGTTCAGCACCAGCGGCACGGTATAGAGATCGCTCTGGAACCCCCGGCTCGAGGCGAAGGCGATCCAGCCGCCCAGAAACCAGCCCAGCGGCTGCGCCAGCAGCGCAAGCAGCATCGTTTCTCCCATCAGGATGTACGACACCTCGGCCCTTGTGAAACCAAGGATCCGCAGGCTGGCCAGTTCGCGCGCGCGCTCCGACAACTGGATCCGGGCACTGTTGTAGCTGACACCGAAGGTGATCAGCACCGCGATCACCACATAGACGGTGGTCATGATGACCACGTTCTGCCGGATCGTATCCTGAAAGCTGATCCGGCTTTCGGTCAGCATCACGGTTCCGGCCACCGCGGGCGTCTTCTTGACGGCGGCGTGGAAGGCGTCCGCCCGGGCGTCATCGAGCATCAGGTTCGCGACGGTGATCTGCGGCGCACGGCGGAACAGGCGGTCGAGTGCCGCCATGTCCATGTAGGCGCCCAGCCCGAAATACTGCCGCACCAGCCCCGCAACCGGCAGCACATGGGTCTCGCGCAGGCCGGTCATGAATTCGACCTCGATCAGGTCACCGGGCCGCGCCTCCAGCCGGTCGGCCAGCCGCTCGGTCAGAAGGATGCCCTCGGGCGGCATCGGCACCGGCCGCCCCTCGGCATCCACGACGCGGGCAAGGTCGGTGCCGGGGGCGCGCCCCTCCAGGCCGACCTGCTTTTCAAGGTAGCCATGACGCAGGACGACGGCATGCATCTGCGCGCCTTCCACCTGCATCACGCCGGGCAGGCGGGCGATCTCGGACAGGGCGGTCTCGGGCATGTCGCGGTTGAACATCACCATCGCGTCCTGCCGCCAGGACTGGAAGAAGGCGAGATCGACGATCTCGTCCAGCGCATCCTGGAAAAAGGAAGACGCGACCAGCATCGCCACCGCCAGCGACAGGCCCAGCGCCGTCAGCGCAGAGCGCAGCGGCCAGCGGATGATCGAGCGCAGGATCATCATGGTGGGCTGCGAGGGGCGCAGCACCTCGAGCAGGCGGTCGATCAGCCCGCGCCGGTAATGCGGCGGCGCCGGGGGCTGCATCGCCACCGCGGGCGGTAACGCCGCCGCCCGCAGCGCGCTGGCAAGCGCCCCCGCCCCCGCCGTCAGCAGGCCAAGCACCCCGGACACGGCATAGGCGTCCAAGGCGGTGGAAAAGATCAGGAAGGGAAAGTCGAAGAACTGCGCATAAAGCCGGGCCAGCGCCCGCGACAGGTACCAGCCCGCGGCCCAGCCCAGCCCGATGCCCACCAGTGCCACCAGCATGGCAAGCGCGATGTAATGGAACGCCACCTCCAGATTGGTGTAGCCCAGCGCCTTCAGAAGCCCGATCTCGGCGCGGTCGAGCGCGACGATCCGGTTGATCACCATGTTCACCAGAAAGATCGAGATGGCGAAGAAGATCGGCGGCATGATGAAGCTCATGGTCCGCAATTGCAGGATCTCGGCCTCGACGAAGGCGTTGGACTGCTGAAGCGAGCGGTCATGCGCGCCCATCCCGCCATAGGGCTCCAGCAGCCGGTCGAGCGCATCGATCACCCGGCCCGGCACCGCGTCTCGTGTCAGGACCAGCGCCAGATCATTGAATGCGCCCTGCATGTCATGGGTGGCGGCCAGCGTCGCCTCGGGCATCCAGACGATGCCGAAGCCCGCATTGTCGGGCATCAGCGCACCGGGACCGATGGTGTAGACGAACTCGGGCGAGGCCATCAGCCCGGTGATCGTCAGCGCCTGCTTGCGACCATTCAGGTTGGCCTCGAACCGGTCGCCCGGCAGAAAGCCGTTCGCCTTGGCAAAGGCAGCGTTCACCGCAACCTCTCCGGCCATCGCGGGGTCGGGCAGACGCCCGGACAAGAGCACCGGGCGGTTCAGCTGCGGCAGGCCCGTCACCGGCAGCGACAGCAGGTGCCCCGCCGCCGTCTTGTCCCGTCCCGGCAGGTCCAGCACCGCCGAGGCGCGGATGCGCGGCTCTGCGATGCGCACGCCCTCGATCGCCGCGATCTCGGGCAGAAGCGACAGGGGCACGCGGCGGGCCTGCACGAAGATGTCGGCGAACTCGTTGCGCTCGTAATAGGCGGTGCGCGTCTCGTCCAGCGCACGGTGCATCCCGAACGATATCAGCAGCGTGGCCACGCCGCAGGCCAGCACCAGCGCGATCGCCAGCGCCTGTGCCGCCAGCCGCCTGAAGTCCCGCACCAGCATCCTGTCGAGCGCGCGCATGGCTCACCACTCGATCTGATCGGGGCGGATGCGGCTGGCGTTCACCTCGACGGAAGCGATACGCCCGTCCTGGAACCGGATCACACGGTGTGCCATCGCGCGAATGGCCACGTTGTGGGTGATGACGGCCACCGTCGTCCCCAGCTCGCGGTTGATGCGGTCCAGCGCCTCGAGCACCTGGACGCCGGTCTTGCTGTCCAGCGCGCCCGTGGGCTCGTCGCAGAGCAGCACGCCCGGGCGCTTGGCGATGGCCCGCGCGATGGCCACGCGCTGCTGCTCTCCGCCCGACAGTTCTGCCGGAAAATGGTCGAGCCGCGCCGAAAGCCCGACCATCCCCAGCGCCTCGTCCGGGGTCATGGGATCATCGGCGATATCAGTCACGAGTGCCACGTTCTCGCGGGCGGTCAGGCTGGGGATCAGGTTGTAGAACTGGAACACGAAACCCACATTCGCGCGCCGGTAGCGGGTCAGCGCCCGATCGTTCATCGCCGTCAGTTCCTGCCCACGGAACCAGACCTTGCCCGATGTCGCGTGATCGAGCCCCCCCACGATGTTCAGCAGCGTCGATTTCCCGCTGCCCGACGGGCCGAGCAGCACCGCCAGTTCGCTTGCGAACAACTCGATGTCCACGCCGTCCAGGGCACGGACCTTCACCTCTCCGGTCTCGTAGATCTTGGTCAGGCCCGCAGCGCGGAACACGACCCCGCCATCGGGTCCGGCCGCGCCTGTCTGCCGCTCAGCCTCGGGCATCGGCCTGCGCGGTCGTCACACCGGGCGCGGACGACAGGCCGCTGTCATGCGGTTGCCCGGCCTTGCTATCCGTGGCTTTTCCCGCCCCCGTCATCCAACGCTCCGACAGTCACATTCGCTTCCCCGGCGGAAGCGCCTGCACCCTTGTCGCCGGTGCGACGGACCGGAGCCTTGACCTGCGTCAATGCCCCCCGCCCCCGGGCGGCGGGGCGGGCGCAGCCGGTCAGGACGCCCGGTAGGGATCCTTTGGCGCGCGATCCTCGGACAGGGTCTCGCGGTTGCGGGTGGCAAGGATCTCGATGGCGTCGGCCAGGTGCTCTTCCTGGATGTTGTAGTCGCCGCGCGCGACGCGCAGCTTGTGCGCCTCCAGCAGCACATGGGCGTGGGTGTATCCCCAGGGCGGATCGAACCGGTAGGAGGCCAGCTCGATCGTCAGCCCCAGCGGATCGTTGAAGTAGAAGCTGTCCATGAAGCCGCGATCCTTGTGGCCCGAATGGCGGATGCCACGCTCGTCCAGTCGCTTCGCGACCTGCTTCGAGGTCGCCTGGCTCACGCTGAAGGCGATGTGATGGACGCAGCCGACATCGGTCGAGGTCCGGGCCGGGTCCACCTTGCGGTTCTCGTCGCAGAACACCGTGATCAGTCGCCCGTCGCCCGGATCGAAATACAGATGGCTTTCCGACGGGTTGTCCAGATTGGGCTGATCGAAGATGAAAGGCATGCCGAGCAGCCCCTCCCAGAAATCGATCGTGGTCTGCCGGTCGGCGCCCATCAGCGTGATGTGATGTACGCCCTGTGTCTGGATCTTGCGCATGTCTGGCCCTCCGCTGCTGCCGCACCGTCATTCTGTTGTTGGCGCGGACTCTAGGTCGAATCCCTGTCCAGAGAACCTGAAAGTGTCATGACACGGGGAAACAGTCTGTTGGCCCGCGCCGAAAACGCGGCGCGGGCAGTGGATCCGGTTCAGGACGACGGACCGAGCAGCCCCTGCATCGCGCGGATCTCTTCGGGCAGGATGCCGTGGCCCGGGCCGGGGAAGATCTGTTCGTCCACCTCGGCGCCCAGCCCGCGCAACACGCGCGCGCTTTCGTTCACGCGGGCCAGCGGGATATGCGGGTCCTGCGCGTGACAGCCAAGATAGACCGGCACACCGTCGAGCCGCGTCTCGTAGTCGAAACGCTTGGGCGCATGGCCGTAAAGCGCATCCGTGGGGGCGCCGTCCGCGTCACCGCTGCCGATCATCGCGCCGGACAGGGCGATCACGGCATGCAGCGGCCCGGCAAGCCGCGCAGCCGCCTCTACCGCAAGACAGCCGCCCTGGCTGAAGCCCGCAATGGCGATCTGCGCGCGCGGTATGCCCTCGGCTTCCAGCGCCGCCACGGATCGTCCGACCGCGGCCAGCGCAGAGGACAGGTAGGGCTCAAGCGCGGCGGTGGGCGCAAGAAAGCTGGTCGGCCACCAGCTGTGGCCCGCAGCCTGCGGCGCGACGGCGGCGATATCGGCCAGTCCCAGATGCGCGGCCAGCCCGAGAATGTCCTCGGCGCTGCCGCCCCGACCATGCAGAAGCACCAGGCCAAGCCGTGCCTGCCCGGCGGGCGCGCCCCAACGCAGCAGGCGCGCCGTGCCGTGCGGGTCGGCGCCGCTCATGCCGGCACCTTCAGTGGCGGCAGGACCTGCTCGATCCGCGCGCGATACGCCTCGTATTGCGGGGGCAGCTTCAGGTCGCGGCCCAGCGTCTCGACCGGCTCGTCCGCGGCAAAGCCGGGCGGGTCGGTGGCGATCTCGAACAGGACGCCGCCCGGCTCGCGGAAGTAGATCGCGTTGAAATACTGCCGGTCGATCACGGGCGTCACCTGCATGCCCGCGCGCAGAAGCCGCTCGCGCCAGTCGAGTTGCACAGCGTCGCTTTCGGCGCGGAAGGCAACGTGATGGATCGACCCCGCGCCCTGCCGGCCGATGCCCGCCCCTTCGCGGCGCATCAGTTCGACGATGGCCCCGCGCGCATCGCCGGGCGCACGCAGCCGAAGCCGTTCGGTCCCGTCAACGGTCTCGTGGCCGGCTTCCTCGTAGCCCATGACCTCGGTCAGCAGTTTCGCCGTGGGGCCGATGTCGCGCAGCCAGAGCGTGACGGAATGGAACCCGTCCAGCATGGTGCCATCGCCCGCGCGGTCGGTCTCGATCAACTCGACAGGGGCGCCGTCGGGATCGTGCAGCGTCAGGACGCGGGCGCCGAAACGCTCTGCCGGCGCCTCGTGGGCAAAGTCCAGATCGTCCAGCCGGTGGATCCAGTCGTCAAAGCGCCCCTTCGGAACGGCATAGGAATAGGCGCTGGCCATGCCCGCCCCGGCGCTGCCGCGGCCCGCACCCACGAAGGGGAAAAAGGTCAGGATCGTGCCGGGGCTGCCCTCGTGATCCCCGTAATACAGGTGGTAAGTGCCCGGATCGTCGAAATTCACCGTGCGCTTGACCAACCGCTGGTCCAGAACGCCGGTGAAGAAATCCACATTGGCCTGCGGCGGACCGGAAATCGCGGTCACATGATGCAGGCCCGGTATCGCCTTGTCGGTCATCGCTGTCTCCTGTTGGGCGGGCCTGTGGTGGCCCGCGCCCCTGGTCCGCAGATGGGCGCTTATCGCAAGGGATCAAGCAGCGGAATAGCCATCTGCACGGAAACAGTTTGTGCAACTGCGGCCCCAAAGCGGCCACAAGGCGGACAATTCACAGGGCGGCGCGCAGGGCACCGACCAGCACAGGGGCCGGCAACGGCACCGGGTTCGCCTTCATCGAGGAGGACGCCGCCGCATCGTCGGCGATGGTCTGAAGATCCGCCTGCCCCACGCCCAGCCCGCCGAGCGTGGGCAGGCCCTGCGCGACCATCCAGCCGGCAAGGGCATCCAGCGCATCCCCGGCGGGCACGCCCATCGCCGTGGCGATCCAGTCGCGCACCTCCAGCAGTCGCGCATGAACGAGGCCGCCCTCCGGCACCGCCGCCATGTTGGCCCGGATCACATGGGGCAGCAGCAATCCGCAGATGGCCCCATGCGCCCCGCCGATCCGGCCGCCCAGCACACCGGCCAGGCCATGCACGGCGCCAAGCCCGGAATTGGCCAGCGCAAGCCCGCCGGACAGGCTGACCCAGGCCATGCGCTCGCGGGCGTCCGCGTCCTCGCCTTCCATCAGCCGCATGAGCGCCGCAAGCCCCTCGGGAATGGCCGCGCGGCAGATCGCGTCGGTCAGCGGGTTCGCGCGCGCGCTGACATAGGGCTCGATCACCTGCGTCACCGCATCCAGCCCGCAGGCCAGCGTGACCGCCTTCGGCAGCCCGTCGGTCAGCGCCGGATCCACCAGCGCCAGGTCGGGCAGCATCCGGTCGTCCCGCAGGCTGACCTTGCGCCGGCTTTCGGGCACGCCGATCACCGCATTCTTCGTGACCTCGGCGCCGGTTCCGGCTGTCGTCGGCATCGCCACGAAGGGTAGCGGATCCGACTCGAGCTTGCGCCCCTTGCCCACCACCTCGAGATAGTCGAGCGCGGGGCCCGGCACGGGGCTCAGGGCCGCCACCGCCTTGCCCAGGTCGATCGCGGCACCGCCGCCCAGCGACAGGATCACGTCGGGCCGGTGGGCGCGCGCGGTTGCGACCGCGGCTTCCAGTTCCCGCAGGGCAGGTTCCCCGGCACAGGCGATGCGGGCCGTGGCAAGCCCGGCCCGTTCCAGCCCCGCGACAAGCCAGTCAGCCCTTGCGGCAGTCGCACCGTGGACGACCAGGGCGCGCCGCCCCCTGGCAGCCGCAAAGCCAACCGCCTCGGAGGCGACGCCGCGACCGAAGCGGATCGCGCCGGCGGTCACGAAGCCGAATACGGGCAGGCTCATGCCGCGGCCATGGTGGCGGCCACGGCGCGTTTCCATGCGGCGTATTTCGCGGCGCGTGTCGCCTCGTCGATGCTGGGCTCGAACCTGTGCTCCAGCGCCCAGCCGCGGGCGAATTCCTCCTGCTCCGGATAGACGCCGGCGGTGACACCCGCCAGCCATGCCGCCCCAAGCGCCGTCGTCTCCAGCACCTCGGGCCGATCCACCGGAGAGCCGATGATGTCCGACAGGAACTGCATCGCCCAGTCGCTCACGCTCATCCCGCCATCGACGCGCAGCACGTTGCCGCCATTCCCTTCCCAGTCGGCTTTCATGGCCTCAAGCAGATCTCGGGTCTGGAAACCCACGCTTTCCAGCGCGGCGCGGGCCAGTTCGGCGGGGCCCGAATTTCGGGTCAGGCCGAACACCGCGCCCCTGCACTCTGCATTCCAGTAAGGTGCGCCAAGCCCGGTGAAGGCCGGCACCAGGATCACCCCCTGCCCCGGATCGGCGGCCTCGGCCAGGGGCTGGGTCTCCTTCGCCTCGCGGATGATCTTCAGCCCGTCACGCAGCCACTGGACCACGGCACCCGCGATGAAGATGGACCCTTCCAGCGCATAGGTCGGCTTGCCGTCGAACTGGTAGGCGATGGTGGTGAGCAGCCGGTTGCGGCTCGCGACCCGCGTCTCGCCGGTGTTCAGAAGCGCGAAGCAGCCGGTGCCATAGGTGGACTTGAACATGCCGGGCTTGAAACAGGCCTGGCCGACGGTCGCGGCCTGCTGGTCGCCGGCCACGCCCAGAATGGGGATCTCGCGCCCGAAAAGATCGGCGCGGGTGCGCCCGAACTCGCCGGTGCAGTCGCGCACCTCGGGCAGCATTTCGGCCGGGATGTCGAAAAGCTTCAGGATGTCGTCGTCCCAGCGCCCCTCGGAAATGTTGTAGAGCATGGTCCGCGCGGCATTGGTCGCGTCGGTGACATGGGCGGCGCCCCCGGTCAGCTTCCAGATCAGGAAACTGTCCACGGTTCCGAACAGGATCTCGCCCCGCCGGGCGCGCTCGCGCGCACCGTCCGTATTGTCGAGGATCCATTTCAGCTTGGTGGCCGAGAAATACGGATCGAGCAGGAGCCCGGTCTTTTCGGTGACCATGTCGGCATGGCCCGCGTCGCGGAGTTCCTGACACAGCGCTGCGGTGCGGCGGTCCTGCCAGACGATCGCGCGGCCGATGGGCTGGCCGGTCTTCGCGTCCCAGACCAGCGTCGTCTCGCGCTGGTTGGTGATGCCGATGGCGACGATGTCCGAGGCCGGGATGCCCGCCCGCTCGATCACCTCGCGGCAGGTGCCGGCAGTGGTGGACCACAGGTCCGACGCGTCATGCTCGACCCAACCCGAGGCGGGGTAGTGCTGGGTGAACTCTTCCTGCGCGGTGGCGACGATCCTCATGCGCGCGTCGAAGAGGATGGCGCGGCTCGACGTGGTTCCCTGGTCGATCGAAAGGATATGCGGCATTGCCCCTCGTCCGTTCTGGTTGTGGCGTTTGGGGGAAAGTACCCGCCCCGGGCGCGAAAGGCGACCGGGGCGGGCGGGTTCGATCGGGGCCCTGGCCAGGCCCCGACCGGGGGAGATGGCTTACTGCCAGGAGGCGATCAGCTCGTCATAGCCGATGGTGATCGGCTCTTCGTCCTCGTTCTCGAGCTTGGGCTTCGGCGCGCCCGGCTCGTTCAGCCAGAACGCGGCGTCCTGCGGCTCGTTCATCTTCGGACCCAGATCGCCCTGCACGCCGGCACGCTCCAGACGCTCGAGCACCTGCTCCTGCTGCTCGCAGAGCGCGTCCAGCGCTTCCTGCGCGCTCTTGGCGCCCGAGGACGCATCACCGATGTTCTGCCACCACAGCTGCGCGAGGCGGGGATAGTCGGGGATGTTGGTCCCGGTCGGCGACCAGCGGACGCGGTCGGGCGAGCGGTAGAACTCGACCAGGCCGCCAAGACGCGGTGCACGCTCGGTGAAGGAGTCGTGATCGATCGTGGACTCGCGGATGAAGGTCAGGCCGACATGGCTCTTCTTCACGTCCACCGTCTTGGAGGTCACGAACTGCGCATAGAGCCAGGCGGCCTTGGCGCGATCGACCGGGGTCGATTCCATCAGCGTCCAGGAACCGGCGTCCTGGTAGCCGACCTTCATGCCCTCTTCCCAGTAGGCGCCGTGCGGCGACGGGGCAAGACGCCACTTCGGCGTGCCGTCCTCGTTCACGATCGGCAGGCCCTCTTCGACCAGCGACGGCACGAAGGTGGTGTACATGAACATCTGCTGGGCGATGTTGCCCTGCGCCGGAACCGGCCCGGCCTCGGAGAAGGTCATGCCTCCGGCGGCGGGCGGGGTGAAGTTGTTCAGCCAGTGAACGTACTTCTCGATCGCATAGACCGCGGCAGGCGAGTTGGTGGCACCGCCACGGTTCACGCAGGAGCCGACGGGCTGCGAGTTCTCGTTGACGCGGATGCCCCACTCGTCGACGGGCAGGCCGTTCGGCTCGCCCTTGTCACCCATGCCGGCCATCGACATCCACGCGTCGGTGAAGCGCCAGCCAAGCGAGGGGTCCTTCTTGCCGTAGTCCATGTTGCCATAGACGCCCTCGGACGGGCCGCCGATGTAGGACATGTCGCGGCCGGTGAAGAACTCGGCGATATCCTCGTAGGCAGACCAGTTGCGCGGCACGCCCAGGTCGTAGCCATAGGCCGCCTTGAAGTCCTCCATGGTCTTGGGGTCGGTGAACCAGTCATAGCGGAACCAGTAGAGGTTCGCGAACTGCTGGTCGGGAAGCTGGTAGAGCTTGCCATCGGGACCGGTGGTGAAGCTGATCCCGATGAAGTCGTCCAGGTCCAGCGTCGGGCTGGTGACGTCCGCGCCCTCGCCCGCCATCCAGTCGGTCAGGTTGCGGGCCTGCTGATAGCGCCAGTGGGTGCCGATCAGGTCGCTGTCGTTGACATAGGCGTCATAGACGTTCTCGCCGGTCTGCATCTGCGTCTGCAGCTTCTCGACCACGTCGCCCTCGCCGATCAGGTCGTGAGTGACCTGGATGCCGGTGATCGCGGTGAAGGCGGGCGCCAGCACCTGGGCTTCGTATTCGTGGGTGGTGATCGTCTCGGACACCACGTTGATCGACATGCCCTCGAAAGGCGCGGCAGCGTCGATGAACCACTGCATTTCGGCTTCCTGCTCCTCGCGGGTCAGCGAGGACAGATCACCGATCTCGGCGTCGAGGAACGCACGGGCGGCGTTCATGTCCGCAAAGGCCGGCCCAGCGAGCGCGATGAGCGCAAGGCCCAGCGCCGTGGACGATTTGTATGACAAGTTCATTTAATCCCTCCCAAAAAGGACTGCGGTTATGATTACGACCGCCCGCTTGTCACCCGCGCGGTCGCCTTGTGGTTGCCCCGTCAGACCCAGCGAAACACCGCTGCGGCGTAGACGAGACAGACGATCAGCGCACCCCAGAGGGGGGCGCCGAAGGTGGCGAGCCAGGCCAGGCAGATGAAGGCCGAGCCCAGAAGACTGATGAAGAGACGGTCGCCGCGCGTGGTCTCGATCCGCAGGATGCCGCGGCGCGGCGTCTCGGGGAACTTGATCGCGAGGATCGTCATGGTGAGCAGAAGGCAGGCGATCACGATGAAGAAGATCGCCGTGGGCCAGGTCCAGGCCATCCATGCCATGGGTCGTCTCCTTGCTTACACGCGGCCCAGGGCAAAGCCCTTGGCGATGTAGTTGCGCACAAAGTAGATCACCAGCGCGCCGGGAATGATGGTCAGCACGCCGGCCGCCGCCAGCACGCCCCAGTCCAGCCCCGAGGCCGATACCGTCCGCGTCATGGTCGCCGCGATCGACTTCGCATCGACCGAGGTCAGGGTGCGCGACAGCAGCAGTTCCACCCACGAGAACATGAAGCAGAAGAAGGCGGCCACCCCGATGCCCGAGGCGATCAGCGGCATGAATATCTTCACGAAGAAGCGCGGGAAGCTGTAGCCGTCGATATAGGCGGTCTCGTCGATTTCCTTGGGCACGCCGCGCATGAACCCCTCGAGGATCCAGACCGCCAGCGGCACGTTGAACAGGCAGTGCGCCAGCGCGACGGCGATGTGGGTGTCGTAAAGCCCGACCGAGGAATAAAGCTGGAAGAACGGCAGCGCGAACACGGCGGGCGGCGCCATGCGGTTGGTCAGCAGCCAGAAGAACAGGTGCTTGTCGCCCATGAAGCTGTAGCGCGAGAAGGCATAGGCCGCCGGCAGCGCCACCGCGATCGAGATGACCGTGTTCATCACCACATAGGTGAGCGAGTTGATGTAGCCCCAGTACCAGCTCGGATCGGTAAAGATCGTGATATAGTTCTGGAACGTCAGTTCCCGCGGCCACAGCGAGAAGGTGCCGAGGATCTCGCTGTTGGTCTTGAGGCTCATGTTCAGCAGCCAGTAGATCGGCAGCATCAGGAAGGCCAGGTACAGCACCATCACGACGGTGCTTGCCTTGATCCGCGGCAGGGCAAGGCCCGTGCTGCGCGAGGTTGCGGCCATGGTCGCGTCCGCCATCACGCGCCCTCCCTTTTGTCGAGGTTGGTCATCACGGTGTAGAACACCCAGGAAATCAGCAGGATCACGAGGAAGTACATGATCGAGAACGCCGCCGCCGGGCCCAGGTCGAACTGACCCGTGGCCATCTTGACCAGGTCGATCGACAGGAAGGTGGTGGCATTGCCCGGGCCGCCGCCGGTGACGACGAAGGGCTCGGTATAGATCATGAAGCTGTCCATGAAGCGCAGCAGGACGGCGATCAGCAACACGCCCTGCATCTTGGGCAACTCGATGTAGCGGAACACCTTCCAGCGGCTGGCCTGGTCGATCTTGGCCGCCTGGTAATAGGCCTGCGGGATCGACTGAAGCCCGGCATAGGCCAGCAGGGCCACCAGCGACGTCCAGTGCCAGACATCCATGACGATCACGGTGATCCAGGCGTCCAGCGCGTCCGAGGTGTAGTTGTAGTCGATCCCCAGCGCGTTCAGCGTGTAGCCCAGAAGGCCGATGTCCACACGGCCGAAGATCTGCCAGATGGTGCCGACCACGTTCCACGGGATCAGAAGCGGCAGCGCCATCAGCACCAGGCAGACCGACGCCCAGAAGCCGCGCTTCGGCATGCAGAGCGCCACGAGTATGCCCAGCGGCACCTCGATCGCGAGGATGATGGCAGAGAACATGACCTGCCGGCCAAGCGCGTCATGCAGGCGTTCCGAGGCAAGCGCCTGCTCGAACCATTCCAGACCCGCCCAGAAGAACTGGTTGTTCCCGAAAGTGTCCTGGACGGAGTAGTTGACCACCGTCATCAGCGGGACCACCGCCGAAAAGGCGACCAGCAGCAGCACCGGCAGGACCAGGAACCACGCTTTCTGGTTGACCGTCTTGTTCATCACGCAGCCCTCCCCATCGGATCCGCCTGAGCGCCTTCGGGGGCGACGCGCCAGTCGTCGGCATAGACGTTGATCGAACCGGGCGCGAAGCTGATCCGGTTCATGTCCGGCGACAGGCTTTCGCCCTCGCCGGCGATGATGTTGATTTCGGTGCCGAAGAAATCGGCGCGCACGATCTTGTGCCGCCCCACATCCTCGACCCGGCGCACGCGCACGGGCATCCCTGCCGGATCGGCTGTCAGCCGGACATATTCGGGCCGCACGCCGATCTGCACCCGCCCCGACAGCGGACGGTATCCGGCGCCCAGATCGATGGCGCAGCCCTCGACATGGGCGGTACGCCCGTCGACCCGCGCATCGAGCAGGTTCATCCCCGGCGAACCGATGAAATAGCCCACGAAGGTGTGCTCCGGCCGCTCGAACAGCTCCTGCGGGGTGCCCATCTGCACCACGCGCCCGTCATACATCACCACCACCTTGTCGGCGAAGGTCAGCGCCTCGGTCTGGTCGTGGGTCACATAGATCATCGTGTGGCCGAACTCGCGATGCAGCGACTTCAGCTGGGTGCGCAGCTCCCACTTCATGTGCGGGTCGATCACCGTCAGCGGCTCGTCGAAGAGGATCGCGTTCACGTCCTCGCGCACCATGCCACGGCCAAGGCTGATCTTCTGCTTGGCGTCGGCGGTCAGGCCGCGCGCCTTGCGGTCGAGCATCGCCTCCATGCCGATCATCTGGGCGATCTGCTGCACGCGGGACGCGACATAGGCCGGGTCGGACCCGCGGTTCTTCAGCGGAAAGGCCAGGTTCTCGCGCACGGTCATGGTGTCGTAGACGACCGGGAACTGGAACACCTGCGCGATGTTGCGCTCGGCCGTGGGCGCGGCTGTCACATCGTTGTCGTTGAACAGGATGCGCCCCTGAGACGGGTGCAGCAGGCCCGAGATGATGTTCAGCAGCGTGGACTTGCCACAACCGGACGAGCCCAGAAGCGCGTAGGCGCTGCCATCCTCCCAGTCGTGGTTCAATTCCTTCAGCGCGAAATCATCCTCGCCCTTGGGGTTCGGCAGGTAGGAATGCGCCAGGTTGTCGAGCGTGATCTTTGCCATGGTCCCCTCCCTCAGGCGGCCAGCGCGTAGGGTGCGGCCGCGACCAGCGCACCGTCCTCGCCGAACATGTAGACATGGGCCGGGTCCAGGTAGACCGGCAGATCCGCGCCCTGGGTCAGATCGCGGATGCCATGTACGAGGCCGACCCACCGGTCGCCGGCATGGTCGAGATGCACGAAAGTCTCGGAGCCGGTGATCTCGGTCACCGCAAGCCGGGTGTGGAAGACCAGCGCATCGGCGGCGTGGCGATCCAGTTCCAGGTGGTTGGGGCGGAACCCGGCGGTGTAGCGCCCGTCGGGCAGCTGGGCCAGCTGGCCCGCCGCCTCGCAGCTCTGGCCTTCGCCGAACATCAGCTTGCGCCCGGTCTTCGCCACCTGGAGGAAGTTCATCGGCGGGTCCGAGAATACCCGCGCCGTGGTGGCATCGGCGGGCTGGCGGTAGACGATGGGCGTCAGGCCGAACTGCGTGACGCGGCCCTCCCAAAGCGTCGCCGTGTTACCGCCGAGAAGCAGCGCCTCTTCCGGTTCGGTCGTGGCATAGACGAAGATGGCGCCGGATTCGGCAAAGATGCGCGGGATTTCCACGCGCAGCTCCTCGCGCAGCTTGTAGTCGAGGTTGGCCAGCGGCTCGTCGAGCAGCACAAGCCCCGCATCCTTGACCAGCGCGCGGGCCAGCGCGCAGCGCTGCTGCTGGCCGCCCGACAGTTCCAGCGGCTTTCGCGACAGCATCGGGGTCAGCTTCATCATGTCGGCGGTCTTCTTCACCGCCGTGTCGATCTCGGCAGCGGACTTGCCCATCAGCCGCAACGGCGAGGCGATGTTGTCGTAAACCGTCATCGCCGGGTAGTTGATGAACTGCTGGTAGACCATCGCCACCTTGCGGTCCTGCACGCGGACGCCGGTCACGTCGCGCCCCTCCCACAGGATCCGGCCGGTGTTCGGAACATCCAGCCCCGCCATCAGCCGCATGAGCGATGTCTTGCCCGACAGGGTCGGCCCGAGCAGCACGTTCATCGTGCCCTTGTCCAGTTTCAGGCTGGTCTCGTGGATATGCGTCTGGCCTTCCACGACCTTCGACACACCCGACAGTTCGAGCGTCATCCGCTTTCCTCCGACTTCTGTTATTCCGCCGCCTGGGCAGCAAAGCGGTCGCGCCGCTCTGCCATCCATGCGTCGAGTCGTTCTGTTTCCTCGGCCGTCAGGCGCAGCCCCAGCTTGGAGCGGCGCCAGACAACATCAGCCGCCGTGCGCGCGTATTCGCGGGTCATCAGCCACGCCACCTCGGCCGCGGTCAGCGTCGCGCCGAAGGATTGGCCCAGATCGGCGGCGGTCCGGGCATCGCCCAGGATCTGCCGCGCCTCGGTGCCGTAGGCGCGAACCAGCCGCAGGGCCCAGAAATGCGACAGAAACGGATAGTCGCGCTTCAGCCCCTCGGTCAGGCTGCCCACCTCGTTGACCGCGAAATCGCCCCCCGGCAGGGTGACGCCGGCGGTCCAGGGCCCCTTTGCCGCCGGGAAGAAAGGCGTCAGCTTTTCCAGCGCGGCCTCGGCCAGGCGGCGATATGTGGTGATCTTGCCGCCGAAGATGTTCAGCAGCGGCGCGCCGCTGCTGTCTTCAACCTTGAGCACATAGTCGCGGGTCGCGGCGGTCGCGGATTTCGCGCCGTCATTGTAGAGCGGCCGCACCCCGGAATAGGTCCAGACGATATCCTCGCGCGTCACCGGCTTCTCGAAATACTTCGAGGCGAAGGCGCACAGGTAATCCTTTTCATCGTCGGTGCAGACCGCCTCGGACGGGTTGCCCTCGTAGTCGCCGTCGGTGGTGCCGATCAGGGTGTAATCCGTCTCGTAGGGGATGGCGAAGATGATCCGCCCGTCCTCTCCCTGGAAGAAGTAGCACTTGTCGTGGTCGAACAGCTTGTGCGTCACGATATGGCTGCCGCGCACAAGTCGCACCCCTTCCGAGGAGTTGATGCGCACGGTGTTGTGGATCACGTCGCCCGCCCAGGGCCCGCCGGCATTCACCAGCGCGCGGGCGTGGAACACCTGGCTTTCGCCGCTGTCCGCATCTCGGGTGACGATCTTCCAGAGATCGCCCTCGCGCTCGGCGCTCTGGACGCGGGTGCGGGTCATGATCCGCGCGCCCCGCGCCTCGGCGTCACGCGCGTTCAGCACCACGAGGCGCGAGTCCTCGACCCAGCAGTCGGAATATTCGAACGCCTTCTCGAAACGCTTCTGCAGCGGCTTGCCGGCCGGATCCCGGCGCAGGTCAAGCGTCCGCGTCCCCGGAAGGATCTTTCGTCCGCCCAGGTTGTCGTACATGAACAGCCCCAGCCGGATCAGCCAGGCAGGGCGGCGGCCCTTCATCCAGGGCATCAGCAGCGTCAGCAGTTTCGAGGTCGGCGTCTCGCCCTCGAAGCGCATGTCCTTGTGGTAGGGCAGCACGAAGCGCATCGGCCAGCTGATATGCGGCATGGCGCGCAGCAGCGTCTCGCGCTCGATCAGCGCCTCGCGCACCAGGCGCACCTCGAAATACTCGAGATAGCGAAGCCCGCCATGAAACAGCTTGGTCGACGCGGACGAGGTCGCGGAGGCAAGGTCGTTCATCTCGGCCAGCGCCACGCTCAGGCCGCGCCCCGCGGCGTCACGCGCTATGCCGCATCCGTTGATGCCGCCACCGATGATGAAAAGGTCGTGGATCTTGCGATCCTGCACCTGCGCCATGGCAGATCCCCTCCCTTTTTCGCTTCGTTTTCGTCAATAGGCCCAAACGGCGGCGTTATGTCAACACTTCTTTTCGCAAATGTTCGTTTTTCAATTTCGTGACAACCCGCACCCGGCGGTGCCTCATGTCCGAAGGACCGCACTCCCGCGAGCCCTGCCACCAGGCGTCGCGCACCCGGGATCGGCGGAAAAAAGCTTTCCTTTCGTTTCGCCAATACCATAGAAATTGCGAACAGTTCCGAATTCCCATGCGTCCGGAGGCGCCGTTCCGTGGCACTCAGTTTCCGCCAGTCCGAGATCATCGAGATCGCCAAGGCCGAGGGAAAGGTCGTGGTCGAGGATCTCGCCCAGCGCTTCAACGTGACGCTTCAGACGATCCGCCGCGACCTGACCGAGCTTGCCGCGATGGGCAAGCTGGATCGGGTGCATGGCGGCGCGATGCTGGCCTCGGGCGTGACCAACATCGAATACGAATCGCGCCGCGGACTTCATTCGGACGCCAAGGAAAAGATCGCCCGCGCCTGCGCCGACCGCATCCCCGATGACAGTTCGCTGTTCCTGAACATCGGCACCACGACCGAGGCGGTGGCCCGCGCGCTTCTGGGCCATCGCAACCTGATGGTGGTCACGAACAACATCAACGTGGCGAACACCCTGATGGGTAACCCGGAATGCGAAGTCATCGTTGCGGGCGGGCAGTTGCGCCGATCCGATGGCGGCCTTGTCGGCGACGTGACCGCCGACATGGTGCGCCAGTTCAAGGTGGACTTCGCGGTGATCGGCGCCTCGGCGCTGGACGAGGATGGCGACCTGCTGGATTTCGACTACCGCGAGGTGCGGGTCAGCCAGGCCATCATCCGCCAGGCGCGGCGCACGATCCTGGTCGCCGACAGCTCGAAGTTCACCCGCAGCGCGCCGGTGCGCATCGGATCGCTGAACGAGATCGACAGTTTCATCACCGAGGCGGAGCCCCCGGAAAAGGTCCGCCAGCTGTGTCGCACCGGCGGAACCGAGATCGTGATCGCCTGATCAGTCCGCCGCGACCAGGTCGCTGATACCGGCCCAGATCAGCCTTGCGGCAAGGATCAGCAGCACCGCGTTCAGCATCCGCAGGAACCACTCGTTGGTGATCCGCGTGAGTGCGAAGCGCCCGGTCCAGGTGCCGAACAGCCCGGCCACGATCATCGCCACGACAAATGGCAGCCAGGGCCCGAAGGCGAAGCCGAGGATGCCGAAAACCACCACCTTCAGCAGGTGCTGCGCGGTCATCAGCGTGGCGTGGGTCGCCACATGGGCGTGCCGCTCAAGCTTGAAGGACTTGGTGAAGGCGGCCACGAACAGCCCGGTCGCCCCGAAGAACATCGTCAGGAAACTGGAGATCGCCCCCGTGAGCGCGCCCCAGCGGCGCATCAGCTCCGGCGCGCGGCCGAACACCGACCACACGATGAAGCAGCCCACCCCGATCTGCACGAAGGCCGGCGGAAAGGTCACGACCAGCATGCCCCCGAGCGCCGCGCCGATCACCGAGCCGACAAGAAAGGCCGGGGCGGCCGGCCAATGAACCTCGCGCAGCATCATCAGCATCCGCCCCATGTTGGAGCCGACCTGGATCACGCCATGGACCGGGATAAGCGCCGCCGGCGGCACGAGGCTGGCCATCACCGCCAGAAGCAGACCGCCGCCCCCGATCCCGAAGGCGACGGTGATGAACGACGCGACGAAGCTGGCGAACATCAGGCCCCAGAACAGGCCCACGCCCATGTCGGGCGGCAGCAGCGCCTCGATCATTCGCCCTTCCACGCCTCCGGGTTGGCCATGTGGATCGGCGCGCCCTCGGCATAGGCGTTGATCTGGTCGTAGATGTCGGCGAACTGCACGTCGAGTTCATCCTCGGTGACGTAGCCGATATGCGGCGTGGCGATCACCCGGGGATGGGTCAGCATCCGGTCGTTGGGGTTGTGCAGGGGCTCCACGTCGAACACGTCCACCGCCGCCGTACCCGGCCGCCCGGCATCCAGCGCGGCCAGCAGCGCGCCCTGCTCCACCAGCCCGGACCGCGACGTGTTGATAAAGGTCGCGTGCGGCTGCATGGCCATCAGGTCTGCAAGCGTGATCATGCCCTTCGTCTCGGGCTTCAGCCGGACATGGACGGTGACGAAATCCGACTGGGCAAAGAACGCCTCGCGGCTTTCGGCCACGGTCTCGCCCGCGGCCAGCGCCCGCTCGCGCCCGGCGTCCGAGGCCCACCACACCACCTTCATCCCGAAGGCGCGGCCGAATTCGGCGACCTGGTTTCCGATCCGTCCGAAGCCATAGACGCCCAGCGTCCGGCCATGCAGGCTCTTGCCCACGCCCGCCTGCCAGGTGCCCGCCCGGAGCGAGGCCATCTGCGTCGGCAACTGCCGGGCTGAGGCAAGGATCAGCGCCCATGTCAGTTCCGCCGCCGCGGTCGAGGGGGCATCGCCCGAATGCATGTTGGAACTCAGCACCACGCCATGATCGGTGCAGGCGGGCACGTCCACATGGGGATAGACGCTGCGCTGGCTGATCAGTTTCAGCTTCGGCAGCCGCTCCAGCAGGGCGCGGGTGATCGGCGTCCGCTCGCGGAACAGGACCAGCGCCTCGGCCTCGGCCAGACGCTCGGCCAGGACGTCCACGTCCTCGACATGGTCGTTCCAGACGGTCACGTCATGGCCCTGAAGCCGAGCAAAGCTGGGCAGCGTGCGCAGCGTGTCGAACCAGTCGTCGAGAATGTGAACCTTCATGTGTTGGCCCCTTCTTGGCTTGTCAGTGCGCCTTGGGCGGATGCGCCCGGCGGATCACCGGCGAGACGACGATGTCCGAGACATGGAAGTCCCAGATCGCCGCGCCGCCGCGTTTCGAGAATGCGTCGACCATGCCCGGCAGGTCGCCCAGGTCGCTGACCACCGCACCCTCCAGCCCGAAGCCGCGCGCGATGGCCCCGAAGTCGGGCCGCCCGAAAACCGCACCGGCGTCGGTCAGCCCCTCGGAGCGCAGCTTGTGGATCTCGGACCCGTAGGCGCCGTCGTTCATCACGCAGATCAGGATGTTCATGCCGTGGCGGCGGATCGTCTCCAGCTCCTGGATGTGCATCATCAGGCTGCCGTCGCCGTCGAACAGCACCACGGTGTTGTCCGGGCGCGCCCTTGCCACGCCCATCGCGTAGGAAATCCCGTTCCCGATCGCGCCGAACTCGCGGATCGTGTGGAAATGCTCGACCGGGCGCTTCGGCATGTGCGCGAAGAAGTACGAGCAGTGGCCCGAGGAGTTCACCATCTCCCAGCCCAAAGGCAGGGCCGCGTCGAGCGCCGTCACCACGTCGCGCGGGTCGTGCAGACCGGGCTGGCGCTGGAACGGCGTGCTGTCGGCGGGCGCGGTGGCGATACGTTCGGCCAACCCGGCGCTGCGCCACGCGGGGGCATCGGCCCCCCTTGCGCCCAGCGCCGCCAGCAGCGCCTCGGCCCCCAGCCGCGCATCGGCGCGGACATGGGCATGGGCGGCGATCCGGCCCTGGCTGACGGCAACCGGCGCCATGTCGATCTGCAACACCTGCGCATCGGGAAACAGCTTGCCCCCGTCCGCATTGTGATGGGTCAGGCTGGCGCCGACCGCGATCACAAGATCCGCCTCGGCGAAGCATTCGCGGGCCGTCTCGGTCGAAAAGCCGCCAGCGATGCCGATGCAATGGGGATCGTCATGGAACAGCCCGCGCGCAGGCAACGTGGTGGACAGAAGCCCGCCCAGCCGCTCGGCAATCGCCCGGCAGGCAGGCCCCGCGCCTGCGCGCACCGCGCCGAGCCCCGCCATGACGACGACCTTTCGCGCACCCAGCGCAAGTTCCGCCGCACGCGCCACATCGTCCGGGTTCGCCGGCACCGGCCCCAGCTTCGGCATGATCTTGTGCGAGGGCGCGGGCAGCCTTGCCGCCTCGGGCCAGGGCTTGTCCTGCAGGTCGAACGGCACGCCCAGCACCACGGGGCGCTGTTCGGTCCGCGCCTGGAGGAAGGCATCGCGGATCTGCAGCGGCAGCCGCTCCAGGTGGTGGCAGGCGTGATAGGCCGCCCCCGTCGCGGTCACGAAGGGCGCCTGGTCGATCGCCTGGTTGTACCAGTTCGATTTCAGCGGGCTTTCCCCGGCAAAGATCACCAGCGGCACGCGCGCGCGCACCGCGGCGGGCAACGCCGTGGTGATCTGCGTCAGACCGGGCCCGCAGGTCACGGTCGCAACGCCCACCTCGCCATTGGCGCGGGCATGAGCGGTCGCCGCCGCGACCGCGCAATGCTCGTGCCGGACATGGACGAAATCCGTTCCCATGCCGGCCAGCGCCGTGGCCCAGTTCATGTTGGCGTCGCCCAGCAGGGCATAGCATGTAGCCACACCCTCCTGCCGGAACGCGGCAGCCAGGGTCTCATAGGTCTTGGGGGCGGTCATGCCGTCCTGCACTCCTTCTGGCAAAGCGCCTCAGCCCGGATGGCGCGAGGTCGGCACGAATACCGACCTCTCGAGAACCGCCAGCGCCGTCTCGAGACGACGGCGCAGGTCCAGCAGGTGATTGAACTGCGCGTCGCAGCCCGAGATCGGCCGCGGGTAGTCCACGATCTCGCGCAGAACCTGCTGACGGGCGTCCTCAACCGCGTCGCGGGCCGGGCAGAGATAGTCATCCAGTCGTTTCATCGATGCGACTCCCTATCGTATACCACGGCATACAATAGCTTGGATCCACACCGATCAAAAGCCCTTCCAGACGCTGGGCGGAACCATCAGCTCGCCCCGTGCGATCAGCCGCGCGGTACGGATCAGCCCGGCCGAGCGCAGCTGGAACCCGTTCTCGTCGTCCACGCTGTAATCGACGGTCACCAGGATCTCGCCGGCCGGATGCTCGATCCGCATCAGCGCGGGCGAACCGTCCACCTGGCCGACCAGCCCATCCGCCACGGTTCCCGGCGTCAGCGCGCAGGACGCAAGGCACTGCGATCCGGTCACGGCCATGGTGGGATGGCAGGTCCAGGGCATGAAATAGCGCGCGCTGATCGTGCCGCCGTGGCGCGCGGGCGACAGAAGCCCGATCTTGGGCGTCACCGACTTGGTGACGTCGCCCAGTCCCATCCGGCGCCCGGCCTCGATCCGGATCGGCTCCACCCGCTCGAAGAAGGCGCGGTTGGCGTCCAGTTCGGCCGCCGTCTCGTAACCGGTCAGCCCGAAGGCATCGGCACGGGCGATCATCATCGGCATGGCGACATCCATGCAGGTGACCTCGATCCCGTCGATGACGTCGCGCAGGTTGCCGGTGGGCAGCAGCGACCCGCAGGACGAGCCCACCACGTCGAGGAAGTTCAGCCCCACCGGCGCCGAGGCGCCCGGCACGCCGTCGATCGAGGCGTCGCCCTCGTATTCCACCTTGCCACCGGGCGTCTGCACGATCGCCTCGACCCGGGCGCCGGTGTTGACCGCCTTGATCCGGACGCGGGTCACGTCACCGGTCGCAGGCATCAGCCCCATCTCGATGGCGGCCGGCCCGACCCCGGTCAGCATGTTGCCGCAGGTCGGACGATAATCGACCATCCGCTCGGTCACACCGACCTGTGCGAAGAAATAGTCGATGTCGCATTCCGGATCCTCGGACTTCGACAGCATCGCGACCTTGGTGGTCACGTCGATGCCGCCGCCGATGCCGTCGATGTTGCGCGAATGGCCGGCCCCCACGACCGTCATCAGCACCTCGGACAGGGTGTCCCGATCCTCGGGCAGATCCTTGCGGTTGAAGTAGGGGCCGCGAGAGCTGCCGCCGCGATAGAACAGGTAGGGGATTGCAGTCTGGGTCATTTTTCTTTCTTGCCGTCAGATGAAGGGCCACGGAAGCCGTACGAATTCCTGCAGCAGGCCCGAGGGGAACTCCCGGCCGAGCATCCCGCCCATGAACAGGATCATCCCCAGGCCGCCCGCCGTGAACATCAGCGTGCGCGCCCAGCTGAGAGCCGCGCGGGTCCGGAAGAAGGTTAGGAAGAAGACCGCCAGCGCGATGATGAAGCCGAACAGCGCCGACAGCACCAGAAGCAGCAGGAACCACGACAGGGTCGGCCACAGCCCGTGCTCGGCGGCCGCATCGTCGCCGCCCTTTTCCAGGTCGACGAACACCGGATGGGTTTCCGGGCTGCGCATCATCTGCACCAGCAGTCCAAGGCAGCACAGCAGGGTGATGGTGCCCACCGTCAGCGGGAAGATCTTGTCGCCCATCCGGCCGATCGAATAGGCGTCGGCCCAGGCCACGACCAGGTAGGCGGTGAGCGCCAGCAGGAACACCATCGGGGCACGCTTGCCGCCTGTATGCGGCGCGGCATTCTCCTGGATGAACTTCGCCGCCCGCACGCCCACGATCACGGAAATGATGGTGAGCAGCAGGATCCCCACCGCAAGCGGGGTGGCGATATAGGACATGCCGATCTCGAAGCTGCGGTTAAACCGGGATCCGGCGATCTGGTACAGCTGGTTGGCATAGGATTCCGCCTGTGCCGACAACACGAAACCGATCAGGAAGGCCGGCCGCGAATAGTCGAAGCGGCGCAGCAGGATGCCCAGCAGACCCACCAGCACCAGCATCGCCAGGTCGCCCAGGCGCTGGCTGGACTGGAACGCCGCGAAGGCGATCAGCATGAACAGCAGCGGCGCCAGCAGCGTGAAGCGGATCGTCGTGATCTTGGCGATCTGGCCAGCAAGCATGATGCACAGGCCTGCGCCCAGCACGTTCGCGATCGCAAGCGACCAGATGATCGTGTAGGTGATGTCAAGATTGTTGCGCACCATATGCGGGCCCGGGTCGTAGCCCAGCAGGGCGATCCCGCCCAGAAAGATCGCCATCGATCCGGAGCCGGGGATCCCGAAGATCAGGGTCGGGATCAGCGCGCCGCCTTCCTTGGCGTTCGCGGCCGAGTCGGGCGCGATCACGCCGCGAATGTCGCCCTGCCCGAACTTGGACCGGTCCTTGGCGGTCTGCACCGCGTAGCCATATGCGATCCAGTCCACGACAGAGCCGCCCAGCCCCGGGATGACGCCGACGATCACGCCGACCACGGCCGTCTGCATCGACAGCCACTTGTTGCGCCACCAGTCCTTAAGGCCGTCGGCCCAGCCCTTGCCCAGTTCTCCGCTCTTGGAGATGGGGCGATCATGGCGCAGCAGCGAGACGATCTCGGGGATGGCATAGATGCCGAGGCCGATGATGACCAGCTGCACCCCGTCCACAAGGTAGGGGATGTCATAGGTCGTCATCCGAAGCGAGCCGCCCGCGCCGGCCGCGCCGATGGTGCCCACCATCAGGCCGAGCCCCGCCGCGATCAGCCCCTTCAGCGGCACGCGGCCGGCAAGGATGGCGACCATCGACAGGCCGAGCACGGTCAGCATCAGCATCTCGGGCACGCCGAAGGCCAGGATGATCGGTCGGGCGAAGAAGATGAACACCGTCAGTACGCAGGCGCCCAGCAGGCCGCCCAGCAGCGACGACACCAGCGAAGCCGCCAGCGCCCGTGCCGCCTCGCCCTTCTTGGCAAGGGGGAAGCCGTCCAGCACCGTCGCCTGCGACGCGGACGAGCCGGGGATACCCAGCAGCACCGAAGAGAAACTGTCGGATGTGGGGATGACCGCGATCAGGCCGATCATCATCGCAAGGCCGGACACCGGGTCCATGCCATAGATGAAGGGCAGCACCAGCGACAGGCCGGCGATCCCGCCAAGCCCCGGCAGGATGCCGACCGAAAGGCCGAGCAGCACGCCGGTCATGAGGAACAGAAGCTGTTCGGGCTGGAAAAGAAGAGAAAATGCCTGCCCAAGCGCCGGCAGCGCGGTCGCGATCATATCCATGGATCATTCCCCACGTCGCGAGAAGAGAAACCCGCCGGCACGGGGGCCGGCGGGATTTGGCGATCGGTCGATCAGTTGAAGCTGATCTGGAACCGCTCGTTCAGCCAGTCGAGCACGTACTGCTTGGCCTCGGGCGAAATCGTCGTCGCCTGCTCATGCGCGCGCCGGGCCGCATCGCCGGTCAGCTGGGGATAGACGCCCAGTTCGGCAGCCGCCAGCTCGGCGAAATCGGGCCGCGCGATGATGTCGTTGAAGGCCTTGTTGTACATGTCCACGATTTCCTGCGGGGCGTTGCCCGGCAGGTAGACCAGCTTCTGCGCCGGGAAGCCCGCGACGAAGAATGCCTTGAACGCGTCCCATTCCACACCCTCGGTCGAGCAGGCCTCGGTCGCCTCGCAGACTTCCTTGAAGCTGGGCATGTCCGGGAAAGTCGGGTCACGGACGATGTTGCCTTCGGCATCCAGCGATCCCCAGCTGAAGATCGGGAAGGCCAGGCCGGAATCGACCATCGGCTGCACCGAGCGGATATAGGCCGACGAGGTCTGGTAGTCGATGTTGGCTTCGCCACGCTCGAACATCAGGCGGCCGTCGCCACGACCCTCGACGCCGAACACGGGATCGACCGTCAGGCCCAGCAGGTCATAGGCGAGGATCGGCACCAGGTCGAGCGAGGTGGCGCCCTGCGAGCCGTAGAGGAAGAACTCCTCGGTCAGCTGGTTCGCGGTACCGTCCCACTTGTCCTCCAGGCTGGACGGCAGGTAGGACACGCCGCCGGTGCCCGACGCCAGAACCGGGATCCAGTCCTGGTACTCGTAGCGCACAAGCGGATCGCCCAGCAGATAGGGGAACTGGGTAGAGCCGGAGGTGCCGAAGATCAGCGTGCCGTCATTGGTGGTCTGCTCCTGGAACCAGTTGGCGCCGGTGGTCGAACCACCGCCCGGACGATACCGGACCACGACGGTCGGATTGCCCGGAAGCGCCTCGCTCAGCAGCGGCGCGTAGAAGTTCGCCCAGCGCGCCGAGCCGCCGGATTCCGAGAACGGGATCACGAACTCGACCGTCTTGCCGGCCAGGTCCTGCGCCGCGGCCTGCTGGCCCGCGCCGACCATGGCGGCGATGCCGGCCGCGGCCGCAAGCGCCGTCTTGTTGAATTGTGTCATGTGTATTCCTCCCATCGTTTGTGCTGGCCGGACTGTCTACCACGACTCCCGCGTCCGCACTACTCGCAACCTCTGGCCGGACCCCCGTGGAGGGCCGGCAAAACGCGAGATCAGATCGTGCTGGAATAACAGGCCCTGCTCCAATTGGAAAAGTGTCAGAGATATTGAAATTCTCCAATCGCCGAATTCCGGTTTCCCATTGGCAGCGAGCAGATCCAACCTCCTTGACCCCACTGCATCCATCCGTATACAATCGGATGCAATCGGACAAGCCCCTCGTCAGCGGAGCAGGACGTGACAACCAAACCCGAAAAGCGGCCCTACAGCCCGCAGGGACAGGAAGCCTATCGCCACCTGCTCGAGGAAATCCGCGCCGGGCGACTCGGCCCCAAGATGCGGCTGACCGAAACCGAGCTTGCAAGGCGCCTGAACACCAGCCGCACCCCCGTGCGCGAGGCGATCCGCCAGCTGGAGGCGGACGGGCTGGTCGAACACGTCCCCCGCGTGGGGGCCGCGATCCGGCAGCTCGACTATTCCGAGGTGATGGAGCTCTACGAGATGCGCGTCGTGCTGGAAGGCACGGCAGCCCGGCTTGCGGCACGCGCGGCGTCCGACGTGGAACTGGCGGAACTCGAGTCGCTCAACACCGAGATGGCGCGGGCCCGCTCGGACGCCGAGGCCATGTACCGGCTGAACCGGCAGTTCCACCTGACGCTGCTCGACGCCGCGAAGAACCGCTTCCTGACCCGCTCGGTCAACACGTTGCAGAAATCCATGCTGATCCTCGGCCCCTCCACGCTGGAGGAAACAGAGCGCCAGGCCGAAGCCCTGGTCGAGCATGACCGCATCATGGCGGCGCTGCGGGCCCGCGACGGGGCCGCGGCCGAGGCGGCGATGCGCCATCACATGGAGGCTGCCCACCGCACGCGCCTGCGGATGCTGCGCGACCGCGAGCGGCCGGCCGACAAGATCTGATCCAGCACAGCAAGAGAACCCGGGGAACGGACGGCATGACGGATATCTCGAAACTTTCTGGCACAAGCTGGGACGTGGTGGTGGTCGGCGGCGGCAACGCCGCCCTCTGCGCGGCCATCGAGGCGGCCGAGGCGGGCGCGCGCGTGGTCATCCTCGAAGGGGCGCCGGAACCCTATCGCGGCGGAAACTCGCGCCACACGCGCAACTTCCGCTGCATGCATCGCGGGCCCCTTTCGGTGCTGACCGACGCCTACGAAGAAGATGAGTATTACGACGACCTGTTGCGCGTGACCAAGGGCGAGACGGACGAGAACCTGGCCCGCATGACGATCCGCACTTCCGAGGAATGCCTGCCCTGGATGGAGGCGCATGGCGTGCGCTTCCAGCCGTCGCTGTCGGGCACGCTGTCGCTGTCGCGCACCAACGCCTTCTTCCTGGGCGGGGGCAAGGCGCTGGTGAATGCCTATTACAACACCGCCGAGGATCTGGGCGTGACCGTGGCCTACGAGGCGCAGGTGAAGCACGTCACCATCAACGAAGGCCGGTTCGAGGGGCTCGACGCGGAAATCGCCGGCCAGCCCTGCCGGATCGAGGGCAAGGCGGTCGTCCTGGCCTCGGGCGGGTTCCAGGCCGATATCGACTGGCTGGCCCGCGCCTGGGGTCCGGCGGCGAAGAACTTCCTGATCCGCGGCACACCCTACAACCGCGGGGTGGTGCTGAAGGACATGCTGGACCAGGGTGCCGAAAGCGTCGGCGATCCGACCCAGTGCCACGCGGTGGCCATCGACGGCCGCTCGCCGAAATATGACGGCGGCATCGTCACCCGGCTGGATTGCGTGCCCTTCTCCATCGTCGTGAACCGCGACGGCGAACGCTTCTACGACGAGGGCGAGGATGTCTGGCCCAAGCGCTACGCGATCTGGGGCCGGCTGGTCGCGGCACAGCCCGACCAGGTCGCCTATGTCATCATCGATTCGAAAAGCATCGACCTGTTCATGCCCTCGGTCTATCCGCCCGAGCAGGCCGACACGATCGAGGGACTGGGCCAGCGGCTGGGCATTTCCGGCAACAAGCTGCGCGAGACGGTGGACGCCTTCAACGCCGCCTGCCGCCCCGGCATGTTCCACCCGACCGAACTGGACGGCATGGCCACCGAGGGGATCGAGCCGGCCAAGACCAACTGGGCGCGCCCGATCGACACCGCCCCCTATTACGGATACTCGCTGCGCCCCGGCGTGACCTTTACCTATCTGGGGCTGAAGGTGGACGAGACGGCGCGCGTCACGGGCCCGCAGGGGCGCTACGAGAATGTCTGGGCCGCGGGCGAGATCATGGCCGGAAGCATCCTGGGCCAGGGCTACCTGGCCGGCTTCGGCATGACCATCGGCACCGTGTTCGGCCGCATCGCAGGAAAGGAAGCCGCTGCAAATGTCGCTTGATCTGATCAACGAGGCCCGCCGCCAGATCGAGATCTGCAACGCCTGCCGCTATTGCGAGGGCTACTGCTCGGTCTTTCCGGCGATCAACCGCCAACGCGCCTTTGCGGATGGCGACGTCACCCAGCTGGCCAACCTGTGCCACAACTGCCGCGGCTGCTATTACGCCTGCCAGTTCACCGAACCGCATGAATTCGCGCTGAACCTGCCCAAGGCGCTGGCCGAGGTGCGCGCCGAAAGCTGGGAACGCTTCGCCCGCCCCGCGCCCTTTGCGGCGCTGTTCCAGCGCGCGGGCGTCGCCATCGGTGCGGTCCTTGTCGCGGGCATCGCCGTCCTGTTCCTCGCCCTTCAGGCCCTGCGCCCCGAAAACGGCGAGGGGTTCTACGCCTATCTCTCGCATGCGGCGATGGTGTCGATCTTCGCGCCCGCCTTCATCGCGCCCCTGGCGATCGTGGCGCTCGGCCTGCGCGACTACTGGCGCGAGGTGGGCGGCACCGCGATCCGCCTTCCCCATCTGCGTGCCGCACTCGGCGACGTGGCAAGGCTGAAGAACCTGTCCGGCGGGCAGGGCCAGGGCTGCAACTTCGAGAAGGGCGACCGCTTTTCCAACGCACGCCGCCATGCGCACCAGGCCACGCTCTGGGGCTTTCTGCTGTGCTTCGCGTCCACCAGTTCGGGGACCATCCTGCACTACGGCTTCGGTATGGAGGCGCCCTACGGCTTCTTCTCGCTGCCGAAGCTGCTGGGCGTGCCGGGCGGCATCCTGCTGACGCTGGGCTGCATCGGGCTTGCGGTGCTCAAGACCAAGGCGGACCGTGACCTCGGCGCGCCGAAGCTCTGGGGCGGCGAGATGGCCTTCGTGATGCTGCTGGGCCTGACCGGCTTTACCGGGCTGCTGCTTTACGCAGCGACCGGAACCGGCGCCGTTCCGGCGCTGCTTGCCATCCACCTGGGCACGGTGCTCGCCCTGTTCCTGCTGATCCCCTATTCCAAGATGGTCCACGGGTTCTACCGGCTGGCCGCGCTGATCCGCGACGCGCAGATCCGGGGTGCAGCATGAGCGCCCCCGTTTCGCTTCTGATGCTGGACGGGGACGGGATCGGCCCCGAGATCGTCGCCGCGACCCGCACGGTGCTCGAGGCAGCCGACAGCCGCTTCGGCCTGAACCTTGCCTTCGCCGGGGCGGTGGTCGGCTTCGACGCGCTGAAGGCCAGCGGCTCGACCATCCCCGACGCGGTGATCGCCGCGGCACTCGATGCCGATGGCATCGTGCTGGGGCCGGTGTCGCACAACGCCTATCCGCCGGTGGCCGAGGGCGGGCTGAACCCGTCGGGCACGCTGCGCAAGCGGCTGGACCTGTTCGCCAACATCCGCCCCGCCGCGACCCGGCCCGGGGTGACACCGCCCTGCGGCAAACCCTTCGACCTGGTGGTGGTGCGCGAGAACACCGAAGGCTTCTACGCCGACCGCAACATGGCCTCCGGTCCCGGAGAGATCATGCCCGAGCCGGACATCGCGCTGGCCCTGCGCAAGATCACCCGCCGCGCCTGCCGCCGGATCGCCGAAAGCGCCTTCCGGCTGGCCGCGACCCGGCCCGCGCGGCATGTCACCGCCGTGCACAAGGCGAATGTGCTGCGCCTGTCCGATGGCCTGTTCCTCGAGGAATGCCGCGCGGTCGCAAAGGACTACCCCGACATCGCCTATGACGAGGTGCTGGTCGATGCGATGGCAGCACTTCTGGTTCGCGACGCCGGCCGCTACGACGTGGTGGTCACGACCAACATGTATGGCGACATCCTGTCGGATCTTGCAGCGGAACTGTCCGGCAGCCTGGGCCTTGCGGCGTCGCTGAACGCGGGCGAGCATCACGGCATGGCCCAGGCGCAGCACGGGTCCGCCCCGGACATCGCGGGCAAGGACATCGCCAACCCCGCCTCGCTGATCGGCTCGGCCGCCATGCTGCTCGACTGGCTGGGCGAGCGGAAGGGCAACATCGCGCTCAGGCAGGCCGCGGCCGCGATCGAGTCGGCGCTGGAACAGGTATTGGCCGATCCAGCCGCGCGCACGCCCGACCTTGGCGGCAGCGCCGGCACGCAGCAGATGGCCCGGGCGGTGGCCGCGCGGCTCTAGCGCGCGGCGGCCGTCACCTCGCGCAGGATTTCCAGGAACCGCGCCTGCGGCATGCCCGGCAGCCAGTCCTCGCGGTGGGTGATGCCGATGGGCCGTGCGCTGTCGGGCAGCGGATGGTCGATCTGCACCAAAAGCCCCAGCCCGATGTCGCGGCTTACCTGGAGCCGCGACAGCATCGCCATCCGGTCCGATCCGAACAGCAGCCCCCGCATCACCGTATGCGACCCCGTCTCGACGGGGGCCGGCACGTCGGCCGGAATCGACAGCCCGGACAGCACCTTGTCGAAATATCGCCGCGACGGCGCGCCCGCGCGCGGTGCAACCCACGGGTGCCGGGCGAGCGCCCCGCCATCGACCCCCGCCACGCCGTCCAGTGGGTGCCCGGGCCGGGCCACCACCACCAGCGGGTCCGAAAACAGCGCCTCCTGCACCAGCCCCTCCGGCAGGTCGCGCGTGCGCAGGGCCCCCAGCAGGATGTCCAGGTCGCCACGCCTGAGCCCGCGGGTCAGCGAGTCGTAATAGCCGTCCACGACGCGCGGCTCGATCCGCGGATAATCGTGCGAGAAACGGTTCAGCGCCTCGGGCACGATATGGGTCTGCGCCATCGGCAGGCAGCCGATCGCCAGCCGCCCCTCGGGTGCGCCCTGCCAGCCGCGCACGTCATGCACCGCCTGCCGGAATTCCCCCATGGCAAGCTTTGCGAAGCGCATGAACTCGTTGGCCTGCTTCGTGGGCTGCAATCCGCTCGAGGTGTTCTCGAACAGCTCCACCCCGGCCTGGTGCTCGATCTCGCGGCAGGCGCGGCTGATGGTGGACGCCTCGCGCCCCAGCCGCATGGCCGCGGGCCGGAAACCGCCATGTTCGACCGCGGCGACAAGGCTGCGCAACTGGCCCACCGACAGCATCCGGTAAAGATGCGGGCGCCCGACGACCTGGCCGCCGCGGCGCAGGAACTCGACGCCGCGCCGCGCGCGCAGGATGAACAGCTGCCCCGCCTCGGTCGGGATCATCCCGCCGCCGCCGCGCCGGAACAGGGATGTGCCCAGATCCTCCTCGATACGGGCGACGCCCTGGGTCAGCGCCGGCTGCGAGAGGTTGATTTCCCGCGCCGCGGCCGAAAGCGTGCCCTGATCGGCGACCGCGACCACGCCGAGAATATGCCGCAGGTTGGGGACCGGATCTTCGGACAGGATGGTTCACTCCGCACAAGGTTGCGCGAATTGAATATCACCCCGGGGTTCCGACCGCCATGCCGAAGGCGGCCCACCCATCAGCCGAGCCGGGCCTTCAGCACCTCTGCGACATCGCCCGACAGCGTACCGGTGCCAAGCGCACCGACACCGACCGCCCCCATCCGCTCCTGCACGGCGGCGATCTCGCGCGCAAGCCCGCCGGTCAGGCCCAGCGCGTCCAGCGTGGCGGCGCTTTCGCGCATCTCCGCCGCGCGGCGCACGCCGTGGCGCAGGGTCCGCTCGAAATGATAGTCTGCGATCTGCGGCCAGCCGAGCCCCGGATAGCTTTTCGACAGCGAGGCGAGCACCTCCTCGAAACAGCCCGAGGCCTGCGCCGCCAGAAGCGCCTCGACAGTGATCGCCTCCAGCCCCTTCACGAAGAGCGAGCGCACCATCTTGATCGCGGTCGCAGCACCCGGCGCGTCGCCCGCGATGTCGAAGGAAAAGCCCAGCCGTTCCAGTTCCAGCGCCAGCGCCGCGGCGGTCGGCCCCGCGACCAGCACGGGGGTGGCATGGCCGCGGGGATGCACCGGTGCCATCACGGCCATGTCGACATAGGCCGCCCCCGCCCCCTCGACCGCCGCAGCACTTTCGCGCTTGCGACCGGGAGAGACGGAATTGATGTCGATGAACACCTGCCCGCGCCCCAGATGCGCCGCGGCAGAGGTGGCGGCCGCAAGGCTCTGGTCCGCCGTCACCGCGCTGACGATCCAGTCCGCCCCGGCAATCGCCTCTGCCGGGCTGGCCCCCCGCGCGACGCCGCGCGCGGCCATCGCCTCGGCCATGTCGGCCGTGTCCTTCAGGTCGTAGGCCGCAAAGGACAGGCCCCCATCCACCTTGACCAGCGTGTCGTGGAAGGCGCGCGCCGCCTCTCCGAACCCGATGAACGCGATCCGCATGTCAGTCCCTCCCGAAGATCATGCCGTCGAACAGCTTGCGGGCCGTGCGCAGGATGGCGGCCTGCGCCACCTGCCCGTCCCTGAGGTCGGCGATCACCGTCATCTCGCCCGTCGGGTGCTCGACCGAAAGCGCCACCCTGTCGCCCTCGGGCAGCACCGCGACCGACCGCGCCGGCCCCTCCGGCAGCAGGCAGGCGGTCGTCACGCTGACCGCGCCCAGCACGCCGATGGTGGAATGGCAGCGATGGGGGATGAAGGTCCGCGTCGAAACCGCGCCGCCCGCCCGCGGGGCAGAGACCATCGTCATCTTGGGAACCGAGGCCTGCGCCACGTCGCCCAGCTTCATCATCGGCCCCGCCTTCAGCCGGATCGACTCGAGCCGGGCACGCAGCGGCGCGTTGGCCTCAAGCTCTGCGGGCGTCTCCGTCCCGGTGACGCCCATGTCGGCCGCGCGCAGCACCACGCAGGGCATGCCGTTGTCGATCAGGGTGCACGCGACCCCGTCGATCATGTCCACCGCGTTGCCCGTGGGCAGCAGCGCGCCGCAGCTTGACCCGGCGGTATCCTGAAAGGCGATCTCGACCGGGGCGGCGGTGCCCGGCACGCCGTCGATCCGGGCACCCCCGGCATAACGCACGCGCCCGCCCGGTGTCTGGATGCGGGCGATGGCCAATTGGCCCGAGTTCTCCATGAAGATGCGCACGTCCGTGGTGCCGTCCCGCGCCGCGACCAGCCCCCGCTCGATCGCGAAGGGGCCGACGCCTGCAAGGATGTTGCCGCAGTTCTGCGCGTCGGTCACCACCGCCCGATCCACGAAGACCTGGAGGAAAAGGTAGTCGACATCGACGCCGGGGCGCTGGGACTTGCGCACCACCGCCACCTTCGAGGTGAGCGGATCCGCCCCGCCCATCCCGTCGATCTGCCGCGGATCGGGCGAACCCATGACCTGCAACAGGAAACCATCCCGGTCCGCCGGCAGATCGGCGGCCAGGAAATACCCGCCCTTGGAGGTGCCGCCCCGCATCCACATGCAGGGCACGCCCTCACTCATAGCGCAGGCCCTTGGCGGCCAGCCGCTCGCGCTGGCCATAAAGGTCGATGCCAAGGATGCCATCGGCCAGCTTGGCGCGCTTTTCCTCTTCCTTCGCGACCCGGTCGCGCGCTTTCACCAGCACGTCGGCCGCTTCCTCGCGGCGCACGACGCAGACGCCGTCGTCATCGGCCAGGATCACGTCGCCCGGATTGACCAGCGCACCGGCGCAGACGATGGGAATGTTCACCGAGCCCAGCGTCTCTTTCACGGTGCCCTGCGCGAAGATCGCCTTCGACCAGACCGGGAAGCCCATCTTCGTCAGGTCGCGCACGTCGCGCACGCCAGCCTCGATCACGAGCCCGCGGCAGCCCCGCGCCTGCGCCGAGGTGGCCAGCAGGTCGCCGAAATACCCGTCCTCGCAGGGCGAAGTGGGCGCCAGCACCATGATGTCGCCGGGGCGGACCTGTTCGATGGCGACATGGATCATCCAGTTGTCGCCCGCCGGCGCCGAGATCGTGACCGCGGATCCGCCGACCGACGCCCCCGCATAGATCGGCCGCATGTAGGAGGCCAGAAGCCCCTTGCGTCCCTGCGCCTCGTGCACGGTGGCGACGCCACACTCGGCCAGCCCCGCGATCACCGCCTCATCCGCGCGCTCGATATTCTGAACGACAACGCCCATCCGCATTCTCCCCCTCTGGTCAGAGTTCGTCGACAGTGCGCGGGAAGACCGACTGGAACCCCTCGGCATAGCGGCAGTCGCGCCCCCCGGCCTGGCCGCCCGAGTTGCGGCGGAAATGGTTGCCGCGGTTCTGCGCAACATTGGTGTAGTAGTCCCACAGGTGCTGCTGACCCTCCATGCATTCGATGGCGGCGCGCTTGCGGTCCCAGACCGGGGTGATGTCGAGAAAGACATCCGGCTTCCAGCCCATCTGCTCGGTCTGGTGCGGCTCGAACAGGTAGAGCTGCGGCGCGCCCAGCACCTTTTCCCCGGGGTTGTGGCCCCAGGCCTGCGCGATCATTCGGCACTCCAGCGCCACTTCCGTCGCGTACATGTGGTCGGTGTTGTAGGGATCGTATTTGGAATGGGACATCATGAAGCGCGGCTGCACGGCGCGGATCACGTCCACCAGCCGGTACTTCGCCTCGCGGTCCAGCACCAGCGGGTAGTCGCCCAGGTCGAAGAAGCGGATATCGTGCACGCGCAGCGCGGATGCCGCCGCCTCGGCTTCCTTGCGGCGCGCGGTCTTTACCTTGTCGAGGGTCATGCCCTCCTGCTTCCAGAGCTTCGCGCTTTCCCCGCGCTCGCCATAGGACAGGCAGACGACGGTCACGTCATAGCCCTTGCTCGCATGCAGCGCGATGGCGCCGCCGCAGCGCCAGACGAAATCGGCGGAATGGGCGCTGACGATCAGCGCGGTCTTGTCGCTCATGGGGCATCTCCCGGATCAGACCAACCCGCCATGACGGGCAGGTGGCGGACCCTTCCGCCAGTTGCCGGAAGGATAGACCCCGGGTCGCGCACCCACCAATCGGAAGGCGCAGCGCCCCTATTCAATTCCCGCAAAAGCGGGCGTCTCAGCCGCGCGCGTCCTCCAGGATCATCTCGGCCGCCTTTTCCGCGATCATGATCGTGGGCGAGTTGGTGTTGCCCGAGGTGATCGTCGGCATGACCGAGGCATCCGCGATGCGCAGCCGGCCCAGCTTCTTCAGCCTCAGGCGCGGATCGACGACCGCGTTGTCGTCCGCGCCCATCCGGCAGGTGCCGACGGGGTGGAAGATGGTGGTGCCGATATCGCCCGCCGCTTTCACCAGATCCTCGTGGGTCTGGTAGTCGGGGCCGGGCCGGTATTCCTCGGGTCGGAACTTGGCGAAGGCGGGCTGGGCGGCGATGCGCCGGGTCAGCCGGATCGCCCGCACCGCCACCTCGCGGTCGCCCTCGGTGGACAGGTAGTTGGGGCGGATCGCGGGCTTCGCGCGGAAATCGGGCGATTTCACATGCACGCTGCCCCGGCTTTCGGGGCGCAGGTTGCACACGCTTGCCGTCATCGCCGGGAAGGGGTGCACCGGGTCGCCGAACTTGTCCAGGCTGACCGGCTGGACGTGGTATTCCAGATCCGCCGTCTCCTTCTCGGGGCCCGAGCGGGTGAAGATGCCCAGCTGGCTGGGCGCCATCGACATCGGGCCAGACCGCTTCAGCAGGTATTCGAGCCCGATCTCCAGCTTGCCGCGCAGGCTGCTGGCCTTTTCGTTCAGGGTCGGCACGCCATTGACCTTGTAGACCATGCGCAACTGCAAATGGTCCTGCAGGTTGCCGCCCACCGCAGGCATCTCGACCAGCGGCGCGATGCCGGCGGCCTGAAGCGCCTCGCCATTGCCGATGCCGGACAGTTCCAGCAACGCGGGAGAGCCGATCGCCCCCGCGCTGAGCACCGTCTCGCGCAGCGCGCGCGCCTCGATCCGGCGGCCGTCCTGGTGAAAGACGACGCCGCGCACCTCTCCGCCCTCGACGATCAGCCGCTCGGCCTGCGCGCCGGTCAGGATGCGCAGGTTCGGACGGTTCATTGCCGGGCGCAGGAACGCCTTGGAGGTGTTCCAGCGGATGCCCGACCGCTGGTTGACCTCGAAATAGCCGCCGCCCTCGTTGTCGCCCGAATTGAAATCCTCGGTGCGCGGGATGCCCGCCTGCACCGCCGCCTCGAGGAAGCTGTCCAGCACCTGCCAGCGCACGCGGGTCCGCTCCACCCGCCACTCGCCGCCCGCGCCGTGCAGGTCGTTCTCGCCCGCATGGTAGTCCTCGGCGCGGCGGAACAGCGGCAGCACGTCGTCCCAGCCCCAGCCGGTGCAGCCCATCTGCGCCCACTGGTCGTAGTCGCGCGCCTGTCCGCGCATGTAGATCATGCCGTTGATCGAGGAACAGCCGCCCAGCACCTTGCCACGCGGATAGATCAGCGAGCGGCCGTTAAGCCCCGGCTCCGCCTCGGTCCGGAAGCGCCAGTCGGTGCGCGGGTTGTCGATGCAGTAGAGATAGCCGACCGGAATATGGATCCAGTGATAGTTGTCGCGCCCCCCGGCCTCCAGCAGCAGCACGCGGTTGGCGGGATCGGCGGACAGCCGGTTGGCCAGCACGCAGCCCGCGCTGCCGGCGCCGATCACGATGTAATCATACTGGTCCATGCACCTTCTCCGTTCCCCGGCGCATCACGGCCGGGGCTGGATGCCGGGGCGCGCCCGGCCGTGGGAAACATACAAAAACGTACCGGGCCCCGTCGGGGCCCGGCCCGAAGATCAGTTCTCGGGGTTGAAGCCCAGCCTGCGGCCCAGCTTCGAGGCGTAGAACTCGCCCACCAGCCCGCGGCGGAACACCAGCACGCAGACCATGAACACCACGCCGGTGATGATCGTCACCGGGAAGTCCGAGGTGGCCAGGTAGTTCTGCAGCGTCACCACCAGACCCGCGCCGAAGACCGGGCCGATCAGGGTGCCGATGCCTCCCAGCAGCGTCATCAGGATGACCTCGCCCGACATCTGCCAGGCCACGTCGGTCAGGGTGGCGAACTGGAACACCAGCGCCTTCACCCCGCCGGCCAGCCCGGTCAGCGCCGCGGACATGACGAAGGCCGCCAGCTTGTAGCGCGCCACCGAATAGCCCAGCGAGGTGGCCCGGCTCTCGTTCTCGCGGATCGACTTCAGGATCATGCCGAAGGGCGAATTCACGATCCGCCAGATCATCAGCATGCCCAGCAGGAACACGCCCAGCACGAAGTAGTACATGTTGATGTCGTTCGTCAGGTCGATGAAGCCGAACAACTGGCCGCGCGGCACCGACTGGATCCCGTCCTCGCCCCGGGTGAACCCGGCCTGAAGGCAGAAGAAGAAGAACATCTGGCTCAGCGCCAGCGTGATCATCGCGAAATAGATGCCCTGACGCCGGATCGCGATGGCGCCCATGATCAGGCCCAGCACCGCCGCGCCCGCGACGCCCAGCAGGACACCGAATTCGGGCGACCAGCCCCACTCCTTCACCGCATGGGCGGTGAAATAGGCCGATCCCCCGAAGAAGGCGGCATGCCCGAAGCTCAGCAGCCCGGTATAGCCCAGGAGCAGGTTGAAGGCCGCCGCGAACAGGGCGAAGCACAGAAGCTTCATGACGAAGATCGGGTACAGCATGAACGGCGCCACCAGCAGCCCGGCCAGAAGCACCAGCAGCAGGACGGTACGCACGCCCGATGCATTCGGCAGCACGTCGATGGTTTCGGTCGCGATGGGTTCGGATTTCACTGCCATGTCACGCATCCTTTCCGAACAGACCCGCGGGACGCAGGATCAGCACGATCGCCATGATGACGAAGATCACGATGTTGGACGCCTCGGGGTAGAACACCTTGGTCAGGCCCTCGGCGATGCCCAGCATGTAGCCGGTGACGATGGCGCCCAGGATCGAGCCCATGCCGCCCACCACGACCACCGCGAAGACGATGATGATCAGGTTCGACCCCATCAGCGGGCTGACCTGGTAGATCGGCGCGGCCAGCACCCCGGCGAATGCCGCAAGCGCCGCGCCCAGCCCGTAGGTAAAGGTCAGAAGCAGCGGCACGTTCACGCCGAAGCTCTGGACCAGCGTCGGGTTCTCGGTCGCCGCCCGCAGGTATGAGCCGAGCTTCGTCTTCTCGATCAGCAGCCAGACCCCGATGCAGACGATCAGCGACGCGACGACGACCCAGCCGCGATAGATCGGCATGAACATGAAGCCCAGGTTCACGCCGCCCTGCAACGCCGCCGGACCGGCATAGGGCTGGCCCGCCGCGCCGAAGAAGTAGCGGAAGGTGCCCTCGATCGTCAGCGACAGGCCAAAGGTGAACAGAAGCCCGTAGAGATGGTCGAGCTTGTAGAGCCGCGACAGCATCGTGCGCTCGATCGCGGCGCCCACGATGCCCACGATGGCGGGCGCCAGGATCAGCGCCGACCAGTAGCCAAGCCCAAGCCACACCGCCAGCAGATAGGCCGCGAACGCGCCCAGCATGTACTGCGCGCCGTGGGCGAAGTTGATCACGCGCAGCAGGCCGAAGATGACCGCAAGGCCAAGGCTGAGCAGCGCGTAGAACGATCCGTTGATCAGGCCGACCAGAAGCTGGCCGAACAGGGCGGCCGTCGGCACGCCGAATATCGTCATCATGTCAGACCCCCAGCGCCTGGTTCAGTTCCTCGCGGCGGACTTCCATCTCGCTCACGGGGAATTCCATGACCATCTGTCCGTGATCCATCAGGTAGAAGCGGTCCGCGACCCTGCTGGCGAAGCGGAAGTTCTGTTCCACCAGCACCACGGTCATGCCGCGGCTTTTCAGTTCGGTCAGCACCTCGCCGATGGCGTCGATGATGACCGGGGCCAGGCCCTCGGTCGGCTCGTCCAGCAGCAGGCAGCGGGCGCCGGTGCGCAGGATGCGCGCGATCGCCAGCATCTGCTGCTCGCCGCCCGACAGCTTGGTGCCGGGGCTGTTGCGCCGCTCCTTGAGGTTGGGGAACAGCTTGTAGATCTCGTCCACCGACATGCCGCCCTCGGCGACCTTCGGCGGCAGCATCAGGTTCTCGTCCACGTTCAGCGTGGCGAAGATGCCGCGCTCCTCGGGCACGAAACCCAGACCCGTATGCGCCGTGCGGTGCAGCGGCGTCGCCATCAGATCGTGCCCCGCGAACCGGATCTCGCCGGTGCGCTTGCGCAGGATGCCCATGACGGTACGCAACGTGGTCGTCTTGCCCATGCCGTTGCGCCCGAGAATGCAGATCGTCTCGCCCTGGTTCACATGCATGTTCACGCCGTGCAGGATATGGCTTTCGCCATACCACGCATGCAGGTCCGAGACGTTCAGAAGCGGCTCGCTCATGCCTCGCTCCCCATGTAGGCGGTGCGCACGACCGGGTCGTCTGCGACGGACCGATAGTCCCCCTCGGCGATGATCTCGCCCCGGGCCAGAACGGTCACATGATCGCAGATGTCTGCCACGACCGACAGGTTGTGCTCGACCATCAGGACGGCGCGGTGCTGCGCCACGTCGCGGATGATGCCGGCGACCATCTTCACATCCTCGCGGCCCATGCCGGCCATCGGCTCATCGAGCAGCAGCACCTCGGGATCGAGCGCAAGCGTGGTCGCGATCTCCAGCACGCGCTTGCGGCCATAGGACAGGTCCGCTGCGCGGGTATCGCGGTATTCGGTCAGGCCCAGTTCATCGATCAGCACGTCCGCGCGACCGTTCAGCCGGTCGAGAGAGGACAGCGGCAGCCAGAACTGCGTGGCCAGGTTGTTCGGGCGCTGCAGCGCCACGCGCACGTTCTCGAGCACCGTCAGATGCGGGAACACGGCGGAAATCTGGAAGGACCGGACAAGGCCCATCCGGGCCACGCGGTCGGGTTTCATGCTGGTGATGTCCGTCCCGAGCAGCGTGATGTTGCCCCGGGTCGGTTGCAGGAACTTGGTCAGCAGGTTGAACACCGTCGTCTTGCCGGCGCCGTTCGGCCCGATCAGCGCGTGGATGCGCGCATGGTGCACGTCCAGGTCCACGTTGTTGACGGCGGTGAAGCCCGAGAAATCCTTGCCAAGGCCGCGGGCGGATAGCACCACCCGCGGCTGGTCCTGCTTGCTCACAGGATTTGCGTTCATCGACCCGACACGCCTTACTGCGTCACGAGCGGGCAGCCGCTCTCGGCCGGGTTGATGTAGGCCACGTCGCCGGGAATGGTCGCGAGGACGTTGTAATAGTCCCAGGGCGTGGTGATCTGGTCCGGCGCCTTCACTTCCATCAGGTACACGTCCTTGATCATGCGGCCGTTCGGCGCCACGGTGCCGTTCTCGGCAAAGAGGTCGCTGACCGGCAGCTCGTGCAGCTTGGCGGAAACCGCCTCGGTGGCGTCGGTGCCTGCCGCCTCGACCGACTTCAGGTACTGGGCGACCGCCGAGTAGGTGCCGGCATGCACCATGTTGGGCATGGCGCCGGTGCGCTCGAAGAAGCGCTCGGCAAACGCACGGCTGTCATCGGTGCGGTTCCAGTAGAAGCTTTCGGTCAGGGTCAGGCCCTGCGCCGCCTCGGCGCCCAGGCCGTGCACTTCGGCCAGGGTGAACAGCAGCGCCGCCAGGCGCTGGCCGCCCTGCACGATGCCGAATTCGGCCGCCTGCTTGATCGCGTTCTGGGTGTCGGCGCCGGCATTGGCCAGGCCGATCACCTTGGCACCCGAGGCCTGCGCCTGCAGCAGGAAGGACGAGAAGTCGTTGGACGCCAGCGGGTGACGCACGGAACCGAGAACCTCGCCGCCCTGGGCCTTGACGAAGTTGCCGGTGTTCTCTTCCAGCGAATAGCCGAAGGCGTAATCGGCGGTCAGGAAGTACCAGGTATCGCCGCCCTGCTCCACCAGCGCGCCGCCGGTGCCCACGGCCAGCGCGTGGGTGTCATAGACCCAGTGGAAGCCGTAGGGCGAGCACTGCGCGCCGGTCAGCTCGGTCGTGGCCGCGCCGGTGGTGATGGTGATCTTGCCGGCATCGCGCGACAGCGCCTGCACCGCGAGCGCCACGGACGAGGTGGTCAGCTCCATGATGCTGTCGACCTGCTCGGTGTCGTACCACTGGCGGGCGATGTTCGACGCCACGTCGGGCTTGTTCTGGTGGTCGGCGGTCACGACTTCGATCGGCGCGCCCAGAACGGTGCCCCCGAAATCCTCGACGGCCATCAGCGCCGCCTCGTAGGAGTAGCGACCGCCGAAGTTGGCATAGACGCCGGACTGGTCGTTCAGGATGCCGATCTTGACGACATCGTCGCTGACCTGCGCCAGGGCGGGCGTGGCGAGCGCCCCGATCGCCGCAGCGGACATGAGCAATTTACGCATGATATATCCTCCCGTGCCAACCTGCGCGCAGGACGCAGGTTCAGTTGCGCCCGGCGGGTTGATCTACGATTTCGGTTCTATTCCATCGACCGCCTCCCCAGACAGGCCGACGGCGCAAAACTACAGGATTCCCGCTTTGACACAACCGTTCAGTTAAGGCTAATTCCATACACTAGCTGTACGAAAACGAACACAAACCGAAGCCATGGCCCATCTCACCTGGGACGATCTGCAATTCTTCCTGGCGGTCGCCCGCGAGGGCCAGCTTTCGCGCGCCGCGCGCCAGCTTCAGACCAGCCATGTCACGGTTTCGCGCCGGATCGACCGTCTCGAATCCGCACTCAAGCTGCGCCTGTTCGAGCGTAATCCCCGCGGCTACGAACTGACCAGCACGGGCCGGCGCCTGGTCGAGACGGCCGAGCGGATGGAGAACGAGGCCGACCGCCTGCTGGTGGACCTGACCGGCGACATCGGCGCCCAGCGCGGCGTCCTGCGGGTCGCCGTGCCCGAGGGCTTTGCCAGCTTCTTCAGCAAGAACCTGCTGCCGGAATTCCAGACCCGGTTTCCCAACATCGCGCTGGAACTCATCACCCTGCCGCAGATCATGTCGCTGTCCCGGCGCGAGGCCGACCTGTCGGTCACGCTCGACCCGACCAAGGCCACGCCCTACCACTCGGAAAAGATCGTGGACTACGCGTTGCACATCTATGGCGCGCGCAGCTATCTCGAACGCAACGCGCCCATCACCCGGCGCGAGGATCTGCTCGAACATCCCTTCGCCGGCTACATCGAGGAGATGATCTTCGCCCGCGGCCTGGACTACCTGGGCGAGGTGCACCCAAAGATACGCCCCGTGTTCAAGAGCTCGTCGATCTTCAACCAGCTCGCGGCGACACGGGCCGGGCTGTACCTGTGCGTGCTGCCCCATTACGTCGCGCGCCACTACACCGACCTGGTGCCGGTGCTGCACGACGAGGTGACGATCCTGCGCAACTACTGGCTGACCTGCCACCGGGACGTGCGCCCGATCCCGCGCGAACGCGCGGTGATGGAATTCATCAAGTCGGCGATGCGCGCACGACGCGGCGAACTGCTGCCCGAGGGGCACTGACCGCACCCTGAAAGCGGTGCTGGAATTTGCACCACGGCCGCCTGATTTGCGCACATGCCGCGCAACAACTGGTGATTTTGTCGACAATCCGACGATTTCCACCCACTGACGCGCCCCCGAAAGCGCGACCCGCCCGCATCGAGCCCTAAGCCAAGCTGCGTCGGGCCGCATGTGACTGGGGGGATCGGCCGACATCCCTGAACCGCGCCCCAGGCAGGAAAGGAAGTCACATGGAACGCCGCAAGTTTCTCACCGGAACCGCCGCCGCCGCTGCCGCGGCCCCGCTGGCCGCACCGCGCATGGCCCGCGCGCAGGACAGCTTCGCCTGGCGCATGACCAACTCCTACGGCCCCGGCTCGCCCTTCTACGTCGAGGGGCCGGGCAGCCCGACCGACATCATCGCCAAGATCGACGCCATGTCGGGCGGAAGGCTGAGCATCCAGCATTTCGCCGCCGGTGAACTCATCCCCGCCTTCGAGGGCTTCGACGCGGTCCAGCAGGGCGTGATCGAGATGAACGCCTCGAACAGCTATTTCTGGTCCGGCACCACCTTCGCCGCACAGTATTTCACCACCGTGCCCTTCGGCATGAGCTTCCAGGGCCACATGGCCTGGCTCTACCACGGCGGCGGATGGGATCTGTGGCAGGAAGTCTACGAGCCCTTCGGACTGGTCGCCTTTCCGATGAACAACACCGGCGTCCAGATGACCGGCTGGTTCCGCGAACCGATCGAGGATCTGAGCCAGTTCCAGGGCCTGCGCATGCGCATTCCCGGCCTTGCCGGGCAGGTCTATGCCACGCTGGGCGTCGATGTGCGCCTACTGCCGGGCGGCGAGATATTCCCCGCGCTGGAACGGGGCGTGATCGACGCGGCCGAATTCGTCGGCCCCTACCAGGACCGCCGCCTGGGCCTGCAGAACGCGGCCAGTTTCTACCACACCACCGGCTGGCACGAGCCTTCGACCACCGGCGAGCTGCTGATCTCCAGGGCGGCCTGGGACGGGCTGCCCGCCGATCTTCAGGCGATCGTCCGCACCGCCTGCATGGCCGCCTGCCTTGAAAGCATGACCTGGTCCGAGGCCGTCAACGGCGAGGCGCTGGTCGACCTGGTCGAGAACCAGGGCGTGACCGCCGCCGTGCTGCCCGACGCCGTGGTCGACACCCTGCGCGAGGCGACGCTGGACACGCTGGAAACGGCCGCCAACGCCGATCCGATGGTGCGCAAGGTCCATGACAGCTACATGGCCTTCAAGGCGCAGCATGATCGCTGGGCCGGCATCTCGGAAGCGCCCTGGATCAAGAACGTCCTGCAGCTCTGACATGCAGGCGATTTCCCGCTTCGTGCACGGGGTCGAGGCGGCGGTCCGGCTTTTCGGCTGGATCGCCGCGGCGAGCTGCGTGGCTCTCGTCTTCCTCGTCGCGGGCGACGTGGTGGTGCGCTACGTCTTTCGCGCCGGGGCGGTCTGGCTTCAGGAACTGCACTGGCACCTGATCTCGCCCATCGCGCTGTTCGGGATGTCCTACGCGCTTTACTGCGGCGAACAGGTCCGGGTGGACGTCTTCTACGAACGCTTCCCGCCCTGGCTCTGCCGCATCATCGAGGTCGCGGGCGGGCTGCTTCTGCTGGTGATCGGCCTTTACGCCACGAAGCTTTCGCTGCCCTGGGTCGAAATGGCCTGGGTCCGCGGCGAGGCGTCCCCGAATCCGGGCGGCCTGCCCTGGCGCTGGGCGCTCAAGGCGCTGATCCCGCTGGGCTTCGTTCTTCTGGCCCTTCAGGGGCTGGCACATGCGCTGCGGCACGGGCTGAACCTGCCGCGCCCTGACATCCGCTAGGGACAGATCATGTCACCCAATGAAATGCTGGCGATCGGCATGATCGCCGTGCTGTTCACGCTGCTGCTGATCGGCCTGCCGGTGGCGGTGGCCATCGCCGCCTCGGCCTTCGTGTTCGGCTATGCGGGCTTCGGTCCGGCGCTGTTCAACCTGCTGCCCTCGCGCATCTATGGCGTGGTCACGAACTACACCTTCCTTGCCATCCCGCTTTTCGTCTTCATGGGCGTGATGCTGGAAAAATCCCGACTGGCCGAGGAACTCATCGACGTGGTGGGCCATCTCTTCGGGCGCATCGCGGGCGGCATGGGGGTCGCGATCATCCTGGTGGGCGTGCTGCTGGGGGCGGCCACCGGCATCGTCGGCGCCACCATCGTGACGCTGGGGCTGCTGACCCTGCCGCCGCTCTTGCGCCGGGGCTATCCGAAGTTCCTTGCAACCGGGATGATCTGCGCCAGCGGCACGCTGGGCCAGATCATCCCGCCCAGCCTGGTGCTGATCCTGCTGGCCGAGATCCTGGGCGAGTCCGTCGGCACCATGTTCGCCGCGGCCATGGTCCCGGGGCTGGCGCTTGCCGGTGTCTACATCCTCGCCATCCTTGCCGTCGCGGCCTGGCGCCCGGCGCTGATGCCGCCGATCCCGGCCGAGGAACGCGCGGCCCTGCCCACGCGCGTGCTGCTGCGCAAGGTGGTCGTCGTGCTGGGTCCGCCGGTGGGCCTGGTCTTTGCGGTGCTGGGATCGATCATCGGCGGCATCGCCGCCCCGACCGAGGCGGCGTCCATGGGCGCGCTTGGCGCGCTGGTGTTCGTCGCGCTGTCGGGCCGGCTGACCCGCGACCTGCTCTGGCAGGTGGCGCGCTCGACGCTGCTCATCTCGGCGATGGTGTTCTTCATCCTCATCATGGCGCAGGTCTTCGGCCTCGCCTTCCGCGGCCTTGGCGGCGAGCACCTGGTCGAGCGGATGTTCGAGTGGGTGCCGGGCGGCGTGAACGGCGCGCTTCTGTTCATGATGCTGCTGGTCTTCGTGCTGGGCTTCTTCCTGGAATGGATCGAGATCACCTACATCGCCCTGCCCCTGTTCCTGCCGTTCTTCGCGAATGCCGGGGTGGACCTGGTCTGGCTGGGCGTGCTGATCTGCGTGAACCTTCAGACCAGTTTCCTGACGCCGCCCTTCGGCTGGTCGCTGTTCTTCCTCAAGGGCGTCGCCCCGAAGGAGGTGACCACGCTTGACATCTACAAGGGGGCGATCCCTTTCATCGGGCTCCAGTTCGTGGCCCTCGCGCTGGTGTTCCTGTTCCCCGGGCTTGCCACCTGGCTGCCCGAAGCGATCGGATGGTAGAATGCTGACTTCGGCCCTTGGCTATCGCGGCGCGACAAGCGCGCCGCACCGCGCCGCAGCCCTTGCCGGGCGCGACATCCTGAACGCGGGCGGCACCGCGATCGAGGCGATGGTCGCCGCCGCCGCCGCCATCGCGGTCGCCTATCCGCACATGAACGGCATCGGGGGCGACGGCTTCTGGCTGATCCACCGCCCCGGTCAGGCGCCCGTGGGCGTTTCCGGCTGCGGCCGCGCGGCGGGGCTTGCCACGCCCGAATGGTATGCCGAACGCGGCCACGAGGACGCGATCCCGGCCCGCGGCGCGCTGGCGGCGCTGACCGTTCCCGGCACCATCGACGGCTGGGCCAGGGCGCTGAGCCTGGTGCCCGAGGCACGCCGCCTGCCGCTGCGCGACCTGCTGGCGCCGGCCATTGCGCTTGCCCGCGACGGCGTCGCCGTGACCGGCAACCAGTCGGCCACCACGCGCGACAAGCTTGCCACGCTGAAGGGCGTGCCGGGTTTCGACGAGGCGTTCCTCGTGCACGGCCAGCCACCCGCGCCCGGCCACCTGTTGCGGCAGGAGGCGCTGGCCCGGACGCTCTCGCGGCTCGCCGAAGCCGGTCTCGACGATTACTACCGGGGCGAGCTGGCCGCGGTCCATGCGGATTTCCTCGAGTCGCAGGGCAGCCCGCTCAGGCTGGACGATTTCCACCGCTTCGGGGCAGAGATCGTGACGCCGCTGAGCGTGGGAACCCGTGCGGGGCAGCTCTCCAACATGACCCCACCAACGCAGGGCGTCGCCTCGCTGATGATCCTCGCGCTCTATGACCGGCTGGGCGTGACCGAGGGCGAGGGCTTCGACCACCTGCACGGGCTGATCGAGGCGACCAAGCAGGCCTTTCTTCGCCGCAACGCGGAACTGGGCGACCCGGACCACATGGCGACCCCGGCGCAGGACTGGCTGCGCGATGAAGCGCTCGACCCGCTGGCCGCGCGGATCGACCGCGCCCGCGCCCTACCCTGGCCCCATGAGCCGACGCCGGGCGACACGATCTGGATGGGCGCGGCGGATGCGAACGGCTGCGTGGTCAGTTTCATCCAGTCGGTGTTCTGGGAGTTCGGCTCAGGGCTTACCTGCACGGATACCGGCGTCTTCTTCCAGAACCGCGGCGCGGGGTTCACGCTGGGGGACGGGCCGAACCGGCTGCGCCCCCATGCCCGCCCCTTCCACACGCTGAACCCGGCGCTGGCGCATCTGTCAGACGGGCGGGTGCTGGCCTATGGCACCATGGGCGGCGAGGGGCAGCCGCAGACCCAGGCGGCGGTGTTCACGCGCCATGTGCTCTACGGCCAGGATCTTCAGGCGGCGGTGACCGCGCCGCGCTGGCTTCTGGGCAAGACCTGGGGCGATGCCACGACCACGCTGAAACTGGAGGACCGCTTCGACCCGGCCCTGGTCGCGGCGCTGCGCGACGCCGGCCACGATGTCGAGATGATCGCCCCCTTCTCGGACCTTGCGGGCCATGCGGGGGCCGTCTCGCTGCACCCGAACGGGCTGATCGAGGCGGCAAGCGACCCGCGCGCCGACGGGGCGGCGCTGGCCTTCTGAGCGTCGTCAGGCGTTGAACCGCACCTCGCCGAGGGCGGTGATGTCGTAGCCGCCCAGATGGGCTGCGCGGGCGCGCAAGGCGTCGCTGCGGGCAAAGGCCAGCAGCGCCTGCACCGCCGGGCCGAAATAGTCCCGGCGGCGCAGGACCAGGTCGAAGCATTCGTCCGCCACCAGCGGCAGGAAGCCAAGCGCGCCCGCGGCGGCACGCAGGCCAAGGCCGCAATCCGCCTCGCCCATCTCGATCATGGCGGCCAGGTCGGCCTGGCTCTCGGCGATGCGCGGGGCGGTGGTCAGGTTCTCTGCCGTAAGCCCCTCCTGCGCCAGCAGCAGGTCGAGCAGCCGCTGCGACCCCGCCCCCGGCGTGCGCGCGGCAAAGCGCAAGCCGCGCGCGGCCACGTCGGCAAGGCCCGTGATCGCCAGCGGATTGCCGGGCGCGGTCAGCAGCCCCTGGGTGCGGCGCGCCCAGTGGATCACCACGATATCCGGCCCCGGCAGGTGGCGGCGCACCGGCCCGAGATTGTAGCTGCCCCCGCCCTCGGGCAGATGGCAGCCGGCAAGCAACGCGCGGCCCGCGGCCAGTTCCTCAAGCCCGTGGGTCGAGCCATGGGTCAACACCGCCAGCCCCGCGCCAGACTGGCGCAGCGCCCATTCCAGAAGCGGATCGCTGGACCCGGCATAGATCGGCGGCGGGGGCGCGATCCCGGTCGCGGGCAGTTCGGTCTGCGCCTCGAGCCAGGCATCCACCAGCCGGCGCGGAAACAGCAGCTTTCCGGTCGCCCGGCTGAAGGGGATCTGCTGGCGCGAGACCATCTCGTAGATGGTGCGTTCCTTCACCCGAAGGTAATCGGCGACCTCGGCGGTTGTCATCAGCGTCGCGGCATCCTGCGGAATGCGCATAATCCTGCATTTTCCTGCAAAACTTAAGCATTTGAACCCTATGCTGAAATCTGTTTCTTATCCAGTGGTATCTGGAGAGGGATGCGCCAGTTGGACGGGCCCTTCGGCACGGCGTTCGAATTGATCGCTTCGGGCGATGCGACCCTGATGGGGATCATCGCGCTGTCGCTGCGCGTCACCCTGACCGCGGTCGTCCTGGCCTGCCTCATCGGCCTGCCGCTGGGCGCGGCGCTTGCGCTGGGGCGGTTTCCCGGGCGCGGGGCGGTGATCGTCCTTTTCAACGCGCTGATGGGCCTGCCGCCGGTTGTGGCGGGGCTGGTGGTCTACCTGGCGCTGTCGCGCTCGGGGCCGTTCGGCGGCCTGGCGCTGCTGTTCACGCCCACCGCCATGGTGATCGCCCAGACCATCCTGATCCTGCCCATCGTCGTTGCCCTGACCCGTTCGGTCGTGGAGGACCTGTGGACCGAGTACCGCGAGCAGCTTCGCTCGCTGGGCGCGTCGCGGCTGCGGGCGGTGCCGACGCTCTTGTGGGACGGGCGGGTGAGCCTGCTGACCGGGGTGCTGGCGGGCTTCGGGCGGGCCAGTGCCGAGGTGGGGGCGGTGCTGATCGTGGGGGGCAACATCGCGGGGCATACCCGGACCATGACCACCGCGATCACGCTGGAGACGAGCCGCGGGAATCTTGGTCTGGCGGTGGCGCTGGGGATCATCCTGATGGCGCTGACGCTGGGGTTGAACACGGCCGCCTGGGGCCTGGGACAATGGGCGCGGGGGCGGCTGGGATGAGGCCGGAGCGGGGGATCATGGCCAGGAAATCCGTGCTTCCGCTGCGTCTGGAAAACGTATGTCTCGCGTATGGCACGCGTATGGCACTTTCGGACATCTCGCTGACCGTCAGACCCGGCCGCACGCTGGTCGTGATGGGCCCGAACGGGGCTGGGAAAAGCATGTTCCTGCGGCTTTGCCACGGGCTGATCGCGCCGACCACGGGCCGCATCCTGTGGGCCAGCGGCGAGGCGCGACCGCAGGCGCAGGCGATGGTGCTGCAACGCCCCGTCATGCTGCGCCGGAGCGTGGCGGCGAACCTGGACTATCCGCTGGTGCTGGCGGGGCTGCCGCGCGCCGAACGCGCGGCGCGGGTCGCGGCGGCGCTGGAGCGGTTCGGGCTGGGCGAGATGGCCGACCGGCCCGCGCGGCTGCTGTCGGGGGGCGAGCAGCAGCGGCTGGCGCTGGCGCGGGCCTGGACGATGCGCCCGGAGGTGCTGTTCCTGGACGAGCCGTCCTCGTCGCTGGACCCGTCGGCCACGCGGCGCATCGAGGAGATGATCGAAAGCTTCGCCGCCGACGGCATCACCATCGTCATGAGCACGCATGACCTGGGCCAGGCCCGCAGGCTGGCCCGGGACGTGGCGTTCCTGCATCGCGGGCGGCTGCTGGAAAGCACCCCGGCCGATGCCTTTTTCGCGCGCCCCGAAAGCGCCGAGGCCCGCGCCTTTCTTGCGGGCGACCTGATCTGGTGAAACGCGAGGACTGACATGCGCAATGCGATCCGTTCCGCCGCCTTAGGACTTGCGGTGGCGCTGACCGGCCTGCCGGCGGCGGCGCAGGAGTTCATAACCCTGGCCTCGACCACCTCGACAGAGAATTCGGGGCTGTTCGGGCATATCCTGCCGATGTTCCAGAAGGCGACGGGGATCGCGGTGCGCGTGGTGGCGCAGGGCACCGGGCAGGCGCTGGAGACGGCCCGGCGCGGCGATGTGGACGTGGTGTTCGTCCATGCCCGTGCCGCCGAGGAGCAGTTCGTGGCCGAGGGCCATGGCGTGGCGCGCATCGAGGTGATGTACAACGACTTCGTCATCGTGGGGCCAGCCGCGGACCCCGCGGGCATCCGCGGCGCGGACAGCGCGGCCGCCGCCATGGCGGCCATCGCCGGGGCGGGCGCGTCGTTCGCCTCGCGCGGGGATGACAGCGGCACGCATGTGGCCGAAATGGCGCTGTGGGCCGCGGCCGGGATCGACCCGGCGGGCGACTGGTACCTGGAAACCGGGTCGGGCATGGGGGCCACGCTGAACACCGCGGCGCAGGTTCCGGCCTATGCGCTGACCGACCGCGGCACCTGGATCAGCTTCGAGAACCGGGGCGGCCTGGCGATCGGGTTCGAGGGCGACCCGGCCCTGTTCAACCCCTATGGCGTGATCCTGGTCAACCCGGAGAAGCACCCGCATGTGAAGGCCAAGGCCGGGCAGGCCTTCATCGACTGGCTGATCTCGGACGAGGGCCAGGCGGCGATCGCGGGCTTCCAGCTGAACGGGGAGCAGCTGTTCTTCCCGAACGCGCGGTAGGGGGCAGCGCCGGACCCGGGCCTTGTGCCGGGGTTTGGCATCCGGCGCTTTCCCGCCGCGACGATCCGCTGTAACGCTTCGGCCAAAAGGCTGGGCAAGGGGAGGCGGGCCATGACGGGCGAGAGGCTGCATCAGGGGGAACTGGAGGCGCTGGCGCGCGCCGTGCTGCAAGGTTGCGGCGTGCCGGAGGGACCGGCGGCGGATTGCGCGCAGGTGCTGGCGATGGCCGACATGATGCGGCTGCACACGCATGGGCTGTCGCGGCTGCTGTCCTATGGCGCGCGGCTGAAATCGGGCGGCATCGACCCGCAGGCGGAATTCGCGGTCGAGGCGCTGGCCCCCGCGATCCGGCGCATCCGGGGCAACAACGGGCTGGGCCCCGCGCTGGGGATGCTGGGCCTGCGCGAGGCGATGGCGGCCGCGCGCGAGGCGGGGATCGGCATGGCGCTGGTCGCCGGGTCCAACCATTTCGGGCCCATCGCCCCCTATGCCTGGCTTGCGGCGCAGGAGGGGTTCGCGTCGCTGATCGCGTCCAATGCGTCCACGACCATCGCGCCGTCGGGCGGCAGCGATGCGCGGCTGGGCAACAACCCGATGGGCTTCGGCTTTCCCAACCCGGACGGCGATCCGATCATCCTGGACATGGCGATGTCGGTGGCGGCGCGGGCCAAGATCCGGGACGCCGCCAGGGCCGGCAAGCCGATCCCCGAGGGATGGGCCACGGATGCGGGCGGGCGGCCCACCACCGATCCCAACGCGGCGCTGAAGGGGTTCCTGCTGCCGCTCGGCGGCTACAAGGGCTACGGACTGTCGCTGTGCGTGGACATGCTGACCGGGCTTCTGTCGGGGGCCGCGTATCTGACCCATGTGAAATCCTGGGTGGACGAGCCGGAGGCGGCGCAGAACCTGGGCCATGCCTTCGTGCTGATCGACACCGCCCGGCTGATGCCGCGCGCGGATCTTGCGACGCGGATGGGGGATTTCGCCGATATCCTGCATGCAAGCCCGCCGGTGGACCCCGACCATCCCGTGATGGTGCCGGGCGAGCGGGAGATGCGGCATTTCCATGCCGCGCGGGCGAATGGCGTGGCGCTGCCCGAGGATCTGCTGGCGACCCTGCGGCAGATGGCGGGCTGAGGGGTCAGGCGCCGGGGCGCAGGATCCCCGACAGAAGTCCGGTCTGCGGCGGGGTGTCGGTGAACTCGATGCCCTGCTCTATGTGGCGCAGGTGTTCCTCGACCAGGTGGGCGGCGGTCTTGGCGTCGCGCGCGGCGATGGCATCGACGATGCGCGCGTGTTCGTCATCGGCGCAGAGCGAGGCCTTGGCCCGCGCGTAGAGCCCCAGGATCAGCGAGCTGCGCAGGGTCAGGTCGGACAGGTACTGTTCCAGCACCGAATTGCCGCCGAGGCGCGCCAGCATCAGGTGAAAGGCGCGGGAGGCGCGAATCGCCTCGGGGCGGCTGTCGCCCCCGGGCAGCGCGCGCTCGGCCGCGACATGGGCCCTGAGGGCGGCGATATCGTCCTCGGTCGCGTTCAGGACTGCGTTGCGCGCAATGGTCGCCTCGACCGTGCGGCGGGCCTGGAACACGTCGCGCGCCTCTTTCGCGGTGGGGGTCGCGACAAAGGCGCCGCGGTTGGGCTGGTGGTCCACGACGTGATGCGCGGTCAGCGTCGCCAGCGCCCGGCGCACCTGGGCGCGATTGCAGGAAAACAAGTCGCTTAGCGCCTGTTCGCCCAGCTTGGTCCCGGCCTTCAGCCGCTGGTCGGCGATGGCGTCGAGGATGCTGTCCACGATCACGGTTTCGGGCAACTGGGTCATGCCCGAGCGTTAGTCGGCGGGCCCCATTTCCGCAACAGGAAAGCCATGCAGAATTTGCAAACTTGCTTTGCGGTTTAAAATTGGTAACAATCTTGGGCAACATTAAGTGACAACACAGTGGAGGCCCAGGCCATGAAGATCGCCGTCATCAACCCCAACGCGACGGAAAGCATGACCCGGAAGATCGCCGTCGCCGCCCGGGCCGCCGCAGCGTCGGGCGTCACGATCGAGGCGCGCACCGGGATCGGCGCGCCCGCCTCGATCGAGGGGCATCACGACGAGGCGATGGCGGTGCCCGCGTTGCTGGCACAGGTGCGCGAGGCCGAGGCGGCTGGCGTGGACGGCATCGTGGTCGCCTGTTTCGACGATCCGGGCATCGGCGCCTGCCGCGAGCTTGCCACCGGGCCGGTCATCGGCATCTGCGAGGCGGCGGTGAAGGCGGCGAGCATGATCGCCACGTCCTTCACGGTGGTGACCACCCTGCCCCGGTCGGTCCCCATCATCGAGGAAATGGTCCGCCGCTACGGGCTGTCGCACCAGTGCCGCCGGGTGCGGTCAGCCGCGATCCCGGTGCTGGCGCTGGAGGAGCCCGGCTCGAACGCGCGCTTCCTGGTGCGCGACGAGATCCTGCGCGCCGTCGAGGAGGACCGCTGCGAGGCGGTGGTGCTGGGCTGCGCGGGCATGTCGGACCTGGCCCGCTGGCTGAGCGAGGAAACCGGCGTGCCGGTGATCGACGGCGTGACCACGGCCACGAAATTCGTCGAGGCGCTGGTCGGCGCGGGCCTGAAGACCAGCAAGATCGGCGCCTATGCGGCGCCCAATCCGAAGTAGGATAACCGAACCAGGGAGGAAGAAATGACAACGACCGACAACTACGAATTGGCGGCAATGGACCATCATGCGCCCGAGACGGTGCTGGAGAAGGGGCTGGGCGAGGAATCGCTCGCCCCGCAGGAGACGCGGATCATGGACCAGTGGTCCTATCTGTTCGCCTGGCTGGGCGGCTGCGTGTCCATCGGGACCTTTACCATCGGCTCTGGCCTGGTGGGCACGCTGAACCTGCTCCAGGTGGTGGTGGCCATCGCAATCGGCTGCACGGTGATCGGGGTCGCGCTGATGATCAACGGCGCGGCCGGGCACAAGTACGGCATCCCCTTCATGGTGCAGGCGCGGTCCGCCTTCGGCTTCGGCGGCGCGCGGATCCCGGCGCTGGTGCGCTCGGTCCCGGCGATCGTGTGGTACGGCTTCCAGAGCTGGATCGGGGCGGGGGCGCTGAACCTGGTCTCGGCGACGCTGTTCGGCTATGACAACATGATCGTGTTCTTCATCGGCTTCCAGGCGTTGCAGATCCTGCTGTCGGTGCTGGGCTTCCACGGCATCAAGTGGCTGGAGAACATCGGCGCCGTCTTCATCGTGGGCGCGCTGGTCTACATGTTCTTCAGCGTGATCGGCAAATACGGCGACGAGATCAGCACCAACCTGATCAATGTCGAGGGCACCTGGGGCGCGCCGTTCTGGGGGGCGACCATGCTGTTCCTGGGCATCTATTCCACGATGATGCTGAACGTGTCGGATTATTCCCGCGAGTTGCGCCACGAGGTCGGGCGCGTGCGGCAGGTGGCGATCTATGCCAACTCGATCCTGCCCGCGACGCTGTTCATGGGGCTTATCGGGCTGATGGTGTCGGGCGCCACCGGCGAGGTCGATCCGATCAAGGTCTTCTCGAGCGCGGTGGACAACAAGCCGCTGCTGGTCATCACGCTGCTGTTCATCGCCTTCGCGCAGGTGACGACGAACATCCTGAACAACGTGGTGCCGCCCGCCTATGCGCTGATGGACACCTTCAAGCTGAGTTTCCGCACATCGGCGGTGATCGTGGGGCTGCTGGCCTTCGCCACCTTCCCGTGGGAACTGGTCAAGGACGAGTCCGCCGCAGGCCTGAGCCTGTTCATCCAGACCTACAGCGCCTTTCTCGGGCCGATCTTCGCGATCCTGGTGGTGGATTACTACGTCCTGCGCCGGCAGACGCTGGACCTGGACAAGCTGTACGACGAGACCGGGGCGTATTCCGGGTTCAACCCCGCGGCGCTGATCGCGATGGCGGTGGGCGTCGTGGCGGCGCTGACCTTTTCGGGGGTGTCGTGGTATGCAAGCCTGATCCCGGCGGGGCTGACCTACTGGCTTCTGATGCGGCACCTGCCGGCGGCGCGGCGCTTCATGGGCTGAGGCAGCCAGGGAAACGACGGCCGGGGCCCCCTTGCGGGGCCCCTTGGCATTCGGGGGGCTGCGGCGCAGGGGCGCGTTTCGGGATCGCGGGCATCAGGGCATGATCGGGCGCATGAAACCGATGATCCCCGGACTGACCGCCGCGGCGCTGATGCTGGCGGCAGGCACGGGCGCGGCGCAGGATGGCGCGGCGCTTTACATGGAGCATTGCGCCGCCTGCCATGGCGCGTCGCTGGAGGGGCAGCCGGACTGGCAGAGCCGCGGCCCCGACGGGCGCTTTCCCGCGCCGCCCCATGACGCGAGCGGCCACACCTGGCACCACGGCGACGGAATGCTGATCGACTACATCACCCGCGGCGGGCAGGCGGTGCTGGACGACATGGGCGTCGCATTCGCATCCGGCATGCCCGGCTTCGGCGAGGTGCTGGGCCAGGACGAGATCGTGGCCATCCTGGACCACATCAAGGAAAGCTGGCCGGAGGCGATCCGCCGCGTGCAGGAGGCGCGCACGGCGGCAGAGGCCGGAAACTAGGACTGCGCCGCGTCCCGCGCCAGGTCGGCAAGGATCGGGCAGTCGGGCCGGTGATCGCCGGCGCAACCGGCGACCAGCGTGCCAAGCGTGGCGCGCATGGATTGCAGTTCCCTGATCTTGGCGTCGATCCGGGCCAGATGCGCCTGGGCGAGTTTCTTCACGTCCTCGCTGGCGCGGCTTTCATCCTCGTAGAGACCGAGCAGCGCGCGGCACTCCTCGATGCTGAAGCCCAGCGCCCGCGCCCGGCCCAGAAAGGCCAGCTTGTGCACGTCCGATTGCCGGAAGGCGCGGTAGCCGTTGGTGTCGCGGGCGGGCCGGATCAGGCCGATATCCTCGTAATAGCGGATCGTCTTGGCCGGCACGCCGGACGCTTCGGCCGCATCCCCGATGTTCATGGCAAGTCCCCTCTCCATCTTCATTCCGCCGGCGCGAGGCGCGTCTGCCCGCCACCGCCACCCGGGCGGGGCAACTCGGCCATGAGCGGCCTGATCCGCCGCAGGCGCAGCGCGTTCGACAGCACGAACACGCTCGACATCGCCATGGCGCCCGCCGCCAGAACCGGCGACAGCAGCAGCCCCGTGACCGGGTAGAGCACGCCCGCCGCGACCGGGATCAGGGCGACGTTGTAGGCAAAGGCCCAGAACAGGTTTTCCCGGATGTTGCGGATCGTGCGGCGGCTGACTTCCAGCGCGTTCACGACGCCGCGCAGGTCGCCCGACATCAGCACCACGTCGGCGCTTTCGATGGCGACATCGGTGCCGGTGCCGATGGCGATGCCGACATCCGCCGCGGCCAGCGCCGGCGCGTCGTTGATGCCGTCGCCGACATAAGCCAGCCGGGCGCCGCCCGCGCGCAGGTCGTGCAGGGCCGCCACCTTGCCGTCGGGCAGCACCTCGGCCACCACCTGGTCGAGGCCAAGCTCGGCCGCGATGGCGTCGGCGGTGGCGCGGCCGTCGCCGGTGATCATGGCGACGCGCAGGCCCATGCGTTTCAGCGCGGCAATCGCCTCGGGGGTGGAGGGCTTGAGGCGATCGGCCACGGCGATCAGGGCTGCGGCCTTCCCGTCGATGGCGGCGAAAAGCACCGTCTGCCCCTTGCGCGCCCGCGCCGTGGCCTGTTCCGAAAGCGCGCCGAGGGTGACGCCCTCGCGGGTCATCAGCCGCTCGGCCCCGATCAGGATCGCCCGGCCCTCGACCGTTGCCGAGACGCCGAAGCCGGTGTGCGACCGGAAGCCGGTGGCCTGCGGCAGGTCCAGACCGCGGCCGCGCGCGGCGCGTTCGATGGCGGCGGCGACGGGGTGTTCCGAAGCCGCCTCGACCGCCGCGACAAGGCGCAGCACGGTTTCCTCGTCCTGGCCGGGGGCGAGGTCGAGCGCCACCAGTTCGGGGCGGCCTTCGGTCAGGGTGCCGGTCTTGTCGAGGGCGATCACGCCCACCTCGTGCAGGGACTGGAGCGCGTCGCCCTTGCGGAACAGCACCCCCATGTCGGCGGCGCGTCCCGTGCCCACCATGATCGAGGTGGGCGTGGCCAGCCCCATGGCGCAGGGACAGGCGATGATGAGGACCGCGACCGCCGCCACCAGCGCGTGCGAGAGGCGCGGCTCTGGGCCGATGGCCAGCCAGACGACGAGGGTGAGCAGCGCCGCGGCCATCACAGCCGGCACGAAGTAGAGCGTGATGCGGTCCACCAGCCCCTGTATGGGCAGCTTCGCGCCCTGCGCGTCCTGCACCATGCGGATGATCTGGGCGAGCATGGTGTCGCGGCCCACGCGGGTCGCGCGGAACACCAGCGCGCCGGTGCCGTTGACGGTCCCGCCTGTCACCTCGGCGCCCTCGGCCTTTTCCACGGGGACGGGTTCGCCGGTGATCATGGACTCGTCCACGAAGCTGTCGCCCCGGATGACGGCGCCATCGACGGGGATGCGCTCTCCGGGGCGGACATGGACGATGTCGCCCTGGCGGATCGACTCGATCGCGATGTCCGAGACGGCGCCGTCGCGTTCCACCCGCGCGGTGCGGGGCTGAAGCCCCACCAGCCGCGCGATGGCGGCGCCGGTGCGGCCCTTGGCGCGCGCCTCGAGGAAGCGGCCGAGCAGGATCAGCGTGACGATCACCGCCGCCGCCTCGTAATAGACGGCGGCGCTGCCCGGCGGCAGAAGCCCGGGCGCAAAGGTCGAGACGACGGAAAAGCCCCAGGCGGCCAGGGTGCCCACCGCGACGAGGCTGTTCATGTCGGGCGCGCGTTTCGCAAGGGCGGGCAGGCCGAGCCGGTAGAAGCGCCGGCCCGGACCGGCCAGCACCAGCGTGGTCAGCACGAATTGCAGCACCCAGGACTGCCACATGCCGATGCGGGTCATGACCAGGTCGTGCATGGCGGGGATCAGGTGGCTGCCCATTTCCAGCACGAAGACCGGCAGGGTCAGCGCGCCCGCGATCAGGGTCTGGCGGCCGAGATCGGCGATCTCGCGCGACTTCTCCTCGGCGCGGGCGTCCTCGGTACGGCCGCCGCGGGGTTCCGCCTGGTAGCCCGCCTCGGCGATGGCGACGATCAGGCGGGCAGGCAGGTCCGGGACGGCGGCGTGGCGGATGGTGGCGGTTTCGGTCGCAAGGTTGACGGAGGCGGCGGTGACACCGGGCACCGCCCTGAGCGCCCGCTCGACACGGCCCACGCAGGAGGCGCAGGTCATGCCGGTCACGCTGAGCGCGGTTTCCTCTTCGGCGGCGGGATAGCCCGTCTCGGCAAGGCGTTCGAGCACCGCGGCAATGTCGGGGGTTCCGGCAATGCGTGCACTCTCGGTTGCGAGGTTCACCTCGGCGCGGCTGACGCCCGGCAGGGAGGAGAGTGCACGCTCGACCCGGCCCACGCAGGAGGCGCAGGTCATGCCGGTCACGCGCAGGCGGAGGATGCGTTCGCTGCCCGCTGACATGGCAGGCTCCTTTCGTTCGTTGTCCATTTTCCGGGAGATGGGGCTTCCAGTCACTGGAAGGTCAAGGGGGGCAACAGGATTTTTCCGCTGGCGGCCAATGTGACGTGTTGCACTGCAATATGTTGAAAGCGTTCACTCTTGACCACAATTTGACCCAAAATATGTGTGGAATTCACACAGATGGGTCGGCTTGTATCGCCGGGGCAGTATTTTTTGCGTCTTGGTTTCTGGAGTGTGTAACGATGATGTTTCGTGCGTTTTTTGAGCGTGGCGGGTCCCATTCTGGTGGCGACGGCGCGGGTGGAACCAAGAACCAGACCGATTCGGATGGACCGTCAGCGGGACTTCCGCAGGGCCGGGACAGCGAAGCCGACGCGCAAGCCCAGGCAAGCGACACGGATCGGCACCGCGCAAAGGATATCTTCGACGACCAGACGCTGAGCCAGCTGTTCGCGCATGCGATGCCGGATGCCACGGCCGATGCCGATGAAGAGCGGCAGGACACGCCCGCGGACCGGATTGCCCGCGCCGCCCGCGAGGCCGGCGCGCCGCAGGAGGCGGCGGCGTCGCTGCTGCTGATGATCGCGCGCACCCAGAAGGAAGCCGGCCAGACAGACCTGGCCATCAGCAACTACCGGCTGGTGCTGAAGCTGGTCCCGGACCCCGCCGCCGCCTTCGAACTGGCGGAGCTGCTGCTGCCGCGCGGCGAGACCGAAGAGGCGATAGCCCTTCTGCGCGGCGCCATCGCGGACGGCACCACGGAAAACCGCGCCTGGCTGCGGCTGGCCCGCGCCCTTGGCGCCGAGAACCGCGCCGCGGAGGCCTTGGAAATCGCGGCGGACGGGCACGCCCGGTTTCCCCAGTGGGCAATGATGACGCTGGAATACGCAGCCGCGCTGCACCGCGTGCACCGGACACAGGAGGCGATTGCGGTGCTGGAGGGGATGTTGGACCATCCCCGCCTGGGCAATGGCGCGCGCATACAGCTGGCAAGGATCTACTTCGATACCCAGCGGCTCGAAAAGGTGCTCGACATCACGGCACAGGTATTGGAGCGCGACCCGAAGCACGACGGCGCTGCGGTCCTGAGGTTCAAGGCACTGGAAAAGATGCACGGCCCGCGGACCGCTGTCGAAAGGCTGGAGGAATTCCTCGAAGGTTCTGCGGACAAGTCTGCCCTGGTGCAGGCCTATGGTCTTGGGTTCAAATGGCTTGGCGAAGATGGGCGAATCCAGGACGCGTACAGACTGGCGCAAGGCCTGCTGAACGAGCCGTCGCTCATCGCCGGCAAACCGGGAATGTCCCTGCTGATCGCAAGGGTCGCCCTTGCTGCGGGCGATACTGAAAGTGCGCGGCGCCTGGCGCTTCAAGCCGTCTATCGCCTGACCCCGGAAAACATGATCGCGGGGCTTCAACGGGTTCTACCGGACCTGTTGATCGACAATCCCACCCCGGCAAAGCTCGACAGGATCCTGGCGGCGCTGGACTCTCACCCGGAGGTGGCGAGGGCCGCGCAGAACCGACTCAGCCTCGAGTCCGGCGACTTTGACGGGTACCTGAAGACAACACTCGGCGCGGAGAGCCCGGGCCCTAAAAGCGCACAGGAACTCATGTCCGCATTCTTCACCCTGACCAACCAGGGTGAGTACGAACAGGCAAAAGAGCTTCTGAAAAACTATTCCGGCTATGACAGCTTCACGGACGAACAACTTCAGGGCGTCCTGGAGGGGAGTTCGCTGGTCAATGACGACCGGCTGCGAGCAATGCTGGCATCCAGGATTCTTGTGAGAATGGAGCATTCCAACGAAACGGATCTCGTTGAAATACTTCAATTCTATGTCGCACTCTCGGAGGGCGGGGTGGACGAGGCGGTGGAGCGGATCCTGCATCTTGCCGACGAGATGAAGCTGACAGAGAAGCTGGTCTTCTTTCTGCTTTCGTATTCCGACGCGATCAGGGCGGCCATCACGAATGCCGGAACGGGCCACCGTTTCGATTGTCTTCTGGAAAAAATCGCAACGATATCGGATCGGAGATCGAACCGGGTCATGCTGGAGATCCAGCGCGACATGGCGCAGAAACTGTCACGCGCGCTGGGGCCGACCCCCGATTGCCTTGTGACCCTGCTCATCCCCGTGCATCGCGAGCAGGACCTGGAGAATATCAGGCAGAATGTCCTGAGGCAGACCTATTCGAACATGGAGGTCATCGTCCTGCCAAACGGGCCGCTCGCTGACGGTAGAAAGACCCAGGAGGTGCTTGGCTCGATGAGATCGACACGCATTGTCCCGGTTGCCCACGGGACGATCGGTCATATCCTGAATTCCGGCATGGCACTCGCCAAGGGCAAGTACATCCTGCGGATGGATTCCGATGACACCTACCTTCGAAACCATGTAGTGAATACAGTTCGGATACTCGAAGGAACAAAGGTTGACCTTGTTTACAAGAAATCTCACTTTGTGCACTTCGAGAAGATTGGCCGGGTCTATCTTATAAGCTCTGGAAAGTACTTCGACGAGGGGCTGGGTGGCACCGGCGGCACCCAAGGCTTTCGCACAGACATCCGGGAACGGTATCAGTACTGCGAGACGGTGGAACGAAGCGAAGACATCATCTTTGCCGAAAAGATAATGCGCGACGGGGGGACGGTCATAGCCGGCGACCCATTCGACTACATCATGAATCGCAAGGCCGACAAGTCACAGCACACCTGGCACGCATCTGACTTCCACCTTTTCGGCGAGCCTGTACTGATTGGAACATCGGAAGACATCATGGGTCTTTCCAAAGACGTAATATGAAAAATGCACGCTTCTGAATTAGTTCAGTCGCTTTGGATCGGCTCCAACATCAGCCGCATCGAAAAGATTTCGATGCAGTCGTTTCTTTCGGCTGGCCATGAGTACCACCTCTACACCTATTCGGAAGAGCCAATGGATCTGCCGGATGGTGTCGTGAGGAAGGACGCCCGCGAGATCGTCCCGGAGCATATGGTCTGGCACCACGGCCATGGTCCGGAAAAGGGAAGCGTTGCGGGATTTTCGGATTACTTCCGCTTCCAGTTGCTGTTCCAGCGGGGTGGGGTGTGGGCAGATGCGGACCTGATCTGCGTCCGTCCGCTTCCGCTCGACCAGGAGGTTCTGATCTGCTCGGAGACTGTAAGACCGGGATTGGTCCAGCCGAGCACGCAACTTCTGAAGTTCCCCGCGGGCGACAGGTTCCTGGCGGAATGCATAGCCGACATCGAGGCGCGCGACGTAGATGGCATCGCTTTTCTCGAAGTTGGGCCCGCCCTGGTCGATCGAAAGGTCCGTGAACTGGGCTACCAGAAGCACGTTGTGCCGGCCGACTACTTCTGTCCGGTCCCATGGTGGGAGTTCTACAGACCGTTCATCCCCGGGCATGCCGAAAAGCTAATGGAATTACTGGCGCGCGAGGACGTCTACTGTCTTCACCTCTGGCATGAACTTCTTCGGCGGATCGATATTCCGAAGGACGCGGAAATGGCGAAGGGCTCGGTCATCGAGCAAATGGCCGAACGGTTCGCGGTTCCATCAAGCCCGGGTCGACACGACCCCAGGGAGGTGCAGGATTTCCTGGTCGGCATTCTTCTCGCAAATGCCGAGGACTGGTGCAGCGAGATAGAGAAGCCCGAGATCGAGCGGCTGGTTGCAGAAGCCGCCGGGATCAACCCGGCCGATCCGCGCCTGTTCCGGGTCCGGTACGAGAAAGCGGATCTGCCGGAGGAATTCGCCGCCACCGAACAGGAGCTGGCAAGGGTGCCGGCGGAGGTGGCACGGATATTCATGGTGGCACTGGCCCGCGCCCAGGCGGCGCGGCGGTTCGGGCGCGACGACCTTCAACCGGTGGTCGAACGAAATCTTTCGGATAGCGCCCTGGAGGCAGGGCCCGATGCGACCGCCGAGGCGGCATGGCATTTTCTTCGGCGCCAGGACCGCGAGTCAGCCGCCAGCCTGCTGGAAGAGGCGGATGCGCTGGGGTTTTCGTCGGCGTCACTTCATGTCGCCCGGGGGCGGCACCTGCAGTTGTCGGGGAAGAATGCTCTCGCGGAAGGATCCTTCCGGGCGGCGCTCGACCTGGACGGGAAAACGTGGAACGCGGCGCTTCTGCTGGCCGAGGTGCTGCATTCGGAGGGTGAACACGAGGCTGCATTGCCGCACGCGCAATCGGCGGCCGACTTTCAGAAGACGGTTTGGGCGTTCATGGTCCTGGCTCGGGTCCAGATGGCGCTGCGAAACAGCGAAGCCGCGGAACTGGCGCTCAGGTCGGCTCTCGAACTGAGCGGGGGGGCGAACTGGAACGCGACCCGCCTTCTGCACGAGGTGCTTTCGCAAACCGGCCGGCCTGCGGAAGCGAGCGAACTCGTGTCATCCTACCTTGCCAATAACCCGGAGGATGCCCGGGCGCTGAATTGGGCCGCCAGGAACGGTCACACACGACATCGCGCGGCCGGATGATGGCGGCTGCCGCTGGATCGGCAGCTGTCCGTTGACATCGGCCGTCCGCGAGTGCTGGCATGACCGCCATCGGTCGGCACTAGCAGGAAGGTGGCCCCATGACCAACCCCATCCTCACCTTTCACGGAGCCGCGGGGTGCGTGACGGGATCCTGTTTCCGGCTGGAGACGGCCCATGGCGCCGTGCTGATCGATTGCGGGCTGTTCCAGGGATCCAAGACCGAGAAGGAGCTGAACTACCGGCCCTTTCCGTTCCGGGCCGAGCGGATCGCCGCGGTGATCCTGAGCCATGCGCATATCGACCATTCGGGGCTGTTGCCGAAGCTGGTGCGCGACGGGTTTCGCGGAACGATCCACGCGACGGAGCCGACGGTGGACCTGTGCAGCGTGATGCTGCCCGACAGCGCACATATCCAGGAATACGAGGTGGAACAGCTGAACCGCCGCAACCGCGCGCGTGACCGCGATGCGGTAGAGCCGATCTACACGGGCGAGGATGCGGCGGAATGCCTGGGCCTGTTCCGGGCGCAGCCCTACGACGCGTGGTTTTCCGTCGGGCCGGGGGTGCGGGCGCGGTACTGGAATGCGGGGCATCTGCTGGGGTCCGCCTCGGTCGAGGTGGAACTGGCGGATCCGGCACTGCGGCTGCTGTTCTCGGCCGATATCGGGCCGGACTACAAGCTGATGCATCCCGACCCCGAGGGACCATCGGGGATCGATTACCTGGTCTGCGAAAGCACCTATGGCGACACCGACCGAGAGGATGCGACGGCCGCGCGGCGGCGGGCGCTTCTGCGCGACGAGGTGAAGGCGGCGTTCAACCCGAACGGCGCGCTGCTGATCCCGTCCTTCGCGGTGGAGCGCGCGCAGGAGCTGATCGCGGACCTGAGCCAGCTGATGGCCGAGGGGGAGTTGCCGCAGATCCCGATCCATGTGGATTCGCCGCTGGCGACCAAGGCCACGCGGATCTTTGCCCGCCACAGCCGGTCGCTGGAAGGGGGTGGCGCGCTGATGGAGGGGCTGTCGTCGCGGAACCTGCATTTCACCGAGACGGTGGAGCAGAGCAAGGCGCTCGATTCCGTGAAGGGGTTTCACATCGTCATCGCCGCCAGCGGCATGTGCGAGGCGGGGCGGATCCGGCACCGGCTGAAGAACTGGCTCTGGCGCGACGAGGCGACGGTGCTGCTGGTGGGATACCAGGCGACGGGCACGCTGGGCCGCATCCTGCAGGAGGGGGCGCGCTCGGTGCGGATCCAGGGCGACGAATACAAGGTGCGGGCGCGGATCCGGTCCATCGACCTGTATTCGGGCCATGCCGACGGGCCGGAGCTGGCGGCCTGGGTGAAGGCGCGGCTGCCGCTGGCGCAGCAGGCTTTCCTGGTGCATGGCGAGCCGGAGGCGATCGCGGGGCTGGCCGCGCGGCTGAACGGCATCCTCGCCCCCGAGGATGTGCTGGTGCCCGCGCTGGACGAGAGTTTCGAGCTGACGCCCAACGGCGCCGTGCGGCTGGCGGGGGCTGCGCCGCGGCTGCCGCGCGAGGGGATGGCGCGGCTCGACTGGCACAACGACCTGTCGAAGCTGATCCTCGACATCAACGACACGCTCAGGGCCGAGGCCGACGACAAGGCGCGCGCGGTGACGATCCGGCGGCTGCGCCGCGCGCTGGAGGGGGAGGACGACCGCCGCCACTGAAGCGGTTAACGGACCTCGGGGAACAGCGGGTCGAGGCCGGTCTCGCGGATGATCGGCCCCGCCTCCTCGGAGGCGAGAAAGCGCAGGAGGTGCCTGGCGCGGTCGAGCTTGTCGGTCCCGGCGCCGATCCCGGCGCAGAAGTGGAAGGGGCGGCGGAACTCGGGGGGCAGCCGGCCGATCAGCTTGACGCCCGGAATGGGAAGGATCTCGCTGATCTGCTGGAAGCCCAGATCCGCCTCGCCTCGGGCGACGATGGTGCCCACCCTTTCGCTGAAGACGGTGAAGGCGGTCTTCTTCATCTGCTCGGCGATGCCGAGGGCGGGGAACACTTCGGTCGAGAGGTAGATGCCGCTGGCGCTGGCGGCGTGGCCCACTGATTTCGCCGCGAGAAGGGTCTCGCGGAAGGCTTCGGTGGTGGAGATGTCGGGCGCGGGGTCGCCCTCGCGGACGCAGGCGCCGATATGGGATTCGACCAGGTCGATCCGGCTGTCGGGGCGGATATGGCCCTGTTCCGAGAACTGGGCGACGGCGGCCTCGGCCAGCAGGTAGACATCGAAGCGTTCGCCCTTGGACAGGCGCGTGGGGATCGAGTCGTGCGCGGCCCCGAGCGAGGAGCCGAAGGAGACGTCCACCTCTGTGCCGTCGGGTGCCTTGTAGTGCGGCAGCAGCTTCACGAGCGCGGCGGCGAAGGCGCCCGAGGTTATGACCTTCAGCGGTTCGGTTGTCGTCATGCCTGCGATGTCCTTGTCAGTTGCGCGGTGATCATGCGGGGCCGGCCGCGACGGTCGCGAGGATGAATTCGCGCAGGCGGCGGGCCGCGGGCGGCAGATAGGCGTCGCGCCGCGACATGAGCCCGAATTGCCGCGGCATGGTGGTTTCGGGGTGGGCCAGCTCGACCAGGGTGTTCAGGTTGCGCCGGCTGGTGAAGGTCAGCAGCTGCATTTCCTCGGCGACACGGGTCAGGACCCCGATGGTGCCGGTCTCGACCATGACGCGCGGCGGGGCCAGGTTTCGCGAGGTGAAGACGGCGTCGAGCCAGGCGCGCATGGCGCTGGATTGCGACTGGAGCATCCAGCCATGTTCCGTCAGCTCGGCCAGCTCGAACCCGCGCCCGGCCAGCGGATGGTCGACCCCGGCCGCGACCACGACGGTTTCGTCGAGCACCACCCGCACGTCGAGATCCGACAGATCGCCGCCATCCATCGGGCACAGGATCAGGTCGAGCGTGCCATGCCGCAGCCGTTCCTGAAGAAAATCGGAATTGCCGATCTCAAGTTCCAGCCGGATGCCGGGAACGGCCGCGCGCAGCTGGCGGCAGGCTGCGGGCAGGATGTGGCTGGCGGGCGTCATGCCGGTGCCGATCCTGACCAGCCCGGTGCGGCCGCCGGCCAGGTCGGCCATCTCGCGCCCGATGTCGTCCACCGAGAGGCGCAATCGTTCGGCCCGTTCCAGAAGGGCGATCCCCAGCGCGGTCAGCGCCTTGCCGCGGCCATCCCTTTCGAAGAGGGTGCCGCCGATATCGGCCTCGAGCCGGCGCACGGACTTGGTCAGCGCCTGCTTGGTGCGGCCGAGAATCTCGGCCGCCTCGTCATAGGTGGCCGTCCTCGCGATCGTCTCGAAATAGCTCAGGTCGCGCAGATCCATCAGGCCGCCCCGCTTCAGGCCCCGGCGAAAGGGCCGCGACGCCAGACACTAGGCCGCCCGTGCGACCGCGACAAGAGTATCGCGTTTTCAGCGGCATAGGGACCGGCCATGGCGGCGGGAGATTGCGGTTGCATGTTTCGCGCCGAAGACCGATCACGGCGTGGGCGGGCCGGCGGGCGGGACGCAGGCGGATGACACGAAACTTCATCGATGGACGGGGCGCCGAACGGTGAGCGAGCAGGTCTACTTCTGGGTTGCGGCGGTGCTGGGCGCCTTCTTCGTGGGCGCGGGCAAGGGCGGCGTGCCGGTGGTCGCCTTCCTGAGCGTGGCGATGATGTCGCTGATCATGCCGCCGCTCGAGGCGGCGGCGCTGCTGCTGCCGATCTACATCCTGAGCGATGCCTATGGCGTGTGGCTCTACCGGCGGGAATATTCCAGGCGGAACATGGCCATCCTGATCCCCGCGGCGGCGCTGGGCATCCTGCTGGGCTGGGTCGTCGCGGACATGACGGACGAGAACATGGTGCGCATCGCGGTCGGCGCGATCGGGCTTTACTACCTGGCGACGCGGCTGCGCAGCATGATCGCGGGCCCGCCCGCCCCGCGCGCGGCGACCGTGCCGCGCGGCGTGATCTGGGGCGGCGTCTGCGGTTTCACCAGTTTCGTGGCCCATGCGGGCGGGCCGCCTTTCCAGGCCTATGTGCTGCCGCAGAACCTGCCGAAGATGGTCTTTGCCGGCACCTCGACCATCGTGTTCGCGGCGATCAACCTGATGAAGCTGCCGCCCTATGTGGCTTTGGGTCTGCTGGACCTGAGCGATCTGCGGGTGGGGGCGGTGCTGGCGCCGATGGCGCTGTTCGGGGCCTGGGCCGGGTACCGGCTGACGCGGCTCTTGCCCGAAAGGCTGTTCTTCGCGCTGGTGGAACTGGCGCTGCTGGCGATTTCGTTGCAGCTGGTCTACGCGGGGCTGACCGGTTGAGCGCAAGTTCAGCGGCGGGCGGTGTCGAGCCAGATCGTCACGGGCCCGTCATTGACGAGCGCGACCTTCATGTCGGCGCCGAAGCGTCCCGCCTGCACGGGGATGCCGTGGCCCGCCAGATCCGCCATGAACCGCTCATAGAGGCGGCGGCCCTCGTCGGGGGCGGCGGCGGTGGAAAAGCCGGGGCGGTTGCCCTTCGTCTCGGCGGCGAGGGTGAACTGGCTGACCACGAGCGCCGCGCCGCCCGTGTCGAGAAGCGAGCGGTTCATCCGGCCCTGATCGTCGCGGAAGATGCGCAGCTGCGCCACCTTGCGGGCAAGCCAGGCCGATTCCGCATCGGTGTCGCCTGCCATGGCGCAGACCAGCACCAGAAGCCCGGGGCCGATGGCGCCGGTGATCTCGCCCTCGACGGTGACGCTTGCCTCGGATACCCGCTGGATCAGTGCGCGCATGCTCTCTTTCCTTCTTGCCGACGCGGGCCACCATGACGGCAAGCGGCACCGGGGCTCAAGGGGGCGATCGGCCGGGCCGCTGGTGCTTGCTTGAAGAAACCGGGCGGCAGGACGATATTGTGCCCGTATTCAGGAGGCATTGATGACGGCAGCAAAGAACGGAAAGAGACGCCGGCCGTCATTGTCCATGCCAATCCTGAGGACCTCGCGCGCGCAGCAACGCACCGGCACGGTGACGCTGGGCGGGCTTCTGTCGGGGCTTGGAGAGACATCCTTCGGCTGGGCGATCGTCGTCTTCTCGCTGGTCACGATGCTGCCGCTGCCGCCCGGATCGTCGCTGATCACGGCGCTGCCGGTGCTGCTGGCCACGGCGCAGATGTCGCTGGGCTATCCGCATGTGCGGCTGCCGGGGCGGCTGGCGCGGATCACCGTCGATCCGCAGAAGCTGCGGCGCACGATGATGCGCCTCAGGCCCGTGACGCGCCGGCTGGAGCGGGTGTTGCAGCCGCGGATGACGGGGATCTTCGCGCCGCGCCACGAGCGCCGGCTGGGGCTGGCGCTGTTCCTGATCGCGTTCACCCTGTTCCTGCCGATCCCGTTCAGCGGCTGGTTCCCGGCCGTGTCGCTGTTCATCTGCGGCGTGGGCCAGGTCGAGCGCGACGGCAAGGTGACGCTGATCGGGCTGGGCGCGGGCGCCGCCTCGATCCTGCTCACGATCATCATCGTGCTGTCGATCGGGTCGAGCGCCAGCGCCATCATGGAGTGAGCGGGCGTCAGGCGTCGTCCTTGCGCCCGGCAAGGACGACCGCCAGGGCGACCATCGCCACCGCGATGCCAAGCCCGGTGCGCTGCTTGCCGCCCTTGAGGGCGGGCATCAGGGCCGTGGCGGTGCGCAGGACGGCGGCCAGGTTCGCGCGGGCGCGGCGCTTGCGCGCCTCCTGCCGCGCGCGGGCGCGCAAGGCGAAAAGCGCGCCCAGCGCCAGCACGAGATGAAGCGCCGCCGCCACGGCCAGCGCGCCGGCCATGCCAAGCGGTGCGGCAAGGGCCGCCACCAGCGCCGCCACCCCGAACCCCCAGGCCACCGCCAGCAGTAGCGCCAGCACCAGCCCGAGGCCGATCATCGCCCCTATTCCGGCCATGCCCTGCCCGAGCCGCCCTAGTCGCGGCGGGAGAAGAGAAGGCCGAACAGAAGCCCCATGCCCAGCGCGCCCAGAACCCAGGACATCGGGTTCTCGCGGACGTTTCCCTCGAGGTCGCGCTCGATGGTGGTGATGCGCTTGCGCAGGTCGCGCACCACGCGCAGGGTTTCGGCCATCGCCTCGTCGGACATGTCCTCGACCCGGTGCTTCGCCTCGTCGAAGCGGGCGGTTCCGTGATCGCGGAGCGAGCGGGTCAGCGTGGCCAGATCCTCGCGGAGCTGGGCGACCTCGCGCTCGATCTCGCGGGCGGTGTCGTCGCTGGAGCGGGTTTCGGATGTCTTGGTCGATGAATTCGCCATCTTCATCCTCCTTCGATTGCTGTTCATGGCTGCCTGGCGCAGGGCGGCACCCTACAGGGGCTTGCCACCCCGCGTGGCAAACGCGCCGAGCATAACGCACCAAGGGCGGAAAGTCGCCGCCTGTGGTCGATCGCGCGGCGTTGATCGCGGCACGGGGCGTGATATGGCTCGCGCAGCGAAACGGGGGAGGATGACGGGTGAGCGAGACCTTGAACGGAATGCTGGAGCAACGCTTCGGCAGATCCCTTCCGGCGGCGGGGGATCTGGCCCCTGCGCAGGCGGACCGGCTGGCGGCGCTGGCGGGGCATGGCAGCGTCCGGGCCTTTGCCGATCGTCCCGTCCCGGACACGCTGGTCGAGCTGGTCTGCGCCTGCGCATTCTCGGCGCCATCCAAGAGCGACCTGCAGCTGCGCGACATCGTGGTGGTGCGGGACGCGGACCGGCGCGCGGCGCTGGCGGGGCTGGTGCCCGGGACGGACTGGCTGCGGGACGCGCCCGTCATCCTGATCCTGTGCGGCAATGCAGGCCGGCTGGTCGCGATGATGGAACGGGCGGGCCTGCCGTTTCCGAACGCCCATGCCGATCAGCTGGTGAACGCCGTGGCGGATGCGGCGATCACGCTGGGCTGGTTGCAGGCGGCGGCGAACATGGCGGGCCTGGGCGGTTGCGCGGTGAGCGGCATCCGCGAGAACGTGGACGAGGTGGCCGCGCTGCTGGAACTGCCGCCGCTGGTGGTGCCCTTCGCGGGCTTCGCCCTGGGCTGGCCGGCCGAGGAGGCGGCGATCACCGCGCGCCTGCCGCTGGAGGTGACGCTGCATGCCGAGCGGTTCGGTTCGGGCGACGATCCGGCGGCGCTGGCGGAGTACGACCGGCGGCGCGAAGCCCTGGGTCAGGGGAACTGGACCGCGAAGCGCACGGCGCAGTATTCGAAGCCGAAGAACCACGCGATGGGCGCATTCCTGAAGCGCGCGGGCTTCACCCTGGGCTGAGGCCCGGGCGGATCGGGCGGCCACCCCGAAGGGCGGCCGCCCCATGGGCTTACCAGTTGTTGTAGGCGAGGAACTTGCCCGACATCTCGAGCTTGACCCGGTCGCCCTTGGGGTTCTCGACACGGGTGATCTTCATGTCGAAGTCGATGGCGGACATGATGCCCTCGCCGAACTTCTCGTTGATGATCGCCTTGATGGTGGGGCCGTAGACGCCCACGATCTCGTAGAGGCGATAGATGCAGGGGTCGGTCGGCACAGCCTGTTCCCAGACCTTGGTCGGGCTCTCCTCCAGCACCGACGCCGCCTCCTGCGGCAGGCCCATGACGGCGACCAGCGCCTCGGCCTTGTCGCGCGGCATGGCATTCATGCCCATGCATGCGGAGTGGGTCCAGACCGGGGACATGCCGATCTTTTCGGCGATCTCTTCCCATTTCAGCCCGGCCTGCTTCTTGGCCGAAAGGATCATGGCGGTGACGTCTTCCTTGGTCATCTCGGGGGCGGGCATGAAGCTGTCTTTCATGGTCTTGGTCCTTGGTTGGATGTTGGATCAGTGGGATATGGCGCGCAGCGCGGGGCGCGACGGCTCCGGTTCGCTTTCGGTGCCGGTCAGGTCGATGCGCACGGTCTCGGGGCGGTTGGGCCCCGTCCCCTCGCGCTGGCCGGCCAGTTCCTTCGAGCGGACGCCGAGGAACTGCACCAGGTGGTTGCGGATCGCGTAGTAGTTGGGGTGTTCCACGATCTCGGTGCGGCTGCGCGGGCGGGGGATGGTGATTTCCACCGACTCCGCCACGCGGGCGAAGGGGCCGTTGGTCATCAGGAGGATGCGATCGGCCAGGAGGATCGCCTCGTCGATGTCATGGGTGATCATGAACACCGTCTGTTCGGTGCCAGCCCAGATCTTCAGAAGCTCGTCCTGGATCGTGCCCCGCGTCAGCGCGTCGAGCGCGCCGAAGGGTTCGTCGAGCAGCAGGAGCTTCGGCTGGTTGGCAAAGGCCCGCGCGATGGACACGCGCTGGCGCATGCCGCCCGAAAGCTGGCTGGGCTTGCGGTGCACCACCTCGCCGTCGAGGCCGACCATGGCGAGGTATTTGAGCGAATGGTCCTGCACCTGTGCCTTGGTCCAGTCCTTGTGGCGGGCGGCGACGGCGAAGCTGACGTTCTTCAGCGCGCTGAGCCAGGGCAGCAGCGAGTAGTTCTGGAACACCACGCCGCGGTCGAGGCTGGGACCGGACACTTCGCGCCCGTCCATCACCACCGCGCCCGAGGTCGGTTCGGCCAGGCCCGCGAGGATGTTCATGATGGTGGACTTGCCGCAGCCGGAATGGCCGAGGATGCAGACGAACTCGCCCTTCTCGATCCCGAAGCTCGCCTCCTCGAAGACGGTGGTGGTGCCGCCCGAGGAGTCGGGGAAGCGCTGGGTCAGGTTCTCTACGCTCAGAAAGGGTTTGGACATGGGAACTCTCCTTATTCCGCGTAGGCGACGGCGCGCTGGAGGACACCGAAGGCGGAGTCCAGCGCCATGCCGACGACGCCGATCATGAGGATCGAGAAGATGACGGAGGTCAGGTCGAGGTTGTTCCACTCGTTCCAGACGTAGTAGCCGATCCCGGTCCCGCCCACGAGCATCTCGGCCGCGACGATCACCAGCCAGGCGATCCCGATGGAAATGCGCATGCCGGTCACGATGGTGGGGGCTGCCGCCGGCAGGATCACCGTGAAGGCTGTCTTCAGCGACCCCAGTTCATGCGTGCGGGCGACGTTCACCCAGTCCTTGCGCACGCCCGCCACGCCGAAGGCGGTGTTGATGAGCATGGGCCAGATCGAGCAGATGAAGATGACGAAGATGGCCGACGCCTCGCTGTCCTGGATGATGAACAACGCGAGCGGCATCCAGGCCAGGGGCGAGATCGGGCGCAGCACCTGGATGAAGGGGTTGAGCGCCTTGTAGGCGATGGGCGACATGCCGATCAGGAAGCCCAGCGGGATCGCGACGGCGGCGGCCATCAGGTAGCCCGACAGCACCCGGTAGATCGAATAGCCGATCTGGATGCCGATGCCCTTGTCGTTGGGGCCGGCGTCGTAGAAGGGGTTCGACAGCTGCTCCCACGCCTTGGCAAAGATCTCGGACGGGGGTGGCACGCCCGCCTTGGGCGCGCCGCCGCCTGTCAGCAGCTCGTATTGCGTCAGCTCTCCGGCGGCCTTCTGGGCCGGGATGGCGGCCTCCCACAGGAGGAGGCCGACCGCCAGGATCAGGAGGGACAGGAGCGCCGCGCGCTGGTTCAGGCTGAGCGACTTCATCGCTCAGGCCCGCTTGATTTCGAAGCTGTCGACATAGGCCTCGGGCGCCATCGGGTCGAAGGTCTTGCCCATGATCGTATGCGACTTGTAGGTGACGTCGGGCGCCTCGTAGCCGAGATCCTCCATGATCTTCTTGCAGTCGGCGGCAAGGTAGACCTCTTCGGCCACGGCCTTGTAGTCGATGTCGCCCTCGACATAGCCCCAACGCTTCATCTGGGTCAGGATCCAGACGCCCATCGAATGCCAGGGGAACGGGTCGAAATCGATCCGGTCGGGCACCACCTTCACTTCTCCCAGGCCGTCGGCATAGGTGCCGGTCAGCACCTGCTCGATGACGGGCACCGGCTGGTTGAGGTAGTTGGTGGGCGCGATCGCCTCGGAGATTTCCTTGCGGTTCGCCGGGTCGGACGCGTATTGCGTCGCGTCCACGATCGCCTTGAGAAGCGCGCCGTAGGTGTTGGGCAGTTCTGTCGCAAAGCTGAGGGGCGCGGCGAAGGCGCAGCAGGGATGGCCTTCCCAGATGTCCTTGGTCAGGGTGTGGATGAAGCCGATCCCTTCCCAGACCGCGCGCTGGTTGAACGGGTCGGGCGAGAGATAGCCGTCGAGGTTGCCCGCGCGCAGGTTCGCGACCATCTCGGGCGGCGGCACCACGCGGATCTGGATGTCGGTGTCGGGATCGAGCCCGTGCTCGGCGACGTAGTAGCGCAACAGGAAGTTGTGCATCGAATATTCGAAGGGCACGCCGAAGGTGAAGCCCTTCCACTGCTGGGGGTCGCGCTTGTCCAGATGCTCGTTGGACAGGACGATCGCCTGGCCGTTGATGTTCTCGACCGCGGGCATGATGTAGGGCTCGGCCACGCTGCCCGCGCCCAGGGTCATGGCCAGCGGCATGGGGGTCAGCATGTGGCTTGCGTCGTATTCGCCCGACAGCGACTTGTCGCGCGCCACCGCCCAGCCGGCGGTCTTGATGACCTGCGCGTTCAGGCCGTAGCGTTCGTAGAAGCCCATGGGCTGGGCCATGATGATCGGTGTCGCGCAGGTGATCGGCACGAAGCCGATGTTGAGGTCGGGCTTCTCGGGCGGGCCAAGCTCGTCCAGGATGGCGGCCTTGACCTTGTCGAGCGGCAGGACCGAGGCCAGCGCAGCGGCAAAGGTGGTCCCGCCCACCATTCCCATGAAGGAGCGGCGGTTCAGTTCGTTATGGCCGAAGACCGAGCGCACGATGGCGCTTTCGACGGCGCGCTCGAGCATTGCCTCGCGGCTGGCATCGGCGGCGTGGACATGGGCCGCGGCGGTCGCGCGGCAATCGCCGCAGCCGCACTCGGCGCCGTGTCGCAGATCGGTTTCGGGCTTGAACGGATCTCCAAGGCTCTTGATCGGCATGATGGCCCCCTGTTGTTTGCGTCTGCTCAAAAGCTAGACGGGCAGTGGGCCTGGAACAAAGCTGGCAGGGTAAATCGTTGACCCCTATTTTCCTGTAGCTTTTCAATGCATTAACCATCACACCCGGCAATGCTGAGTTGCGATATTTCATAAATTACGAATTTTCGTTGCCCGCGCGACATGCCACAGGCATCCTGTCCCCATGCCGGAACCCGCCGATTCACTGATCGCCCATTCGCCCTGCGCCGCGCTTCTGATCGAGCCGGGGCAGGACCGCATCCGCGCCGCGAACATGCTGGCCGTGAAGCTGCTCAAGGAAGATCCCTGTGGCCGCCCCTTCGCCGGCTACCTGCGGCGGCGTGTGCCCGACCTGATCGTCTTTGCCGACGCGGTCGCGCATTACGGCCAGCACTGGACCCGGGGGCTGGACCTGCACGACGCCACGGGCGCCCCGCTGCGGGTAGAGGTCCGGGGCCGGCTGATGACCGAGGGCGCGGAGACATTGCTCCTGCTGGTGCTGATCGATCTCGAGGAGATGGAGGCGCATACCCAGATCGCCGAGGCCGCCAGCATACAGAGCGCGGGGATCCTGGAATGGCAGCGCACCCAGGCCTTCTTTCGCGAGCTGGAGATGGAGAACCAGCTGATCCTGAACGCGGCGGGCGAAGGGATCTACGGGGTGAACGCGGAAGGAAAGACCACCTTCGTGAACCGCGCCGCGCAGGAAATGCTGGGCTGGACCAGCGAAGATCTGCTGGGCCGGGACATTCACACGATGATCCACCACCACCACCTGAACGGCGATGTCTACCCCTCGCGCGAGTGCCCGATCTACCAGTCGTTCCGCTACGAGCAGGTGAACCGGATCGAGAACGAGGTGTTCTGGCGCAAGGACGGCAAGCCGATCCAGGTCGAATACGTCTCGACCCCGATCTACGACAACCAGGTGCTGGCCGGTGCGGTCGTGATCTTCCGCGACATCACCGAGCGCAAGGAGAACGAGCGCCGCCTGCGCGAGGCGCTGGACGAGGTGGCGGCGCTGCGCGACCGGCTGGAGCAGGAGAACGCCTATCTGCAGGAAGAGATCATCACCGAGCGGGCGCATCACGACATCATCGGTGCGGCCCCCGCGATACGGCAGCTCAGGACCCAGATCGACCTGGTGGCGCGAACCGACGCGAACGTGCTGATCACGGGCGAATCGGGCACCGGGAAGTCGCTGGTCGCCTCGGCCGTTCACAAGGCGAGCGACCGGCGGCGGAGGGCGCTGATCCGGGTGAAATGCGGGGCGCTTTCCCCGGACGGGGTCGAAAGCGAGTTGTTCGGCCATGTGCGCGGCGCCTTTACCGGCGCGCTGCGGGACAGGCCGGGCATGCTGGAACTCGCCCATGGCGGGACGCTGTTCCTGGACGAGGTGGCCGAGATCCCGCTGGAACACCAGGGCCGCCTGCTGACAGCGCTTCAGGAACGCGCCGTCGTGCGGATAGGAGAGGAGCGGCCGCGCGCGGTGGACCTGCGGATCATCGCCTCGTCGAGCCGCAACCTGGAGCGGGAGGTGTCGGCCGGGCGGTTCCGCGAGGATCTGTATTTTTTCCTCGCCGTGTTTCCCATCGCCTGCACGCCCCTGCGCGAACGGCCCGAGGACATCCCGCAACTCGCGGCGCATTTCCTGAAACTGGCCTGCGGCCGGCTGAACCGCACGGAGCCGGTGATCACCCAGGGCACGATCCGGTCGCTGATGCAGTATCACTGGCCCGGCAACGTCCGCGAACTGGAGAACGTGATCGAGCGCGGGGCCATCGTGTCCACGGGGGGCAAGCTGGTGGTCGACGTCCAGGGACCGGCCGTCCCTGCGCAGGGCACCGCGGGGCCCGCGACGATCCTGACCGACCAGGATCTGCGCCAGCTCGAGGTGGCGAACCTGATTTCCTGCCTGCGCGAGACGGGGGGCAAGGTGTTCGGCCCGGACGGGGCGGCGGCGATCCTGGGCGTACGGCCGACGACGCTTTACTCGCGGATCCGGAAGTACGGGATCGAGTCGCGGGACTGGGGTGGTGTTTGAGTTTGGTGTGGCTCGGGGTCAGGCGCCGTTGGTTGACACGGGGCGTCGGGGTTCTGTGTCTGCAATGTCACGCTCGTCGGGACACTCGCCGCGATCCTCGCCTTCGCCCAAAACGCAAACGCCGCCCGTGAGGGCGGCGTCTTGTGGTTTGGTTATGCTGAGAGAT